>DATIUT010000208.1:0-3630 GCA_035466615.1 Anaerolineales bacterium | reverse complement strand
CAGGAACGCGTCCTGCCAGAAGCGGATGGGGAACAGGCGGATCAGCGTATCGGAGAACAGGAACAGCCAGGAATCGCCCTCGAAGAACAGGGTATGGAACCCGGCAAAAAAACTGAAGAAAATATTTGGATCGATGACAATGCCAACGATGGCAATGATCGCGATCGTGACGGCGAGTCCCACCATGAGCCAGCCACCTCGCATCAAACCCAGCCGGTAGCTTTCCCACCAATCATACTGAGCGGAGACGAAGTGCCCGAACCATCCCCACACTCCAAGCAGGAGTAGGAATGCCATAGATACATACCAAACGCGCAGTGCATCCTGTGTAACCACCTTGACGTCAACCATGTGACTAAGCTCGCGTTCGCTGTAGAGCGGTGACCCATCCTCGAACGTGAGGTCGCCAAGATAGGAAATATCTGCATTGTTAGTAAGATAGTTTACGGCGTATGGCGCCCACTTCAACCGGTCTTGCTTTGTGAAGCCATATTCGTCAGGCGGGAAGTAGGGCATGTTGTATTCGACCTGAAGGAAAGTCGGCGTGAGCAGAACGCGCAGACCAAGTCCGATAAGGGCGAGGGGAACGAGGATGGCGACGAGCCAGGAAAGGATTTTCACCTTATTCATTGCAAATACTCCGTTCCGCCGCCGATGATGAACCGCATCACCATGTCGTTGACGATCCATTCGATGGGAGCGTGGTCGTCGGTGAAGACAGTGGTGGTTTCGTAATCCGTTTTGAGCCCGGCAAATGTCACTTGCATAGTGTGGATCAACAGCGGATTGATGCTTGGATCATTGGATAAAGCGTACAAATTTGCCGCGAAGTTTTCGGCTTTCGTTTCCTGTTTTGTAGCGAAGATCATCGTGTTCAGCGAGCCGGGGATGTCCACTGTGTAAATTGACGGGAAGACCGTTGCCATCGTGGTTGCCAATCCGTTGATCAGGCGGCGGTCACCGGGGATCGAGGCAGAGTTGATGGTCAGGACTCCGTCGTCCGTCAAGTGTGAAGCGACGATCTTGAAGAATTCCTGAGTTGTCATGTGTGGAGGAATGTACGGTGGGCGGTACGCGTCCACGGCGATGATGTCGTATTTATGTTCGCTTCGTTCAAGATTGAGGCGTCCATCGCCGATGATGATATTAAGATTCGGCATCATCATGCCGAAATATTTTTGTCCCACTTCGACGATCTTTGGATCGAGTTCAAATCCGTCAATGGGAATGTCGCCATAGACTGCGTTCATCTGGCGCGCGGTTGTGCCTGCGGCGAGGCCCACAATCGCGACGCGTTTGATATCGGACGGACTGCGGTTCTCGTAAAAATACGGGCTGGCAAGGAATTGATCCCAGGGACCATCATATTGCAGTGTGTTGGGATTGTAGACCGAATGCACGCCCTGCCCTTCGTTCAGGCGTAATAATGTGAAATCGCCCTGTTGTTTTACTTGAATATAGTTGTAAGCCGATTCGGTTTCGTACACCTGCCCCACATTATTTTTGACGGTTTGATTTGCCGCGAGTACCGCAATGACTGCAATCAGGGCCGGCATCCACAAGTATTTGAACATTTCTTTTCGGCCGGCAAATTTTCCAAGCCCGGCCAGCGCGACAAACAATAACATGAGACTGAACAATAAAAATGTTTTGGTTGTACCGATGGCGGGGATGGTGACCAGCGTTGGCAGGAACGTCCCGATGAAGGAGCCAAGTGTCGAGATCGCGTAAATTTGACCTGAGGTTTGACCTGCATGCGCGGTATCGTTCACCAGCAAGCGGATGGCGAAGGGGGAGATCGTTCCGAGTAATGTAATGGGGACGATGAACAGGATCAACACTGCAGCGAACGACGCGCCCAGGATGCCAATGTTCAACGCATCAAAAGCGTTCGCCGCGGACCTGAGGACTGATCCCGCGATATAAGGGACGAGTCCCAGCGTGAACGCGCCCCACGCAAGGACGCGGTACATCGCGGCGGGAATGGGGTTGGCGTCCGCCCATTTGCCGCCGAGGAAGTAACCGAGTGTCAGGTAAATGAGGATCAGCCCGATGATGCTCGCCCAAACGATGTTACTCGTTCCGAACACGTTGCCGATCAGACGCCCGGCGGCGAGTTCTGCGGCGAGTGTGGTCATGCCGGAGATGAAGACGGTGAAGAGGATGTAACGTTTCATATGGGTGGGATTATACCGTTTGAAGAGTAATTCGTAATTCAGGGAGCGTTTGAATATGCACTCTTGGCGAAGGGCCTCAATGCTTTGCTCCTCAGAATGACATGAAGAAGGATGATTCTAAATTACTCGAAGGGTACGCCGTGAATATCTAATTTCTGCGTGACATTCTCCACCAAAGCAGTCCGCCAACCCCAATCACAATGGTGATCAACCCTAAAATAAGACCCGGGTCGAATCCGCGTACCGGGGACTCTGTGACAGCGCTTGATGGAGTTGCTGTTGGCGACTGGGTGGCGGATGGATAAGGCGAGGGTGTGGTCGTTATTGGACTGGGAGTGGGTGTCGGCGTTACAGGTGGGGTAACAAGCAGGAGCAATTTTTGGCCGGAACGGATGATGGAATTGTTGCTCTGTCCATTCCAGTTCATCAAATCCGAAATTGGAACATCATATAAGCCGGCGATCCACGAAAGTGTTTCGCCGCTTTGGACCGTATGGTAGTATCTGCCGTCCGCCTCAGGGGTAAGCATCTGGATGGCGCTCAAGGTCGGGCTGGGGGTGACATTGCCCGGGGAGATCAAAAGTTTCTGCCCAACCTGCAACGGCCAATCCTCCTGAAGGCCATTCAACGCCAATATTTGTTCCACTGTGATGTTATATGCATCAGCAATCATGATCAACGCTTGATAGGGCTGTACTTCATGGATGATTTTGCCATCTGCGTTCGGGGTTTGGACTACGATCATGCCAATGGGGGTCGGCGCGGCATAGCCTTCCGTATCCTTATTGGGGATATATAAGCGTTGTCCGGTTTGCAGCGGTGTGTTGCGGGAAAGGTTGTTCCAGGTCTCGATGTCCTGGATGGTGATTTGGTATGCAATCGCAATTGACCAGAACGATTGCCCAGCCTGGACAACATGGTAGATCCTGCCTTCTGCATCAGGCGTGGCGATGTTCACCGGTACAATAATTTGCGGTATCGAACTTGAACCGGTCCCCGGTTGGGAAGTGCCTGCCGGGGACGGTGACGAGCTGCCGCAAGCCTGTCCCGAAACATAGGCCGCCTGCAGGACATAATACGTCTTGCCGTCTGATGTTTGAGCCACACCCGCCCCCACATTGCAATAAGCCGCTTCCACTGCCGGACGCATGTGATCCGGGTCAGCCCAGATTGCCATGATCTCGTCAATACCCATACCCCCGCTGCTCACGGCAAAGTTTTCAGTTGCCCACACGGTGCCGCCATTGCCATATCCGGCAGCAGCCAATCGTCCACGCACATTGCCGATGTGCCATGACATATTGTTGACCGCCATAATTTCCGCCGTTGACTGGGCAACTGCATTGACGATTGGATCCTCCACGAGAGCCGGCAGTCCGTACGAAACTCGCAAAGTGTTCATCGCAATGATCAAGTCGTAGGCGCTGACCTGATTTGACGGGACAGGATGGGC
>DATIUT010000207.1:0-4015 GCA_035466615.1 Anaerolineales bacterium | reverse complement strand
GCTGGGGGCAATGGATTTGAACCACTACTAGCTGATCCAGAGTCAGCCGTCCTGCCATTAGACGAGCCCCCAATCTCCAGCGGGCGGTATTGTATCATGCGATTCAAGAGTGGGCAAGCCGGCTCATTTGCGCGCAGCGCGGCGGGAACTGTCCTCCATGTCGAGCATGATGAGCAATGCCTTCGAAATGCCCTGCAAACCGAAAAAATAGAACACACCAGGCATTGGCTCCAGAAAATAAGGCTTGAAAATGCTGAATGCGGTCAGGAACGTCATGCCCTTGTCGAAAAACAAACCGTTGGCATATTGCGCAATAAAAAGCAGGATCGAGAACAGCCACGCCAGCAAATAGACCGTCAGCACGACCCAGGCAACCCCCTCCGCCCAGCGCGAGATGCGCAGGACGCTGTCCCGGTCAAAGTAGGTGCCAAAGAATTTTTCCTGTCTGTTGTTTGTTTCACTCATATAAGCCTCCAGTGCAAATTATAAAACACAACTCGCCCTTTGTTATAATAGCAACCATTCAATTGATCCCCGAGGAAGAATGACAGAAGAAACCACAAGCCGAATCCCCGCGTTCATCCGCGAAGCCGTTGCCGAAGACCTCAAGAGCGGACGGTTCAAGTACGTCCGCACCCGTCTGCCTCCCGAACCGAATGGGTATTTGCACATCGGGCATGTCAAGGCTTTTTTGATTGACTATTTCACTGCGCAGGAATTCGGCGGCGAGTTGTATTTACGTTTCGACGACACCAACCCGTCCAAGGAAGAGACCGAATTCGTGGATGCCATCGAAGATGATGCATCCTGGCTGGGAATCAAATGGACAAAGGTGACCTTTGCCTCTGACTACTTCGATTTGCTCTACGATTGGGCAGTGCGACTGGTGAAGATGGGATTGGCTTATGTGGACGACCAGACCCAGGAAGAAATGAGCGAACGACGCGGCACTCTTCCCAAAGGGACGAAGTGGAGCGGGACTGAGTCTGCCATTAAACCGGGTATTGATTCGCCCTATCGCAATCGTTCGGTGGAGGAGAATCTTGATTTGCTGGAGCGCATGAAGAATGGCGAATTCCCCGAAGGGAGTCGCATTCTGCGAGCGAAAATTGACATGGCGCACCCCAACCTTCTCCTGCGTGACCCGGTCATGTATCGCATCATGAACGCCCATCACCATCGCACCGGCGACAAGTGGCACATCTACCCGATGTACGACTGGTCGCACGGACAGAACGACTCGATGGAAGGCATTACTCATTCGTTGTGTTCCAATGAATACATCATCCATCGTCCATTATACGAATGGTTCCTGGAAAAACTGGAAGCCTTCCCCAGCCGCCAGATCGAATTTTCGCGTCTCAACCTGACCTATGCCATGATGAGCAAGCGCAAGGTCCGCAAACTGGTGGAGACAGGCCTGGTGCGCGGCTGGGATGATCCGCGCCTGACCACCCTGCGAGGCTTGCGCCGCCGCGGTGTGACTCCCGAAGCCATAATCAATTTCGTGACCAGCACAGGTGAAACACGCAACGATAGCTGGGTCGAGATGGCACAGTTTGATGCAGTCATCCGCGATGACTTGAACAGGCGGGCCCTGCGCCGTATGGCAGTGTTGAATCCGCTCAAATTGGTTATTGACAATTATCCCGAAGGACAAACCGAGGAGATGGATGCAGTCAACAACCCCGAAGACCCATCCGCAGGGACGCGTAAAGTCCCGTTTTCCAAGGTACTCTATATTGAGCAGGATGATTTCCGCGAGACGCCACCGCCTAAATATTTCCGCCTGTACCCCGGCAACGAGGTTCGTCTGCGTTACGCCTATCTGGTCAAATGTACGCACGTGATCAAGAGCGAGGCAGGCGAGGTGACCGAAGTCCACTGCACGTACGACCCATCCACGCGCGGCGGCGATGCCCCCGATGGGCGCAAAGTCAAGTCCACCATCCACTGGGTTTCGGCGGAACACGCTTTACCAGCAGAGGTGCGCCTGTACGAGCAGTTGTTCACAGTTGAGCAACCGGATGAAGGCGAATTGGAAAACATTGTTAATCCCAATTCGCTTGAGGTGTTGGAGAACTCCTGGGTGGAACCGGCGCTGGCCGAGGCCAAAGCAGGTGACAACATCCAATTCGAACGCACCGGGTATTTCTGTCTCGACCCCGACTCCCGCCCCGGCCGACCCGTCTTCAACCGCACAGTGACGCTCAAGGACACCTGGGCAAAGATCGAAAAGAAAAGCAAGTAACACATGACTACTGAACCCGCAAAAAAATTCCAGGAACTGCTTCTCGCTTTCTCTCAAGCCGAGGATCTGAAAGAACGCCAACGCATTGAAAACGAGCTTTGGAATGAATACGGTACCAAGCGCGCTGTATTTGTTTTGGATATGTCTGGTTTCTCTTTGCTCACACGCAAATACGGAATTGTCCATTATCTTTCAATGGTCAAGCGCATGCAATTGACCACGGAACCCATCGTCAAATCGTATGGCGGGAGCATGATCAAATACGAAGCGGACAATTGTTTTGCCATCTTTCCTGATCCGCTTTCGGCGGTCAACGCGGCGCTGGTAATGCAACACGCCTTCGAAGCCTCCAACCTGCTGACATCAAATGACCTGGACATCTATGTCTCATGCGGAATTGATTATGGGAAAATACTTGTCATAGAAGGCCAGGACTGCTTCGGCGATGCCGTAAACCGCGCATCGAAACTCGGAGAGGATGTGGCCGCGGCGAGAGAAATACTCATCACAAAAGATGCTATGGATGTGATCCCTCCCGAGGCAGGTGTAAATGCACGGGAAATGACCGTTTCCATTTCAGGCATCAATATCACCGCCTATTTAATTTCGATCCAGCAGGAACCAAAGTAAGAAGGTACGGTCACTTTTCTGCAAGCACCTTGACAACTCATCCCACTCTCATGTACACTGAAACAGGTAAATAGAATTTCAAAGAAAGGAGGCGCGCTTCAAATGTACTTGCATATGGCTACAAAACGTGACCGCAATTTAATCCCTTATCGAAGTGCGCCTGTTGACCGTTCATAGGTCAGGTTCTGTGTCGTTCCAGCCACGGTGCACTTTGCATCGTGGCTTTTTTATTGCCCATCCGCTCATTCGTTTCATAATTCGAAAAAACCATGAACATCTCATTCAAATCCTACTGGAACCTGCTCGCTGAGCACATACGCCCGCAAAAGGGACGGTTCTTTCTGCTCGCCGTCATGTTATTCGGCAGTGTCGGCCTCCGCATCATCGCTCCGCAGGTCATGCGGAACTTCATTGACTCTGCGCTGGCAGGCGAGGCGCTATCCACGCTCACGTGGACAGCCGTCGCATTCATCAGCATCGCGTTGATCCAACAGGGTGTGGCGATCGGCGTCACTTATCTTGGTGAAAACGTCGCATGGACAGCCACCAACGCCCTGCGCGCCGAACTGGCGGAGCACGCCATCCACCTTGACATGCGCTTCCACAACGACCACACACCTGGCGAACTCATAGAGCGCATTGACGGCGACGTGACCGAACTGGCGACCTTCTTCTCCCAGTTTGCGCTCAACCTCATCGCCAATGGGCTTCTGCTCATCGGCATACTCTTCGCTTTGTTCCTTGAAGACTGGCGCGTGGGATTTGGCTTCACAATCTTCTCGATCCTCACACTCGTCATTCTCGGCAAAGTGAAGGACATCGCTGTCCCGCACCAAAAGGCACGGCGTGAAGCCGAGGCGCAATACTTTGGCTTTATCGAAGAACAACTCTCAGGCACTGAGGACATCCGCGCAAGCGGCGCCGTGGATTTTTCCATCCGTGAGTTATTCCGCCACCAAAGCACCATCCTTGTCCACAGCCGCAAGGCACATTTCAAACGGTGGATCATTGAAAACTCAATGGTGCTTGCTCTTACACTGGGCACACTGCTCGCGGTCATCAGCGGTTACTTGCTCTTCATAGCAGGCATCGTCACCATTGGAACGGTCTATCTCTTCGTGCATTATCTTAACC
>DATIUT010000206.1:0-6330 GCA_035466615.1 Anaerolineales bacterium | reverse complement strand
ACAGCCAGCATGAACATTTTCAAGAAAGGCATCTCTGCCTTGCGAACACCCAGAAACTCAACCCTGGTCGCCATCTCCTGCGGCAGGAGAGCATCAATTCGCACTTCGCTCATATACACCTCTTTTATTTGTGAAATTCTTCACACATTAGTATAACAGACGTGTATCCACGTGTTATATGAGCGATTGTAACCATAATGGGATGATATTCTTCCAGGGTTTCCACGTTATGTTTTTTCTGCATTTCCCAGCCGGGTAAATACCCAGCCGCCCAGAAGCGCCAACGCGATGATCCCAATCACGATTCCCATGATCATCTCATTGCCCGGCCTTGCCGCAGGGGCAGCCGTTGGAGTGGAGGGTGGGTTCATCAACGTTGCAGCCGGCATGGGCGGTTCGGTCGCAATAGGCGGTACAGTTGGCGTGAGCGCCGGCATTTCGGTCGGAGTTTCAGTGATCACAATCGCATCTTTCCTGACCAGTAGTTTTTCGCCCGGATAGATATAATCATCGGATAGATTGTTCAAACGCTTGATATCGTCAATTTTGACGTTATAGGAAACCGCGATCTGCCACAAGGTTTGACCGAAAAACACCTCATGGATGACATCCCCATCTGCGTTCGAAGTGCTGATAACTACAACAGAGATTGGCGCTTCATTCGCAGGGACAACTGATCCGCCTCCGCCAACCGGGGTCACAACTTGAGGCAATCCGCTGGCCGTCGGGCGCGCGGCATCTATGACGTAATACACCCTGCCATCCGCAATTGCCGCGCCCGCGCCGATTTCCATCAGGTTGGGCGAGAGCATGGTATTCAAGTGCGGCGCATCGCCCGTCCATTGATCAACCGCGGACTGGGCAGACATATCCTCTCCTCCCGAAATGATATTCTCCGCACGAAACCCGCCAAGCGATAGATCTCCCGCAAGCGGATACCCCGCCGCCAAAAGTCTGTCTGTCAGGCTGATGCCCCCTGGGCCGGAATGAGTAACGATCCCATTGGCCGCCATGAAATCCGCCTGATTCTGCGCGGTATACATCAATATCGAGTTAATACTGTAAGTGGGAAGCCCATTGAAGGCGCGCAGTGCGTTGACTGCGTTGATTAGATCGTACGCGGAGCTTGCAGCTTGAGGAGCGTACGCAATCTCTGCGCGAGAGGTCGATGGCAAAGATGAAGCAAGCAATATTATGAATATAACAGTAAAAACAGGTGGGGCAAAACGCCGGTGCATATCAGGATTATAAAAGCTTTAGCGTTTCAATAATTTGATCTCATCCTGTGTTAAGTCTCTCCAGACGCCGGGTTGTAAATTTCCAAGTTTAATCTCCCCAATGGCAACACGGACAAGTCGCAGGGTTGGCAGTCCCACAGCCGCTGTCATGTGCCGTATCTGACGTTTTTTTCCTTCACGCAGTTTAATCTCGACCCACGCGGTTGGCCCGTGCGGAGTAACAGGCCTGGGCCGGGGAGGCAGGTTCGGGTCGGGGATGAGGCGAACTTCGGAAGGGAGAGTGAGATGTCCTTTGAGTTGAATTCCCCGCTCAAGCCGGGTCAGTTTATCCGGAGTCGGGTTTCCTTCCACCATCACCCAGTAGGTTTTTTCGATGTGATGGTTTGGATCGGTCAGGCGTTTGATGAGTTGGCCGTCATTCGTGAGCAACAACAAACCTTCACTGTCGCGGTCCAGGCGCCCGGCAGCATAGACATCCGGCACATTAATATATTTTTTCAGGGTGGGATGCCCAGTGCCTTCATCGGTGAATTGCGAGAGTGCCCCGTAGGGTTTGTTGAAGATGAGATAACGCATATTTTTTCCAAGAGCACTATAATGGCCGTACTTATAAGGAGGAAGGTGTGTCAAAAGCAAAATACAGGATCAAGGGAAATGACAAAATTCCCGGTTACGACTCAGAGATCGAAATCGAAGTTGATAACAAGTATGAAGCATACAGCAAGAAAATTCCCGAACCAACGCCTTATCAGGGCTTCACGATCACATGGTTCAACAGTTTCGGTGTGCGGAGCAAGGCAACGGGCAAAAACGCAAGAGCCACATATTCGGTCAAATTGAAGAAACTCCCTGCCGGAAAAAGGCTCTTTGCCTTCTATCGTGACGAAGTGCATGAACTTGCCACCGAAGATGCCGGCAGTGGAAATATTAAATTTACCTTGAACGTGGGTGACCCTCCGATAGGGACAGGACCCTAGGCATCTTTGAGTACAACCATTGCCAAATCGCGTATCGCGCGGCGCCAGGGAATGTTCTCAACATAGCGTCTACGATCTGACTCATTGCCAAATTTCGAGGCCTGTGCCTCCAACAGTTCCGCGGCAGACCGCAGGATCGGTATGGAACGCCGGTCTTTCTTCTTCTCGAGATACAGGTAACAGGTGTGGTAAACGCGCAAAGGTTCGTCCACACCCTCCAGGGCAGAGCCATCTTCAAGTAGAAATTTCAGGATTTTCTCTGCGAATGGAGCAGCCGAAGCAATATCATCCCTTGCCAGATGCACCGCCACCAACCCTGCAAGCGGTTCCATTGAAAACGATGGTTGGTCCAACTCATCACGGATATTGAGGGAGGCCTGAAACGCATTTAGCGCGGGTTCGAATTCGTTCTGCAACAGGTAGGCATGTCCCAAATACAACATTGCCCATGCCTCCCCTAATCGTTCAGAAACCTTTTGTGCCAATTCGGCCGCCTGCTGTGCATTTTGCCGTGCCGCTCCAGCATTATTTTGAACTCCCTCCAAAGCACTCAAATTGGCGAGAGTATATATTTCTGCATAGGCATTACCAATTTCCCGGGCAATCTTCAAGGTTTGTTCGTAATAGGAACGTGCAGCAATGAAATCTCCCTGCTTGCCTGTTACAAAGCCCAGATTTCCCAAGGAATGACATATTGAGTGCCGATCACCAAGTTTTCGAAGTGTGGCATAGGATTGTTCATAATATTCGCGGGCAAGCACATAATTACCACTCAGGATAACCTCGGCATTCGCCAGATTGTTCAAGGCTTTGGATTCGACATCCAGATTCTTCACATCACGTGAAATTTCCAATGCATCTGCAAGGTACTTTTTGGCGGGAAGAAATTCTTTTTGTTCCAATGCAATCCAACCCATGATATTGAGGATCCTGCATTCCTCATTACGATTTTTCGAACCTCGAACCCACTCTAGGGCAGATCTGGCACGTTGCATAGCCTCATTCATTCTCCCCAAGCGGAGCAGAGCTGTAGCCCAGATCGCTCGCGTATAATGCGCCAGGTCCGAGTCCACCAGAGACTCGGACGCGCCTTCCGCCTGTTTTGCAAATTCGATTGCATCATGATAGTTTCCAATGTAGTAGTGATATGCCGAACGAAGCATCTTCACCTTCAAAAGACGGTCAGTGTCCTGCAATTCACCGGCCCATTGCTCAAGGGAATTCAAATCCTTCATCTGCAGGTCGCGTTTTCCCATCCGTAAAAACAATTCAACACGTTCCATAACAATGTCGAATTGAGCGGCCAGATCTTCAAAGGATATATAAATAAGCGCCCGCGTGAAATAGTCCACTGCCTGGCTGTTTTGATACAAGCTGGCAGAAACCCTTCCCACCAGGGTGTTGTATTTTTGCGACTTTTCACGGAGGACGCCATTTTCAGCATGGTAGGCCAGTTCGACACAGTGACTCTCCAGATCGCCGTCATATATTTTTTCCAATGCACTGAGCGCAAGTGCATGCAATTCCTGCCGGCGGGCGCGCATTTGCATGGAGTATGCCGCATCGCGTAGAAGTCCATGATAAAAGATATACCGCCTTTCGCCCTGTGGAAGCCAGATGGCAGCCTGCTCCGCCTCTGAAACAGATTCCTCCGTCTGCAAATCAGGACCGAGCATTTGCGCCAGCACCTGGACTTCGAATTCACGCCCAAGTACAGAGGCAGTCTGTACGATAGCCTTGACCTCCTGGGCAAGTTGATCGAGGCGCGCAACCAGCAAGGCGTTGATATCCTCGGGTAACGGTAAAGACCGCCCGCGCCTCACCTGTCTCCACCCATCACTGCTCATTTCCAGCAGGTCCTTATCCTGCAAATAACGGATGATCTGTTCGGCAAAATATGGATTGCCCTCGGAACGCGACACGATCAGTTCCACCAGGTCCGGAGATGCAGAGCCGCCCAGCGCGATCTCTGCCAGATGAGACAGGTCGTTATTTGAAACCCCGCCCAATTCGATCTCGGCATCAAGAAGATCGTCACTTATTTGAAGTTCGATGCCTTGTTTCCTGTAAGCCAAAATAACAGCCAGCGGAAATGCATTTGGTGTGGCAGACAGGGAACGCTTCAAGTGATTCAAAAATGTGTTCGAGTCCGAATCGATGAAATGGATGTCATCCACAAACATGACCAGCGGCTGACGCAAGCTCTCCGCCTTGACCAAAGCGATCAGGGCAAGCAACGTGTTGTTGTATCGTCCCTCCGCATCCAATTGTTCGTAAAGCGAATCGTTCCAGGCCAGGTCCACGAGGGCTCCGAGGATGGAACGGGTACGGTTGAGTTCGTGAGCCAGCTCCGGGTCCGAAATTGATGCGAGCAGTTCATCCAGTTTTGAATCAAAGGCGCGTTTTCGTTCATCAGCATTTTGATCTGGCAGGAATTCAAAATAACGATGGAGCCACTTCCGCAAAGGGTTGAAGGGCCGCCGCAGGATCTGGTCCGCCTGGCAGATTGCCCACAAGGCCTTTTGTCCATTGAAGGCTGACGACGTATGGAGCGCATGAACAAGCCGCCCTTTCCCGATACCAGCATCCCCTGCGACTCCGATCACACCGGCAAATCTCCCCTGCCACACAGGTTCCACAAATGCCACGAGCCGGTCGAGTTCACTCTGCCGCCCAACCATCTCACCCTGATAAGTCGCGTCCACATCCTGTTTGCGGCCGCGCAACACATTCACTTTTTGATCCGCGGCAAATCCCTTGAACTGCTGTGAGCCGACATAATCTATATCGAATGATTGTGATATCCTGCGGGCAACGCGCTCATCCACCCAGATCTGCCCCACAGGCGCGGTCACCATGAAACGGGAGGCAAGGTTCACACCCCAGCCATAACAGGTGTACTCTTCACATATCTCACTGCCAAGATAACCGGCGTGGGCAATGTAATACGTTACCCCCGCTGTAATTGGAAAATCCACATGCGTTTGAAGGTCGAGGATGAAATTCAAAGCGCGGCCGATATCGTTTTCATAAGCCACCGGCGCCCCCCACAACATGAGCAGGGTGCAGCCCTTATCGCCGAAATCAAGCCGTGTGAGCAGTCCTCCGTACTGCTTCCGCAGTTCAAAGACCGCGCTCATAAATCCCTCCAGTTTTTCATCCGGCAGGTACGGGATGCGCATGAACAAGTTGACGATCTGGCGGAATTCACCGCGTATATCGTGTACGATCACATCTTCGGGCATGAAGGCGCGCAGGATGGACGGGTTCACTTGTGGAGGAACATAGGCAATGGCGCTGGGCGTCCCGCCCTCGAAGCGGGTAAAGCGGAAGAGAGATCCGCAAGGGGACGTCAGAATGGAATCTTTGAGGAGGTCATTCATGGACGGGGTCAGGATGATCTCGCCAGCGTTTGCATGATGTTCTGCATCCGCCGCATCATCCACTCCTGTACCACGGAAATAATAAGTCGCCTGATCTCCCCCAGCCGAGCGCAGGATGCGCCAGGCAACCGAACCTGCTGCCAGGCCGATCTTTGCAGAAAAGGAGAACTTGCCGTAAACCGTATCACGATCTGGATTTGCAGAAAGTTGCTGTTGAATTGTCCAGGCTGAACCGAGCGCGCGCAAGGCTGTGGTGCACTCATCCTGCTCAACAGGGTAAAGCGCCATGATGCCATCCCCTGCAAAGCTGACAATGCGGCCACCATATTCGAAAATGCTCTTTACCAGGGGATCAAATACACCATGCATCAGACCAGCCAGCACTTCCGCGCCATGCTGTCCGTGTCGCATGAGTGCATCGGTCATCTTCGAAAAGCCTGAAAGGTCCAAAAACATCCCCACCGCCAAAAATTCTCCGCCATAGCGGCCATTCCGATAATTTTCAACGATCAAATCAGGAACAACACGATGCATATACAAATTGTAGCATGTATAATCACGGCATGCCATCCAATTCATACGAGATAAGAATATGCGACTCGTGCGGGTTGCGTTATCCGCTCACAGATGGACACTCCTTCGGCACACGCTGCCCGGTCTGCGTGGGAAAAACACGCGTCGTCCTTAACCGGCAACTGATCCTTGAACCCGGCCCTGATCATTCCCCAGGCG
>DATIUT010000205.1:0-9538 GCA_035466615.1 Anaerolineales bacterium | reverse complement strand
AGGCAGGCAGGGAGGTCGGGTCGTTCGTCACAGCCTTGGCGATGAACGCCGCGAGACGAACTTCTTCGAACATATCCAGATCGTTGTTCGAGGCGGGACCATCCGTCCCAATGCCCACGTTCAATCCCGTGGCAAGCATCCTGGTGACCGGGGCAAAGCCTGAGGCGAGTTTGAGATTGGAGGATGGGTTGTGAGAAACGCCCGCGCCCGCGTGATAAAGCGTGCGGATCTCCCCCGCGTCGATGTGGACGCAATGCGCCGCGATGACCTTGGCTTCGAAGAGTCCCTGCTTTTTCACATAAGGAATGACCGGCATGCCGTTCTCGTTGCGCATGTTCTCCACTTCAAGGGCGGTTTCGGCAAGATGGATATGAAGGGGAACATCGAATTCCTGTGCAAGTTTGGCGGTTTCGTGCAGGATTTCATCTGTTGTCGTGTAGGGCGCATGCGGCGCAACGGATGGGACGATGAGCGGGTGATCCTTCCAGCGCTGGATGTAATCGCGCGCCTGCTCGATCGAATCCTCGTAGGATTTCGCATCGGGGGTCGGAAACTTGAGGATGGATTGCCCACAGACACCGCGCATGCCTGCCTGGGCAGTTGCCTTCGCGACCTCCTCCTCGTAGAAGTACATGTCGTTGAATGTCGTCACGCCGCTTCGGATGAGTTCGGCGCAGGCAATGGATGTGCCAAGACTGACAAATTCGCGCGAGGCAAATTCCCTCTCCACAGGCCACATGTATCCCTGAAGCCACACGTCAAGACGCAGGTCGTCTGCAATGCCGCGCAGGAGGGTCATGGGGACGTGTGTGTGCGCGTTGACCAGACCCGGCATCAGCACTTTGCCTTTGCAGTCGATCGTCGCGGTGGCGGTATATCCCTTTTTGATCTCATCCTCGGGTCCCACCGCGACAATGCTGTCGTCTTTGACGGCGAGCGCGCCGGGGACATATTGTGTGAGGTTCGTATCCATGGTGAGGATGTGAGCGTTGAGGAAGAGGGTATCGGCTTGTTGGGGCATTCGTTCTCCAGATTTGTATAAGGGCGACGTGTGCGTTGTATTAAGGCACAAAATTCAACAGCACATTCAGGGCTTTCAGGTTTTTCTTGAAATCGGTGTCTGTATGGTTGGCGAGTTCCATGTCCACTGCCGCGCCGACGCCGTTCTCAACCGCCCAATCGGCCAGCGTGCCGGTATATTCGCATCCCGTATCGAGCGGGGGATAGGGATAATCCGTGACCTTTGCCAGCGCTTTTGCGAGGCGGATCGAATCCGGCTGCCAGGGGTCGCCCCCGGGGAAAACACCCAAAGCGGCGCTGTGATAACTGAGCACTGCCTGGATATCGTGTGTGGAGATAAAACTCATCACAGAGCGTGTCTCGGGTTCGGAACCGCCGTATGAACCGCCGGTTGTCTGTCTCCATACCCAGCACCCATCGCGGTCCCAATCTGCGGCCCAGTTCTGGGAGGGGAAGTTGCGGTTCAAATCGACGCCGCGGTTGTTGACGCGTCCGTCCACATCATGGGAGCGGGCTTCACCATCCGGGTTCATGTTGCGGATGATGTAGAGCGTCACGTCAGATGGAATAACTTCGGGATGGTCGTTGACATGTCGGATCAATTCGTTGGCAAGCGCGACCGTGTTCCATTCACTCCCGCCATGAATGCCCCCCACGATCAGGTATTCGCGTTCCCCTGTCCCGAAGGTATACACGTCAATGGGGCGGCCCGTGTGCGAGAGCCCGATGATGCTGGATTGCTGTCCATGCTCAAGGATGAACGGTGTTGACGTTTCAAAGACCGGCACAGTGGAATATGGGTTGGGTGTGAGCGTTGGGAGGAAATAACTCGTAGGAGGAATCTTTCGCGTCGGAGCGGCGCGCGGTGTTTCCACAGAACCGTTTGCGGCGGAGGCGCGCTGGCTGTTAAGGTAGAAAATCCCTGCGCCCAGCAGACAAATAACAACAGCGAGGTTCACACCCCAAATCGCATAGACCCAGGAGGGTGATGAAGAACGCTTGTTACGTTTCATCTTCGTCCGTTTTCATCGCCTTTGTTCGGAGCCAGTTCAGTGCCAGGTTGACCGACCAGCGCGGCAGACTGCGAGGCGGTCCGCCGTAGGTGATGCGATGGGTCTTTTCACCGTGCGGTGAGATGAGCGCCATCTCTGCGGCGCGTTCCTCCATGTAGACGGCAACGCCCAATGCCACATCCGCTTTGGATTCGGCGCGGGCAGTGCGCAAGGCATCCATGAGAGATGCAGGATCGAGGTTGGAACGGGAGGCGGTGTGAGGGATCTTGCGCGCCAGCAGTCCATCGAGTCCTGATTCGATGGCGGTCAAAGTCCAGCCGCGTCGTGCCACAGCGTTAAGGGCCGCGTCCTCCAGCCTGTCCTCATCCGCTCCGAAGACGAAATCCCCCAGCCGTTCACGTGCCTGCTTCTCGACTTCCGCGATCATGGCATCGGCCTCGGCTTCGCTTTTGGCTTTCGCGGCAATGCGGATGTCCACGACGCCGGTGTGCGCCGCCAGCCCGACCGTTGGGTTGCTGAGGGTCTCTAGATCGCCGATCTTCTCGTCGATCATGCCTTCGCCCAGACCCGAGCAATGCAGGACGCGGATCTTGATGATCTCGTTGAGTTCAAACCGCTTCTGAAGATACGGGATGATCGATTCGTGAAGAATATGTTCCATTTCGTTGGGAACGCCGGGAAGTGAAATCACTGCATTGCGTTCCGTCTCGACGATGAAACAGGGTGCCGTGCCGACCGGGTTCGAAATACCCAGCGCGCCTTTTGGCACATACGCCTGGCGTTTTTGGTTCTCGGAAGGTTTGCGCCCGTACCGGGAGATGACCGCCACCACCTCCTCCCACAAGTCTTCGCGGAATTCCATTTCCACACCCATCGCTTTTGCAACCGCTTCACGCGTCGGGTCATCCACAGTGGGACCCAGCCCGCCGGTCGTGATGACGATCTCGGCGCGGTTCATGGAGTTGCGGATGGCGTTCGCGATGCGTTCCACGTTGTCGCCGATGGTGATGGTACGATACAAGTCCACACCGAGGCCGCGCAGGGTGCGCGCGATGTAACGCGTGTTCGTATCCACGATTTCGCCTAGAAGTATTTCTGTTCCGATGGTGATGATTTCTGCTGATGGCATGCTGGATTTTTGATTTTGGAGTGAAAACGACCTTCCGGTCAATATTGTACCGTATCCAATCCGTTTGGATGGGAAATATAGTTGGTCGGCTTGTCGCTGGACTCCGGACCCCTTCGGAGATTTGGAATAAAACAATCTCCGTTTTCTCGATAAAAACGGAGATTGCTGTTGAAAGCCGTTCGCTTGTGCAGGTTACTCTATACCCAAGTAGGCCTTTTTCACCATCTCATTCCTTTTCAGGTTTTCGGCAGTATCGCTCAACACGATCTGACCGGTCTGGAGCACATAACCGCGGTGGGCGATGGAAAGCGCCATCAACGCATTCTGTTCGACCAACAGAATGGTGGTGCCTTTCTGGTTCATTTGTTTGATCGTGTCAAAGATCAGTTCCACCAGCACCGGGGCAAGACCCATCGAGGGCTCATCGAGCATTAGGATATGCGGATTAAGCATCAGGCCGCGCGCAGTGGCCAGCATCTGCTGTTCGCCGCCGGAGAGTGTTCCGCCTTTTTGTTCCATGCGCTCTTTCAAACGCGGAAACAATTCAAAGGCGTAATCCATGCGGCGCTGGACCTCGGCTTCGTCATCAATGGTGAAAGCACCGATCTCCAGATTTTCCTTGACAGTCAGTTTGGGGAAAATGCCACGACCTTCCGGTACATGGCCCACACCGGCATTCACGATCAGATGAGGATCTAAATGCGAGATATCCCTGTCTTTCAAGGTGACCTTTCCATGGCGCGGATGAATGATGCCGGATATGGTGCGCAGGGTGGTACTCTTGCCCGCGCCATTGGCGCCGATCAAGGTCACAATTTCGCCTTCCTCGACAGTCATCGAGATGCCTTGGAGGGCGTGAATGTGTCCGTAGTAGCTGTGGACATTTTCAAGGGCAAGCAGGCTCATAGCACCTTCTCCTCGTGCTGGCTGGCGACCGCACCACGACCAAGATAAGCTTCGATCACATGCTGGTTGGCGCGAATCTCAGCCGGTGTGCCTTCAGCGATTTTTTCGCCATAATCCATCACACTGACACGCTCGGAGATGTTCATCACCACGCGCATATCATGTTCAATGAGCAGCACCGTTATGCCCTTTTCATCGCGGATGCGTCGGAAGAGTTTGATGGCATCTTCGGTTTCCAGCGGGTTCATCCCGGCGGTTGGCTCATCCAGCAGGAGCAGGAGAGGATCCGCTGCCAGGGCGCGGGCAATTTCCACGCGGCGCTGACCGCCATACGGCAGGTTCTTGGCCAGTTCATTACCTACACCCTTGAGGCCCACATATTCCATCAACTCCTCGGCCTTCTTTTCCGCCGCTTTTTCTTCTTTCTTGAAAGCAGGCAGGCGTAAGACAGCATCAGCAGGAGATTGTTTAAGGTGGGAATGCATCCCGACCAGGATATTCTCAAGCACTGTCATGCTGCCAAAGAGACGGATATTTTGGAAGGTGCGCGAAATCCCCTGCGCAGCGATTTGATCGGAGCGCAGGCCAATCAGGGAATGCCCGTTGAAGATGATCTGCCCTTCTTCGGGGCGGTAAATACCGGTCATGGTATTAAAAAAGGTGGTCTTACCGGCGCCATTGGGGCCGATGATGCTGACGATTTCACCTTTATCTATGGCGAAATCCACCTTGTTGACGGCTGTCAGGCCGCCGAAACGTTTTACAACCTTCGTTGCATTGACAAGTGACATGGTTCCTGCCCTATTCCTCTTCTGCCAGTTTGTCTGAGGCGAGTGATCGTTTGCGTCGTTCAGCCGGGATCAGCCCTGCCGGGCGGAAGATCATCATCAGGATCAGGATTAAACCAAACAGCAGGCGTTGATATTTGGCGGGATCCAGTTGCGGGGACAAGTTTCTCCACGCAAAATTGATGATGGGAATGACGGCATCGCTCTGGCGCAATTGACTCAGGTATAGTGAAAATCCCTGCAGGATCTGCAAGTTAAGGATGATCACAGTGGCTGCACCAAGGATCACACCCGGGATACTGCCCTGTCCACCCAAAATCACCATCGAAAGCACACCGATGGATTGCATAAATGAGAAGGATTCGGGACTGACAAAGGTGCGACTGGCTGCCAACAGCACACCCATCACCCCGGCGAAGGAGGCTCCCACCGCAAAAGCCGCCAATTTCATCTTTACAAGCGGAACGCCCATGGCGATGGCGGCAGTTTCATCTTCACGGATGGCTGTCCAGGCGCGACCAATCTTCGAGTCATCCAGGCGGCGGGTCACGTTGATGATGATGATAATGACCAGCAGTGCAAACAGGTAAAAGAGGACGTTATACAGGGTGGCTTTGTCTGCCGGATGACCGACCACACCGCCAAATATGGAGTTGAAGCCGTCCACAAAAGATTGAGGCAATGAGGGACGTTGAATGGGTGTGATTCCCTGCGGTCCATTTGTGAAGTTCAGCGGCTTATCCAGATTATTGGCCATTACGCGGATCACTTCACCAAAACCCAGGGTCACAATCGCCAGATAGTCTCCTCGCAGGCGCAGGACCGGCAGACCAAGCAGGATGCCGGTCAACGCGGCAATGATGACGGCAATGAACAGAAACAGGTAAAAAGCATCCCCGGGAAGCAGGAAAGGCAGGTTGGCCGGCTGGGTGCCGGGCGCATATGGCAGAACATAATATTGCTGGGATCCAAAGAATGCCCACAAGTACGCGCCCACTGCATAGAATGCCACATATCCAAGATCGAGCAGCCCGGCGAAACCGACCACGATGTTCAATCCAAGCGCCAAAGCGGCGAACACGCTGATTTGGAAAATGATTTCCAGATAGAAAATGTTCCGTACACCCAGGACCGGAATGATGAGCAACGCCAGGACAATTCCAGTGATTAGTTTGAAACGCGGCGAGGTTCCCAGGGCGTAAAGCGAGTAGAAAGAGGTTACCAGCACCAGGAATGCAATATTGGAGCGTGGGCTGGCATACACCAAAATGGTGCCGAGGACGATATGTGCCAGCGTGACTGCATATGGCCAATACCCTTGTTGCGTGGTTTTTAAAAATTTCTGAAAAGCAGATTGTGCCATAACGTCCTCCTATGCCTTCTGGCTGACGTTCTCGCCCATCAAGCCTTGTGGGCGGAAAATGAGAACGAGGATCAAGATAGCAAATGCAAAAATGTCTTTATACTCCGTACCGGCAGCCCCCATCGTAAAAACACCCATGTAGGAACCGGCAAAGGTTTCCAGCATTCCCAACACGATACCTCCCAACAAGGCGCCGGTCAGGTTGCCGATCCCTCCCATGACTGCCGCAGTGAAGGCTTTCAACCCGGGAAAGAAGCCAACAAACGGGTCAATGCGGGTAAATTTCAAAGCATAGAGAATGCCGGCAGCGCCTCCGAGCAAACCGCCAACCAGGAATGTCAGGGAAATGATGCGGTTGACATCAATACCCATCAGGCTTGCGGTGGGGCGATCCTGTGCAACGGCACGGATGGCCTTGCCAACCTTGGTGGCGTTTACAAGATAGTTCAAACCAACCAGCATGAGAACAGCGGCAACGATCACAATGATGGATTTTATTGAAATGCCCAAATTGATGGTTGAGGCGCCCAACGACATCTGCCCGAAGATCAGGCGCTCGTCAAAGTTCCCAAAAGTGGGGAAGATGCGATTGAACTGGCCGGTGGTCAAGCCCTCGACGAGGCGGATAACATCCTGCAGAAGAAACGACACACCGATTGCCGAAATCAATGGTACCAGACGCGGCGCCCCGCGCAGGGGCCGGTATGCCGCCCGTTCAACGGTGACAGCCAGGGCGCCTGCGGCGATCATTCCGGCAAGGATGGCGGAAATCAAAATGACATATGCCAATCCCACCGACGCAGAGGCAAGAACGCCGGCTGAATCGAGTGCGATCAGGATTTCCACCCCAACAAAGGCGCCAACGGCAAATATTTCGCTGTGCGCGAAGTTGATGAATTCTAGAACGCCATACACCATTGTATATCCCAAGGCGATTGCAGCATAAACAAAGCCGATGGTCAGGCCATCAATCAACACTTGAGGGAGGTTCGCAAGAGTATAGGAGAACAGTGAGACTTTGAACCGTTCCAGAGTAAGTTGCCCGACAGCCCCGCGATCGAGAACAAGGGCAAGGATGAGCACGATAACCGAAAGAACAACGGCGGTTCCCAAGGAAAATGCAACCATTTGTCCCAGAGGACGGAGTAATTCCCGCACATTGATGGACTTGAAAAATCGTTTCATGACTGCTCCAAGAAGTTGAAAATACTCCCGGCCTTCGACTGGAAGGCCGGGAGATATACATTAACAAAGGGTATTACGGAGCAGGTGGAGCAATATCGAGGGTCTGAACAATGGGATTCTCAGGCCATTTCGCAGGATCTGCTGAACCAACCTGGATCACGAAGTATTTTGCGATGACTGGATCACCGATGGAGTTGAAGGTAATTGTGCCGGTGATGCCTGTGTAGTCCTTCAAGGCGCGGATGGCATTGGCAACTTCTGCGCGGGTGGGCATCTCGCCGTTTTTGGCTGCTGCCGCCGCTTCAATGGCCTTCAGACAGATGCCAGCGGAGTCATACCCTTGGGCTGCAAACGGCTGTGGATCGGAACCATATTTGGCCTTGAAATCAGCAATGAATTTGGCTGTGCCGGGATACACGGAGGCCGGGCCGGAAACGGTGGAGTAGAAGGTTCCAGCGCCATCGAGAAGCGCCTGTCCGCCGATCTTGGCCGCATCTGAACTGTCGAAGCCATCATCGCTCAGGAACATGCCTGTGTAGCCCTTCTCGCGCGCCTGCTTGAACAGAACAGCAGCCTGTCCGTACATGCCGCCGAAATAAACTACGTCAGGGTTGGCGGCCAGAATTGGGCTGAGCAATGCATCGAAGTTGGCTTTTTCCTCGGTGCCTTCAAAACCAAGCACTTCCATTCCCTGCTTCTCAGCTTCCTGTTTGAAGAATTCTGCTATGCCCTGTCCATACGCGGTCTTGTCATGGACGACAAATGCGCTCTTCATACCCTGGGCAATGGCAAAGTCGGCGCCCACCACACCCTGGACATCGTCACGTCCCACGATGCGGTTGACTTCCAGATAACCACGGGTAGTGACCTTGGGGTTTGTATTGGCGGGGGATACGTTCGCCAAAGACGCATTGTGATATTCTTCTGATGAGGGAATTTGTACGCCGGAGTTGTAGTGCCCGACCACGCACAAAATGGCTGGATCTGAAACGATCTGCTTGGCGTTCGCAACACCCGTGTCAGGGTTGCCTTGATCGTCGAACGGAGCCAGCTCGATTTTGAAGCCCATGTCAGTCAGGGCACCGCCCATTTGTTCCACTCCCAGTTCAGCGCCGCGCTTGATATCCACACCAACGGCTGACATGTCACCGGAAAGCGGGGATTGGGTGGCAATCTTGATCAACTTTGTGGTGTCCGCGCTGTCTCCACCACCACCGCAGGACGCAAGCACCATGCTGGCTAATACCAACAAGGTCGTAACAACATTCAAACGTTTAGACATTCTTCCTCCTCCAAAATTATGATTGTTATACTTTTCCCGCTATAAAGCGGATTCAACCTTAAGGCTGACGACGCTCTCCTCAGTCAGAATCACCTCCTTCAACATTGAATTATTTTCTCCTATTTTTGCGAAGAGCCGCGAAAACCCCCTCCTTGGGCTGGAGTTCCTCGCGGCTCTACCAATGGCGATCCACCGGGTACCAAAACATCATTCATACCGAATATGAGTGTCAATACTACGTGGAATCTCCAAACGGGTCAAGCGTAAAGTTTACATATAATTTACTTTTGATTTTTCCCCTGATATAGTAATTGTTCCCGTATCCGCAGGTCTGTATTGCGCATTTTCATCGCCAGATCCGCGGCCAGGTTATACATCAGCCTGTAACCCAGCTGTGGATACGTATCACACAACATGATCAACTTGTCACGCGGGATGATGAGCAATCGCGTGTCCTTCTGCGATGCGCATGCCGAGGCGGAACGCAACCCTTCGTCCACAAGTGCGACCTCCCCAAAGGACTGCCCGCGCCGCATGGTGGCGATGACCCTGTTTTCAGCACCTTCCTCCAGGGTGCCAACAAGCGAAGGGTCCACAACGATGTCAACCTCACCCTGGACGATCGCATACAATTCCTTGCTCCCACTATTTTCCTTGAAGATCAAATCGTCCTTTTGATATGTGACTTCCTGGCAAATATTTGCAACCAGTTCAAGCTGTGTGGGGGTGAACTGATAGAAAATATCGCACTGTTTCAAGAAGTTTACGATGGGTGCGGTTGACACGGGAACCTCCAGTTTGTTATTGGAAGTGTAGCATAAACAAAGGTGAAGTGCAACGCTTCATTCTTAA
>DATIUT010000204.1:0-4337 GCA_035466615.1 Anaerolineales bacterium | reverse complement strand
CGCGAAGGAAAGCCGCTGGGCGGGCACAACGGGCTTGCGAATTACACGATCGGTCAACGCAAGGGATTGGGTGTGGCTTCACCGGTCCCGTTGTATGTGCTGGGGAAGAACACGGTGGACAACACATTGATCGTTGGCACTCAGGATGAACTTGGTTCGCGCGAACTGACCGCGCGTGATGTCAATTGGGTGAGCGGGGATGTGCCGTTTGCGCCGTTCCGCGCGGAGGTGAAAACCCGGTATACGGCGAAGGAGGTTGGGGCATTGGTCATTCCAGGTGGTCAGAATCAAGTGAATGTCCAGTTTGACACGCCGCAAAGGGATATCACAGCGGGGCAGGCGGCTGTTTTTTATCAAGGCGATGAGCTTGTGGGTGGTGGTTTAATTCTTTGAGATCTGCGCGTAGTCAATATGGCGTTTTATCCATACCTTGTATCATCATGAAACAGAAATAATCAAAAGGAGTTTTCATGTCATATCGAGTCGAATCATTAATGTCTGCACGGTTGTTTGTAGCACCTCAACACGCAGGTAAAAAGGTTTACTTTCTCAGCAACATGTCGGGGCATTTGAGTTTGTATTCGATGATGTTTGGCGGCAGTGTGCCTGTACCGTTGTTGCCACCGCATATCGCTTTGCAGAATCCGCATTTGATCGGCGGCAGGTCCTTTTATGTTTTCCCGAAACTTAAGCAGATCCTTGTGATGATTGATCGCGATGGTGATGAGAATTACCAGCCCATGCTCATTCCTCTTGAGGGCGGTTTCCCTGAGCCATCTTTCAAGAATTTCTTTGCATCATACCGCGTACATCTTGGCGAATGTGATGCCGGGAAAGGAATCGTGTATCTGAGCGCCGAGCGACGCGACAAACCATTGATCGAAACCTATCGCGGCGACTTGAAAACAGGAAAGCTGACCAAGATCGCCGAAAGTCCGTTTGGCATGCGGGTTGCCGGGTACAATGCTGATCACAGCCAATTGATCCTGGGTACTGGTTATCAAGTTGGCGACAGTGTCCTGTTTTTATGGAGCAAGGGCAGGCGCAGGTTACTTTATGGCAAGCCCATGGAGGATCGCGCGGAGGGTGAAACGGTCCCGTTGAACGGACTTGGTTCTGCTGTATTTTCTCCGAGCGGCAAGGGTGTACTGGTGACGTCTTCCGTTTTTGAAGACACATTCAGCCTGGGTTACATTGATATTGCAAAATCGGGCGCGCTGGAAGAAGTGAAACTTACAGGCGCAAAGCATAAAGGTGCGGGAGAAATGATGGGGATCGAACGTCTTTTCAAGGACCGTTATCTTGTTGAATTCAACATTGACGGCTGTTCCTGGGTGTATGAGGGGATCTTCAATGAGAAGAATCGAAACATGTCGCTCAAACATACATTGGTCGGAATCAAACCGCTTGACAATGGCATGCTCGAACGTCTCGACTATAACAAAGCGGAGGACACGCTCACCTTCTCGTTCTCCACCGCCACCTCGCCGACACAAATCTATACAGTCAGCGGAAAGAAGCGGGATAAAGTGACGCGCCATACGGATGAGAAGATACTTGGGATTCCAGACGGGACTCTTTCCAAAGGAGAGGATGCTTCGTTCATTTCTTACGATGGCCTGCGTGTCTCTGCGCGGCTGTATTTCCCCTCGAAAGGGCTCGGCTTTAAGGGTCCGCGCCCGGTCGTTTACTACATCCACGGCGGACCACAGGGACAGGAACGGCCAGATTTTGCCTGGTTCTCCATGCCGTTGATCCAATATTTTACACTGCGCGGTTTTGCGGTCTTTGTCCCAAATGTACGCGGTTCCACCGGGTATGGTCTCTCCTATACCAAACATGTGGACCGCGACTGGGGCGGGCAGGACCGTCTTGACCATGTTCATGCGATGACAAAGATCTTGCCAAAAGATAAACGACTCGATGTAAAACGTGCGGCGGTTGTTGGTCGTTCCTATGGCGGATACATGACCCTCATGCAGGCCGGCATGCATCCGGATCTGTGGAAAGCCTCCTGCGACATGTTCGGTCCATACGACCTGCTGACATTCCTCGAACGAATCCCTGCCACCTGGAAGCCATATTACAAGATTGCTTTGGGTGACCCCGAAAAAGCGGATGAGCGCGCCTTCCTGGTGGAACGTTCACCGAAGACTCACTTGCATAACGTGGACGCGCCCATGCTGGTCATTCAAGGGCGTAACGATCCACGCGTGGCGGCGGCTGAATCGGAAGACCTGGTGAGAGAATTGAAAGAGGCAGGCAAGGAGATTGAATTGCTTGTCTTCGAGGACGAGGGCCATGATGTTCTCAAATACGAGAACCGCGTCACCTGCTATAACGCCATCGTGGATTTCTTTGCCAAACACTTGAATCCGTAACTCTTGCAAAACAGGTTTTCCATGACCCTCCCCGCCCTGCTCCTTGCCATCCTTATCGCACTGCTCTACGGCGCGCTATATCATTTTTTACGCGGCGGAGGTTTTTGGCGTCTGCTTTTGTATCTTGGTCTGAGTGTTTTGGGGTTTACAGCGGGACACCTGGTTGGATTGTGGCGCGGATGGGTTTTTATCCCGCTTGGCTCCCTGAATTTGGGGATGTCCTCTGTTGGTAGTATTGTCATTCTCGCGATTGGCGACTGGCTCAGCCGCTTTGAGGTGAATCCGGAAAGCAAGGTATAATCTGCGCCTATTCTATAATAGAGAGTAAACAATGGAGCAAATTAAATTTCTGATCGATCTTTTCCTGCACCTTGATGAATACCTGGCAAATATTATCAGCCAATATGGCGCCTGGACATATGGCATCCTGTTTGTGGTGATCTTTATCGAAACAGGTCTGGTAGTCATGCCGTTCCTGCCGGGTGATTCATTGTTGTTTGCGGCTGGTACATTTGCAGCTTTGGGCTCGCTGAATGTCTGGCTCTTGATTGGGTTATTAATGGTCGCGGCTGTTCTGGGTGATGCCGTAAATTATTCCATCGGCCATTATCTTGGCGAACGCGCCTATAACATCAAGTGGATCAAGCGGGAGCATCTCGAAAAAACCCATGCGTTCTTCGAGAAACATGGCGGCAAGGCAATCTTCCTTGCGCGTTTTGTGCCTATCGTCCGCACGTTCGCCCCGTTCGTAGCGGGCATTGGCAAAATGACCTACGGCTACTTCGCAACCTATAATATCGTGGGCGGTATGACCTGGGTGTTGACTTTTACGCTGCTCGGTTATTTCTTTGGCAACCTGGAATTTGTAAAAAGAAATTTCGAACTTGTGATCATTGCCATCATCCTGATCTCGGTCATGCCAATGTTCGTTGAGTGGTGGAAAGCGCGGCGCGAAGCGAAAGCGGAAAAGGTAAAATTGGAAACAGAGACGCCCTAGAGGGCGTCTCATTTTTTATGAAGTGGCTTGCGTTCACCTTCTGTCTGTTCATCATTGGGATTCTTGTCCTTGCCGACCTTGGGATGCTCGACATCGTTGGGTTTGTAAACAGGATTCCCTTCGGCGATAAGATCGGACATTTCGTTCTATACGGGATTTTGACCCTCTTGATTGACCTGGCCGTTCTCCGCTCGCTTCATCATCATAGCCGCCTGCTCGTCCTTCGAGTCGCCTTGATCCTGGCCCTGTTCATTGGACTTGAAGAATTCTCACAGCAATATTTCCCAAATCGCTCATTCGACCTGGTTGACCTGACGTTCAGTTACCTGGGTGTGATCTTCTTTTCGTGGATGGCTTTGAGGGTAAAAAAGTAGGGGCGGGGTAACCCCGCCCCTACTGCAAAATCATTAGGGGGTCAACACCAAATGTCCCTCGGCATTGTTGACGATTGCCTGTTCATTCCACAGCATCGCATAATATTCGATGTTCGCCCACATGGAAACCATGTCATCGTAATGTGGATGATAGGCGTGACCGGACTGCCCCGTTGTGTGAACGGTGACCGAGTTGTTCAAGTTGCCCAGATCCACAATCATGCGCATGGAGGGGAGCCAGTTGGTTTCGTAGCCATCCTTGACCGACCAGCCTGTTGCATTGACAATGGCTTCACCGCCGCCGGTGGGATACGGTCCGCGATTGAACAACGCTTCGATCAGGCCCACACCGGATTCGCCCAGTGTGCCATTCCTGAACGTGGACGCGTGCATATCACCCCAGTTCCATTTGGATGTATCCCTGCCGAAGATATCTTCAAGTTCCTCCACGCCCTGTTCGAAGGATTTTTTGATGATATCCGCGCGCGTTTCCACAACATCCAGTGTGGATTTGTCATCCCACCATGGGCTGTCCGTGTCAATGTGACGCATGATCTCATTCCAGCGTGAGCCGCCATCCGGAAA
>DATIUT010000203.1:0-16378 GCA_035466615.1 Anaerolineales bacterium | reverse complement strand
TTGTTTGTAGACATCCTGGGGGAAATCAAAACCGACATGTTTCTTGAAGACTTCCTTGAAGGTTGAGACCAGCGCTTTCCAGTCATTGCCGGTCATTTCGGTGTCCGTTCTGTATCCCTTGCTGGCCTTGTACTCAGCCATCGGGTGTTCGAAAACTTCATCGTCGAGATTGAACACGGTGGTGCCAAACATTTCGATGAGACGGCGATACAGGTCCCACACGAAGCGTGGATTGCCGGTCGATTCGATCATCCCGTTCACCACTTCATCGTTCAAACCAATGTTCAGGATCGTGTTCATCATGCCGGGCATCGAAAATTTCGCGCCCGAGCGGCAGGAAACAAGCAGGGGGTTGGCCGGATCACCGAACTTTTTGCCTGCCTGTTTTTCAACAGCCCTCATCGCGGCAACCTGCTGGTTCCATTGACCCTTCGGGAAGCTGCCTGCTTTACGGAACTCGTTACAAGCCTCCGTTGTAACCGTAAAACCGGGCGGGACGGGAACGCCAGCGCGTGTCATATCTGCAAGCCCGGAGCCTTTACCTCCAAGCAATGATCGGACACCCTCCCATGAGCCTGCATATTTTTCAGCGGCCTTCACCTCTTCGAACAGATAAACCCATTTCTTTATAGTGGTCTTTTTCACAACCGCTTTTTGTTTAACTGTTTTCTTTAAGGTCTTTTTTGATAAGGTTTTTTTTGCCATAGGGCCCTCCATAAAGGGATAGGAATTTAGATATATTGTGTGAAGTTTACCACAAGGGGTTTGCGACAAAAGCGCCGTTTTTAATGATCGTTTGTCAGGCGGCCTGTATTCTTGCTGGCCATTCTGTTAACTTCCTGCAAAGTACGAACCCGGCTAACTGGGTGATAATTGGTGTACTATTAGGAAACAAACTATGACAACAAAGATCATTGTAATTGACGATGACGCCGCAGTAACGGACCTTCTATCTGTTCTTTTAAAGTCACATGGCTTCGAAGTTCGGGCCACCAACGACAGCACTGAAGGTTTGGGCTTAATTCGCGATGAAAAATTCGACATTGTGATCCTGGATCTGATGATGCCCGAAATGGATGGCTGGGAAATCTGCAAAGAGGTTCGTTCCTTCAGCCAGGTGCCCATTATTGTGCTTTCAGCATTGAATGACCCATCCATGGTCGCGAGCGTTCTCGATGCGGGCGCGGATGACTACCTGACCAAACCGACTCCCAGCCGTATTCTTATCGCCCACATCAACCGCCTGATTCGCAGGAACGGTTCTGTCTCCCTGTCTACGGCAGGCAATGCTTCAGTAAGTCCTGCCCGACCGCTCACAGCCTCGTAAGGCGAACGTTTCTTTTCCTGCCGAAAGCTGAATCTGCAAAATGAACCTCCCGCCACCCGAGAAGTGATGGGATGTTTTCTATTCCAACATGGACAACGCTCGGGCGGTGTCCGCTTTTGCCTCCAACATTGGCAGATGACCGACACCCTTCAACTCCATTAAATGTGCGTGAACGACCGCATCTTTTACTTCGCGTCCACGTTCAATGGGAATCAACATATCCGCATCTCCGTGAATAACAACGACAGGATATTTCATTGAGGCAAGCAGGGGGGTGGAATCCTTCCGTTCAGCCATGGCTTTGAGTGCCCCAATGTATGCCGCGGGCTGTTGCCTTTCCATTATTTTGCGGGCAACTGCCTGCAACCTTTCATCAGGCGTGAACTTCGATGTCATTGTGTCAACAACCCCGCCAATGCCTTTTTCTGCCACCTCAGCCGCAGACTTATACCGTCCCTCCTTGCGCTCATGTGGGTCAGCAAGCGCCTGTGAAGAGACGAGACCAAGCCCGTTGACTCGTTCAGGGAAAAGTCGCGCAAATGCCAATGCGACATATCCTCCCATTGAGTGACCGGCAATGGCGGTCTTTTTGATGCCAAGACGATCCAGTAAACCCGCAATATCTGACGCGAAGTCATCCATTGTATACAGGGTGTCAATTGTCGATGAGTCTCCAAACCCACGCAGGTCTGGAACAATAAGCTCGAAGGAGCCCTCGAGCAGGGGGACAACATCGTCCCAGATGTGATGGTCGAGTGGAAAACCATGCAAAAGCACAAGCGGATTTCCCCTGCCATGACGAACGTAAGCAAGCTCAATACCGTCAACTTTCATCTTTTCCATTTCGTCTCTCCTTTCATTTCCAATTGACAGCCACTTTTAATTTGCTTCCCAATTTCGAATAGTAATGCACAAATCCATTATCGCGTCCAAACTCATGGACACGGCGCGTGATGTCCACATCTGCCTTGCAGTATTCAGCCACCTTGTCCAGCTTGCCATTGCGAAACCATTCCACGGATTGAATCCCGTCCGCGGTTTTGGTCGTGCCAAGCGTTGCCTTGGCGATTGAATCGAGACTTAAGCGAAAATTCAGCGCGCGGAAAATATCCTGTAACATATCGGCCGAGCGGAACGAGCGGAAGTTTTCATTGGGCGCATACGGCTTGAGGACTTCGTAATCGAAATTGATGATGTTAAACCCGATCACGCGGTCGGCAGATTTCAACTCGGTAATCAATGCCGCCGCGTCTTTTTCCCAATACACGGCAAAATCGTTCCGCTCTGTGGACCAGGTCACGCCACAAGCCAGCAGAAGTTTGGAAGGGTCGCGTCCGCCAACCTCTTCGAATAGTTTCTGGCTTTCAAGGTCGAAGTAAACGATATTCATGCTGTCTCTGATTTTTTCATTTCATCCTGCGCGAAGTCGATTGCTTCTTCACGTGAAGTGATCTTCCCTGTTGCCTGTCCTTCGCGGATGGCATCCAGCAATTGACCGACGATCCGGCCGGGTTGGAGATTCAACTCTTTCATTAATTCATTTCCATCCAGCAGGCGAGGCGGTGCAACGGTCTCTTGCGGCTTCTCCCAGTAATTCTCGAGCAGAATGCGTGCAATATCGAGCGCGGCTGTCCAGGTTTCCTGTGAGAGGGTGTGCCCGCGCGTCCCGCGCAAATCGGCAAGACCCAGCAGAACAAGGTCAATACCTGACTCGCCTGAATCGCGGAAGAAACGATAGATGGCTTTACGTGAAGGTTCCTGTTTATCACCTTCAAGGCGGCTGGTGAAGAAGTGAAAACGCATATGATGTTTGATGATTCTTTCAATGCGTTCGATCTCGTCGTTGCTCAGGTTGAATTCCCGTCCGCGGTGGGAGGCGACTTCTGCACCCTTGACATCGTGATCGAAGAATCGGATTCGCCCCGTTTCATCCATGGCTCTTGTGGCTGGCTTCTGTACATCATGGTACAACGCCGCGAAGAACAGTGCCGCGCGGACGGAACGGTCTGCGTTCAAAGATTTATTAAAATGTTCGGCGAATTGTTCGCGGAACCTGCCGATGCGAAGAGTTAGCAAGCCGGCAAACAGGTCGTTCGTATCTTCCGCAGAATAGCCAATGCGTAACGAAGCGATAATGGATTCGAGATACCCAAGAACGCTGAGTGTATGTTCCCAAACATCGTAGATGTGTGGTTCGGATTGTGTCTCACCTTTCATCCTGGAGAGCTCGGGCAAAAGATGAGGAAATACTCCGAGCATTTCCAATGCGCGTATGGCGGCATCGGGTTTGGGACCCTCGAGGATTTTGAACAACTCGTCCCTTTTGCGTTCGGGGGAGATGTTCGGTAATAGACTCGCGGCCTGCTTCATCGCCTTGCGCGTTTCGAGTTCGATCTTGCATTCAAATTCCGCGGCTTGACGGATTGCGCGAAGGATGCGGACCGGGTCGTCGGAGATGGAGGATGGTGAACAGGCACGAATCAACTTTGCGCGCAGATCCGATGCGCCGTTGAGCGGGTCAATGATGGCCTGGTTATGGATGCCGAACGCGATGGCATTGATGGTGAAGTCGCGTTTGCGGATATCGTCTTCAAGGTCGCTTCCGCGGTAGGTGGCAAAATCGAGGAATGTGCGCGTACCATCCGCGTCGGTGAAGATGACGCGGCCCGTATCGCGTTCATCGTCCAGGATCATGAAGTCGGCCTTGAGGGCGTTGGCAACGCGTCGGGCGGTGGAAATGCCATTCGAAGGCAGGGCAAAATCGAGGTCCCGCGAGAGGCGATTGAGTAACATATCCCGCACCGCACCGCCGACAAGGTAAATCTCCTGGTCCGGCAACAAATCACGGACTTTGTCCATCAAGGGTGAGTGGGGAAATGGGATGGGCATGTAAATGATTTCCGGCTTTTCCTTGTGCCTGCTTTTTTGCGCGGCGTGCAATGCCTGTTCGGGCGTTCCCCCTTGTGCGACGATCCGACCGCGTACAAGGGCAACCCAGCGCCCAGCATATGTGGATGGGAGTTGAGAATCGTCGGACATGGGATTGCTTATTTGGACTGCTGGTACTTATCCAGGTCTACAACGCCGACAAAAGAAAGGTTGCGGTAATATTCGTCGATGTCGAGGCCATAACCGAAGACGAATTTGTTCGGAATGCTAAAACCGCGATAATGGATCGGAACAACCGCTTCGCGCCGTTCGGCTTTATCGAGCAGGGCGCAGACTTTCAGGCTTTTGGGCTGGCGCACCATCAGAAACTCGAGCACAGACGCGATGGTGTGTCCGCTATCCACAATGTCTTCGACAAGGAGCACATCCTTGTCGTGGATGTCGGTTTGCAGGTCAAGGGAGACGCGTACGGCACCGCTCGATTCGCGCTTCCCCACCCCATATGATGAGACAGCCATGAAATCCATCATGTGCGGGGAGGTGATGTGACGGCTGAGATCCACCATGAAGGGCACGCCACCGCGCAAAATGCAGATGAGGAGCAGGTTTCCGTCTGTGTAATCGGCGCTGATCTGTGCCCCCAGTTCCTTGACACGTGCCTGGAGGGCTTTTTCATTGATGAGGATTTCGGCAAGGAAGTCTTTGTAGTCTTGCATATTTGGTTACCTTGGTCCTTTGTCTCGCTATCGTGGGACTTCGCACCCCTGGCGGGGCACCTCATGATGCTTGCGACAGCGCGCTTCGTACAATTCTGATGCGCCAACAATTACAACGGGGTCATCGTAACGCGCTGGTTTGCCATTGACAAGTCTTTGCGTGCGGGAGGCTTCATCGCCGCAGATCATGCAGATGGCGTGGAGTTTATCCACATGTTCCGCCATGGACATGAATATCGGCATCGGTCCAAAGGGTTCACCGCGGAAATCCATATCCAGACCTGCAACGATCACACGGATGTCCCTGCCCGCCAGTTCCTGTGCGACCTTGACGATCTCCGGGTCGAAGAACTGTGCTTCGTCAATGCCGACGACGGTCGCATCCGCCTCGAGTTTTTCGCGAATGTCTGCGGCTTTTTCAACAGGGATCGCGTCGAAGTTCGAGCCTGCGTGGGATGTGACCTTTTCGACAGCGTAGCGCACGTCAATGGCGGGTTTGAACACCTGCACCTTTTGTTTTGCAATCGTCGCCCGCACCAGGCGACGGATCAACTCATCAGTCTTTCCGCTGAACATCGAACCGCAAACAACTTCTATGGAACCGTGTGTGTGCTTCATATCACCTCCCGTCAGTGCGGGTTGCCCCCCGCAATGACGGATATAAAATATAAAAAACAGGCATGGCGCGCACTCGCGCCATGCCTGTAAGTTTACCTGAGATTACTTATTCTGCAACCCTGAGAGTTATGCCACGGCATCGGGAAGTTCATAGCCGAGCGAGCGCAGCTTCTTCTTTGCGGCGGTCAGGGAAGCCTGACCAAAGCCGGGAATTGCGAGAGCTGCTTCGTTGCCGCCACTGAGCTTCTCAAGGAACTGACCAACATTCTCGATGCCGGCGTTCTTGAGAGCTTCTGTTGCACGGGCGGGAAGGCCAAGGTCGGCGATGGGGCGTTCAGGGGACCCCTTCAACTCCTCCTTGACCTTCTGCTGTTCCACATATGCCTGGCGAACGGAAAGCTTCTTGTAGAAGCGGTCCACCTGGCCTTCGGTGTCGAGGATGCGCTGTGCCTCACCAGTAAAGAACGGATGGCAGTTCGAGCAAAGATCCAGGCGGATCTCTTTTTTGGTGGAGCCGGTCGTCCATGTCCTGCCGCAGGATGAACAGACCACCTTCGCATCGGTGTAATAAGCGGGATGGATATCCTTTTTCATGTTAACCCTCCAACTGCGAGACAATGTTCACGCGTTTCTGTCCGTGAACAACATCGTACATCACAATGCCATCGGCAGTTGCGAAAAGAGTATCGTCCTTGCCGGCTTTCACATTCAATCCCGGCTTGATCTTGGTGCCGCGCTGGCGCACAAGGATGTTGCCAGAGAGTACGAACTGACCGGCGTAACGCTTCACGCCCAAACGCTGTCCGTTTGAATCTCGTCCGTTGCGGGTGGAACCGCCACCTGTTTTATGTGCCATGACTACCTCTCTTACTTCTTATTCTCGGTCTTCTTTGTGGAAGACTTGGATGCGGTTGACTTCTTTGCCGTGGACTTGGGCTTCCCCTTCGGGGACGATGTCGCTTCCTTCTCAACCTTGGCCTGTTTCTTCTCTTTCGCCTTAGGCTCAGCCTCGACTATCACCTCGGTTTCAGTCTGTTTCTTTTCGACAGCAGGCTTCTCAATCTTGCGCACCTCGCCCGGCTTGCCGATGGAATCCACCATCAGGAGCGTGAACTGCTGACGATGACCGCCGCGCACGCGAATGCGTTTCTTCGGGCGATATTTGAATCGGTCGATCTTGGGGCCTTTGATGTGGTCCACCACCGTGACCTTGACTTCGATGCCGTTCACTGTGGGCGTTCCGACCATCACATCATCGCCGTCTGCCATAAGCAGGACGCGCTCGACGTTGAATTGTTTTCCCGTTTCCACGGGAAGGCGATCCACTTCGATGGTTCGCCCTTCGACGGCACGATACTGCTTGCCGCCGCTTTCCACGATTGCAAATCTCATTTTTTATCTCCAGTCATTCACTTCACCGTGTGCCTGCGGAGTTCCTGCACTCGTCGCCTGCGAACGGGGAAGCTGGTGTTTTACAAGCAACTACCCCAGAATCGACCACTGGGGCAGAAGCGGACGGTATTATACATGTGCGGCGGAGAAGTGTCAACCGGCCGGCGACTTCCAGGAAACGGGATCAGGCTTACACTGAGCGAGAGACGAACTGCAAGGGCGATGCGAAGCGTCCTAAATACCGGGCAGGATGGCTTTCAGGGCGTTCGTCACATTTTGCAGTTGACCGGCGTGTCCCTTGATCTTGTTTACGTCGCCGGTTCGTAGTCCCGATTGTACATCCGAGATGGTTTTGGACGTCTGGGCGTTGTTGTCAATGATCTTTTGCGTGATACTTTCAAGGTTAACGAGCAGATCAATGATTTTTTTGGGGATGATGGGCAGGTTCTTTGCGATCGGCAGGAGGCCGTCGAGGATGTTGTTGGCGATACCCGCGTATTTGACTGTCAGGGTGTGAAGTGTTCCGATGGAATTCGTCAGCTCGAGTGCGATATCCTGAATCGAATCAATCATGACCTTGTGTTCTTCGATCATTTTTGTAATGTCGGTCAGCGAGTCGGTCAGTTTGTCCGAGAACTTGACCATTCCTGCCGGCTTTGCGGCGGCGGGTCTGGCTGTCGATCTTGCGATGGGGCGGGCGGGGGTTGGCATGAGAGTATCTCCTTTTAAATGATTTCCTGCGACGATATGGTTTATTTCGATCAGAACAACGTGCAGTCTCCGAAATGGACAGGTTCACTTCATTATACAGAAAAAAGATGGGATTGCATTGACAATCTTTGGAGAGTACTGTACCCTCGCTTCATGATTTCCCTCAGCCTGCCTCAGCGCCAGATCATCGAATCTCCCCTTGACCTAAAACTCTTCGTCTCCGGCCCCGCAGGGGCTGGCAAAACCACCGCAGGCGTCGAGCGGCTGAGTTACATCCTTGCCCAGGGTGTACCCGCCGAATCGATTCTGATGCTCACCCCGCAACGGACTTTGCAGGAACCGTATCTCGATCTGCTTTACAGCCCTGAACGGAGCGCGGGTGGGGAGGTGACCCCCGCCACAATCAGCGGCCTCGCCCGCCGCATGGTGGATTTGTTCTGGCCTGTTGCGGCAGAAGCGGCGGGTTTTGCGAATCCCGACCAGCCTCCCGTTTTTCTCACACTCGAAACCGCACAATACTACATGGCGTATCTTGTCCGTCCGCTATTGGATGAAGGTTATTTTGAATCTGTCACCATTGACCGTAACCGCCTGTATTCCCAGATCATAGACAACCTCAACAAAGCCGCAGTGATCGGCTTCCCGCATACAGACATCGGCTCGCGTCTCGACTCATCCTATTTCGGTGACCCCGCACAGAGACGTATTTATCAGGATGCCCAGGAATGTGCAAATCGTTTTCGCAGGTATTGCCTCGATCACAACCTGCTGGATTTCTCTTTGCAACTCGAAGTCTTTGTAAATGTTCTGTGGAAACAGGATATTGTCCGTGACCATCTCTCGCGAACTTATCGTCATTTGATTTACGACAACATCGAAGAAGACGGTCCGCGAGCGCACGACATTCTCCGTGATTGGCTGCCTTTGTTCGACTCAGCTTTATTGATCTATGATGAAGGTGCAGGCTTCCGTTATTTCCTCGGCGCGGACATTCACACGGGTTGGGCATTGCGTGACCTGTGCAATGAGCATGTTCAACTACAGGATAGTTTTGTGATGTCGGATGGTGTTGCTGGATTGAACAATGGGTTAATCAAGGCGATTATCCCAAATGCCGAGTCAAACGTCGAAGGTCAGATGTCGGGCTCCGATTCGTTGCAAACTGTTTCCAAGCGCTTTTATCCTGAATTGCTCGACGCTGTCGTTGGCGAAATTGAACAACTCGTTTCATCTGACATTCCGCCTTCTGAAATCGTTATTCTTGCTCCCTATCTCTCTGATGCTTTGCGCTTTTCGATCACGAACAGACTTGAAGCCAGGGATATCCCCTGGCGTTCCCATAGGCCATCGCGTTCTTTGCGCGACGAACCCGCCTCACATGCATTGATCACGTTTGCCGCGCTGGCGCATCCGCATTGGAGCATCCACCCACCAAAATTCGACGCGGCGTATGCGCTGATGCAATCCATTGATGGGCTTGATCTTGTGCGGGCACAACTCCTCACCGAGATCATCTATCGTCAACGCGACCTTCAACTTTCGACCTTTGACCAGATCAGGGCCGATATGCAGGAACGAATCACATTCTCCATTGGCAATCGTTACTCAACCTTGAGGGATTGGATACTGGCTTACCGCGAAGGCAGCCCATTGCCTCTCGATCACTTCTTCCGTAAATTGTTTGGCGAAGTGTTGTCCCAGCCCGGCTTTGGCTACCACTCCAACTTCGACTCGGTCCGCGTGGCGGCCAGTTTGGTTGAGTCGGTCAGGAAGTTCCGTCAGGCCATGGAGCCGTCCAATGTGCGGATGGATACCCCTGCGTTTGATTTCGGCAGGGAATATGTTTCGATGTTGAATGAAGGGGTGATTGCGGCCTCTTATTTGGAGTCATGGCGCAATGAGGATAAAGATGCGGTCCTCGTCGCGCCTGCTCATACTTTTCTGATGATGAACCGCCCTGTGACAGTCCAATTCTGGCTCGATATCGGTTCAGGTGGATGGTACGAGCGCCTGTCCCAGCCGTTGACGCATCCGTATGTGTTAAGCCGATGGTGGGAAGCAGGCCGGGTCTGGTCTGATGCGGACGAAGTCCAATCCAGCGAAGAATCGTTGGCGCGGCTTGTATCGGGTTTGTTGCATCGTTGCAGGGAGCGCGTCTACATCTGTCTCTCGGAACTCGGCGAAAGCGGATTCGAACAACGCGGCGAATTACTGCGCGCGTTCCAAAAGGTGTTGTAAGCAGTGAAAAGAAACCGTTTATTCCTTATTCCACTGTTTATCCTCATTCTTCTTTCCTGCAATGTTGTAACTCCTCAACCTGCTCCCATGTCAACAGACACACCTTTTCCCGCGGGAGACCTCGGGTTCGGGACCGTGTTTGGCAGGGTCACGGACGCGTCCACTGGTGTGTCTGTTGCGGGCGCAACAGTGACATGTGAACATTTTTCGTACGTTTCCCGTGAGGCGGATCGTTGTAATCGAAGTGTTACAACTGGGCAGGATGGTAGCTTCATTTTTGAAAACATCTTCTTCCACGATACTGATACGATCACATTGACAGTACAGGCGGCTGGTTACGACCTGGCGGCGTCGAAATATAACTTCTTCACCCAGCCTTTTCTTGAAGCCAATATTCAATTATTGAGCCTGGATTCGGGAGCCACCACGACTTCCTCTGGCCCTGTGATCGCCAATTGCCCGATGTTCCCCGCGGATAATTTTTGGAACACACGCGTGGACTCGCTTCCGACTCACCCGATGTCTGATTCCTGGATCGAGAACATTGGCCGCGACGAAGGCTTTCATATGGATTTCGGTTCGGGTGAATGGGATGGAGGCCCGATCGGGATCCCATATAACATCGTGGCTGGATCCACCGTCCCGAAGGTTGAAGCGGAGTTTTATTATCCCGATGAATCTGACGCGGGACCGTATCCGATTCCCGAGAATCCAAATATCGAATGGGGAAGTGATCATCATATTCTGATCGTGGATACAGAAACCTGCACCTTGTATGAGATCTACGACGCGAGGCTCGATAACGGAGTGTGGAGCGGCGGTTCAGGCGCGGTCTGGAGTTTGAACTCCAATGCCTTGCGCCCGGAAACGTGGACCTCCGCGGACGCGGCGGGATTGCCGATCCTGCCGGGGTTGATGCGCTATGACGAAATCGTGGCGGGTGAAATAAAACATGCGTTGCGATTCACCGCCGAAGAGACTGCTGGTTACATCTGGCCGGCGCGGCATTTGACATCCGATGCACAGGCTGGGATTCCGCCCATGGGTGCGCGCTTCCGCCTGAAGGCAGATTACGACATCTCAGGTTTTCCGCCTGAGATGCAGATCCTTTTGCAGGCTATGAAAACATACGGCATTGTGCTCGCGGACAACGGCTCAAATTGGTATGTGAGCGGTGCGCCTGATGAACGCTGGGATAACGAGATGCTTCACTTGCTTGATGTATTGACGGGCGACGATTTCGAAGCAGTGGATACTGCTGTTTTGATGGTGGATACGGATTCGGGAACGACGAACCCGTGATCGTCTCTTCCAAGGGTGGAAATAAAGAGCGGCCTGGCTTCAGATAAGGATTGTCTGATTTCGATTACAATCTTCATATGGATCAGGAAACAATAAAACTCGTCCGTTCGTCCAGCCTGTTTCGGGATGTGAGTGATTTAGGATTTCAACAGGTTTTGGAGAATGGAATCCTGCGTTCGGTGGAGGGAGGCGGGTATTTCTTCATGCAGGGTGACCCAGCCACCCATGCTTATGTGTTGGTGCGTGGACTCGTCAAGATGGTGCAGATCACACCTTCCGGACAACAGATCACCTTGCGTATGATGACAGCCGGTCAGACCTTTGGCGGGATCGCAATTTTACAACCGAAGACCGGATACCCGGGCACGGCACAGGCCGAAGATGACAGTACTGCAGTGGCTTGGGACACGGATCATCTGCGGGGACTGGCAAAGAGTGAGCCCTCCATCCCTCTCAACGCGATGCAATTGATGCATGGCTATATCATCGACTTGCAGGAACGCCAACAGGCATTGGTGACCGGGCGTGTGGAACAACGCATTGCCCGCACCCTGCTTAAGCTGGCATCTGATTCCGGCAAAAAAGTCGAGGACGGAGTCCTGATCGACATGCCGCTGACCCGTCAGGACGTGGCAGAGATGAGCGGCACCACGCTGTTCACGGTCAGCCGCACATTGACCGAATGGGAGCGCAAAGGCCTGCTCAAGATCGGAAGGGAGCAGGTCATCATTCGCGAGCCGCATGGGCTGGTGAGTATCGCGGACGATTTGGTGAAATGATTTCAGGATACTGAGGTTTTGTGTTTTGCCCCACGCGGCGGGACGGAGGCATCCCGCCGTTTCTCTTTGCGCTGGCGCAAAGACAGATAGGGAGCGAATGGCGTACGATGGGGGAAATCAACGGCATTTAGTTTGAATTTTGCCGTATTCACAAAATTTAGGAGAACCTCCATGAAAAATCTTAAGTCTCTTTGGATCGCTCTGTTGATAATAACCATTCTGGCTGCCTGTTCGCCCTCTGCAGAGGTTCCAGTTGACAAGGAATATGTTCTGACTGCCGCCATGCAGGATGGACAATTTGCCTTTATCGGTGTGAACGGCAATATCAGAGGCGCGGTCAATCCGGTCCTGCGCGCTGAGCCAGGCGAGCGCATCACTGTCATGCTCGTCAATGGCGGATGGGGGACTCACGATATCGTCCTCCCTGACTTGAACATTCACTCGGATAAGATCAAGGAACAGGGCGAAACCACATCAATTACTTTCACCGTCCCGAATGAAGACATTGCAATTGAATATCACGACACAAAATATGAGCGACTCGGGATGCAGGGCATTTTACTGGTTGGCAACGCGCAGGCAGAAATGCAGAAAACAACAGCAAACTTCCAGCCTGCCGCGGTCGAGCCTACAGGGCCGGTTGTGGAATACACCCTGGAGAGCAATATCGTGGATGGGAAGATGGTGTTCATCGGCAAGGGCGGCGGGATCGATGGACAGGTGAACCCGGCCCTGAAGGCTGATATCGGTAATATGGTCAAGGTCACATTGTTCAGCGGGGATGGCGCCGGGCACAATTTCTACCTGGATGAATTTGGCGCCAAATCCGCGGATGTGAGCGGACTAGGGAACAGTATCAGCGTGGAATTTATCGTTGATAAGGATGGTACTTTCAGCTACTACTGTAACATCCCCGGCCACCGGCAGGCTGGCATGGAAGGTAAGTTTATCGCCGGGTCGGGAGTGGCTTCAATGGAGGGGATGTCCCAAAATAACAGTTACACAGGCCCGGGTGTGTCTGAATCGGCGGTTGTCGCGGCGGGTGCCGCTGATCCCAACGCAGTGGATATTATTCGTGACCCATCAGATCTCCCCGCGCCTCTTCCCAATCGCGGACCTGAAAAAGTGGTCATCAATTTGGAAACCGTGGAAGTGGCCGGTAAATTGGCAGATGGCACCACTTACAAATACTGGACCTTCAATGGCGCAGTCCCTGGTCCGTTCCTGCGTATACGTGTGGGTGACACGGTGGAAGTGCACCTCAAGAACCTGCCCGAAAGCGTGATGGCGCACTCGGTGGACTTCCATGCGGTCACCGGTCCCGGTGGAGGTGCTGTCGCGACACAGACCATGCCCGGCGGCGAGACCATGTTCACATTCAAAGCGATCAACCCCGGCTTGTATGTTTATCACTGTGCCACGCCGATGGTGGCACATCACATCGCCAACGGCATGTACGGTTTGATTCTGGTCGAACCGGAAGGCGGACTGCCTCCCGTTGACCGTGAATTCTATGTGATGCAGGGCGAACTGTATACTGCCCAGCCTTACGGAACCAAGGGTGCCCTGACCGAAGACGTTGACAAACTGTTGAACGAAAACCCTGAATACTTTGTTTTCAATGGCGCCGCCATGGGCCTCACCACTGAAGAGCACAGGTTACACGCCAATGTCGGCGAAACCGTGCGCATTTTCTTCGGCGTCGGCGGACCCAACTTCACCTCGTCCTTCCATGTCATCGGTGAGATCTTCGACCGTGTCTACAATCAGGCATCCCTGACTTCCAACCCGCTCACCGACGTGCAGACCACGCTTGTCCCGCCCGGAGGCGCAACGATGGTCGAGTTCAAACTCGAGGTGCCGGGGCGTTATATCCTGGTCGACCATGCCCTCTCAAGGCTCGAACGCGGCCTGGCTGGCTTCTTGATGGTCGAAGGCGATGCCAATCCTGACATTTTCGATGGAACTCTCACGCCTGGTAGCGGACATTGATCCTGCCCATGGAACACCCGCGTCTTTCTCCCCGGACCCTGGTCTCTGACCTGCCGGCATCCTCCACGCTGACAGCAAAAGCGCTTCTCACTCTGCAAGTGGATTGTGTCGGGTGTTCCATGAAGAAGTTTTGCACCCTCGAAGATGTGTCCCGTTACTATGGTTTGGGCATGAAGGTCATTATCAACACTTTGAAGGAACATTTGGAAGGTTCGGAAAAGCAAAAAGGCCTTACTGAAACATTAAATCAACAATCGTAACTTGGGGTTTAAAAAGAACAGGGGCTGCCCGAATTTTGGGCAGCCCCGTGACGATCCAATTTTACTTAAGGTATCAAGGAATATAGTAACAGGTTGGGTGAGTTGCGCCCGGGGTTCCCAACCACACCCGGTGTGGCTGCACCCACGATCGCGTCTCGAACCTGTTGAGGCGTTGCGGTGTGGCCTTCAAGGTAGAGCGCCGCAACACCCGCAACATGCGGAGTCGCCATGGAGGTTCCACTAATGGTATTTGTGGCTGTGTTGCTCGTATACCATGCAGAGGTAATCGAAGAGCCGGGAGCGAATAAATCGAGACACAAGCCGTAGTTCGAATAGGAGGCGCGGGCATCCGTCGAGGTGGTGGCGCCGACCGTGATCGCTTCGAGAACGCGGGCGGGCGAGAACTTGCATGCGTCGCGGTTGCTGTTCCCTGCCGCAATCGCGTATACCACTCCATCGGCAATCGAATTACGAACCGCATCATCGAGGGAGGTTGATACCCCTCCGCCGAGGCTCATGTTCGCGACGGCCTTTCCATTGGTATGCTGGGATGTAACCCAATTGATGCCTGCTATGACGCCGGAGATTGTGCCTGAACCCGAACAGTCAAGCACGCGCACTGCGACCAGCGATACTCCCTTGGCGACGCCATAGGTACTGCCGCCGACGGTCCCCGCCACATGCGTTCCGTGGCCGTGGCAGTCGCTGGCGTTGGTGTCGTTGTCTACGAAGTCGTAGCCGGAGGAGGCGCGCCCGCCAAATTCATTGTGGCTGAAGAGGATGCCGGTATCAATGATGAAGGCAGTCACCCCCGCGCCGGTGAAGTTATATGTGTAGGAATTGTTCAAGGGGAGATTGCGTTGATCAATGCGATCCAGCCCCCAGGTGGCGGGAGACTGGGTCGCTTCCAGGGTGACAACCTGGTCTGCTTCGATGTAGGCGATGTTGGGGTTATGACTGAAGCCGAAGAGCGCTTCCTCGGGAAAATTCCCCGCAAAACCACTCAACGCGGCTTCATAGATGAAATCAACCTGCCCGCCGCCTGCACGTGCATTCTCTGCCGCCGCATTTACAACCGCCGCCGGCGTCCCTGCCTCGAAGACGACGATATAACGACCGGGAATCGCATCAGCCGAATCTGTGCCATAGATCGGCGCGTCGCCCTTCGCCGCCGCCGGCGAAACGGACGAAAGAGCCAGAACCAGCATTACCAGAACGAACAAACTGCGTTTGACAAACATCAGTGTCTCCTTGTGATATGGGTTTGCCATTCAATCCTCCATTGATTGATGGCTGGGTTTGAAGCTAGCACAAAACGATCGGGACGATGAAAGTTGCACTGAAATATCTGTTGCCTGTGCGCACCTCCTCCCGCTTTCCGAGCGAGACGTTCCAATGGATGTTCCGGTTGTGTTTCGAGCATGGTCGCTTTTATTATATGTGTAACCATCCGGTTGGCAATGGAAGAATGTGACCAGATCTTGTTTGGAAAGCGGCGCTGCCGGAGGAAACGAACCAGGCAGGTTTGTTCGGCTATAATCCATTCATGCCTGCTGGAAACTCTACCATCACTTTTTGGGGGAGACAGACAGGAGATGCGGACGATGATTTATAAAAAGGGAGATGGCATGAACACCAAAAAGTTCTATTTTCTTCTGAGTGTCATATTTGTCATGGGGTTGTTGCCGCAGAAAAACGTCTCTGCCGATTCGGGACCAAAACCAGCCATGGAATTTGAAATTGTTCAAGAGATTTCCGAATCCAACCTGACCATTGTTTCCAAAGTCTTATACTGGTGCAAACAGGCAGATTGTTCGGATGCGGAAGAAGTCCCTGAAGTCGGGAACATGGGGCCGTATGGCTTCGATTGCATAGAGCAGGATTGCACGGCGTTGTGGGGCGGGTCTTTTTTTCAATTTGAAGTTACATTCTCAGATGGCAGGACATTGAAAAGCAATGTGTTTGCAAAAAAATACTTTGATGCGAGATATAGAGTGACCATCACGGCGGATACCCTTGTTGTAAAAGAATTGAAAGGGAGCAACGGGATACTTCTATTGTTTGGCGCCTTTATTTATTGTCCTGCGGCGGGAGGCATACTTGTCCTGCTGTCCGTTGGGGTTGCGGTCTATTCAGTGATCCAAAAAGATGGGA
>DATIUT010000202.1:0-43564 GCA_035466615.1 Anaerolineales bacterium | reverse complement strand
TGACATCGAAAAGATTGACATCCTGCGCTAACGTAGTATAAATGCGCACAATAGAGTCTGTTCGAGGGCGCTTCATTCGTTACACAAGGACAACATCTTGCGGATCGTTTTGAAGTAAAAAGTTCGTGCCTTCGGATGGGTTCTTTATCTTTTTAACCCTATGGAGGTGTGAGTGAACGCGACTTTGAAATTGGGAGAGCATTTTATTTTCGATCTCTCCAACTGCAACCATGAGATCCTCATGGATAGCGAGAAATCGTACTCGCTGTTTGCGCAGGCCGTACACGAAAGCGGCTTGACGGTTGTGGATGAGGGCTTTTACCAGTTCAGCCCGCATGGCTTTACCTGTTTTTTGCTTCTCGCAGAGTCGCATGCAAGTCTGCATGCCTGGCCCGAATACGGCTATTGTGCCATTGACCTTTTCACCTGCGCGATCGGCAAGGATATGATGCCGCTCATCATGCGCATCAAAGAAGCCTTTGGCGCGGACAATTTCTCGCTGCGCAAGATCGACCGCGACGCCGAGATCGAAACTGCCTTACCGGTGGCGGTGTAATGAGCATCTGGTTTACAGAAGAACTTCATCCGTATTATCGCAAGGGGATTCGCATCAAACGCGTTCTTGCGGATGAACAGACCCAATACCAGCATCTGCAATTCGTTGAAACTGAATTCTTCGGCAATGCGATGATCCTTGATGGAATCATCCAATTGACCGAGCGCGACAACATGGGCTATCATGAGATGATCGTCCATGTGCCGATGCTTGCGGTTGGAAAGCCCAGACGTGTGCTGATCGTCGGGGGCGGGGATGGAGGCTCCCTGCAACAGGTACTCCGATATCCGTCCGTGGAAGAAGCGGTCGTCTGTGAGTTGGACCAGCGCGTCGTGGATCTTTCTCGTGAACACTTCGCCGCCTCTTTCGGTGACCCCTGGTCTGATCCGCGTTCCAAACTACTCATACAGGATGCCTTTGGTTACCTCGAAGAAAACCCCGGTCAATTTGATGTAATCATCTCCGACACCACCGACCCCATCGGCATGGCGGAGCGGTTGTTCTCGAATGAGTTTTACAAGTTGATCGTGCGTGCGCTTGCACCCGGCGGCGCGGCGGCAACGCAATGTGAACAACCTTACTTTGATACCGAGTTGATCAAGGAAATTTACAAATCCGCCAAGGCATTAACAAGGAACCCCGCGTATTATTACGCTAATATTCCCACCTATCCCGGTGGCGGAATTGGTTTCATGTATATCTCAGATATCCCCTGGGATAACGGATTGAAGGCTCCATATCCGTCCGGTGAAAATAAATATCTCAATCCTGAAATCCACAAGGCGGCGTTTGCCCTGCCGGAGTTTTTCAGGAAGAAGTTGTACGGATGACACAGCCAATACAACAAGGAACAGACTTCAAGATGGAAAATGAAATGGGATATTGGGGGATGTCATCCTGTATTGATCTCTATGAATGCGACCTCTTGCTTATGCGGGATGCAGGTGCGATCCGCGAGTTTGTAAAGACTCTGTGTGACCGCATCAAAATGCGACGGTACGGAGAAACCCAGGTGGTGTTCTTTGGCGATGAACTGCGTGTGCAAGGGTTCAGCATGACACAGCTCATTGAAACATCCCTTATTTCGGCACATTTTGCCGATGCCAGCCGGGCCGTCTACCTCGATGTATTTAGCTGTGCACCTTATGATCTCAAAGAGACGGCAAAATTCGCGGCAGAGTATTTCAAGGCTGCCCGTCACCAACTCCATGTTGTTCATCGCTGTTAATATCGCTTGTTTCGGGAAAGAATTTTTCAGACCATGAAATGAAAGTCCTCGGCTTCTAAACCGGGGACCTTTTATATAAATCATATAACATGCATGATTATTTCAACCGCACCCTCATGGCGAGAACAGATCAGCACAGGATGTTGAAGAAATCTTTGCCTTCGTCGTCCATGCGGATATCCCACACTTCGGCGTTGGCGTTCCGGGTGTCTTTTGTAAATTGGCTGGGTTGTTTTGCAGGTGCAATGTTTTACCACAAAACGAAATGCAGATTGAGTTGTTCTATCAGGTAGAATCACCAAAACCTTTGAGGAGTTTCTTATGGAAAAAGAGCGGAAGCGGGCACAATTGGGCTGGTATTTGTACGATTTTGGGAATTCGGCATACGCGGCGGTGGTATTGCTGGCCATCTATTCGGCGTATTTTAAAGGATCGGTGGTGGGCGGCGCTGAAGGTTCGCGACTGTGGGGCATCTCGGTGGGAATCGCGATGCTCGTGGGCGCGATCGTTTCCCCGATTCTGGCGGCTATCGCGGATTATTCAGCGTTCAAGAAACGGTTCCTGTTCTTCTTCTCATCCCTCTCATGGATTTTCACGAGCTTGTTGTTCTTCGTACAAAAAGGAGATGTGTTCCTGGGCATGTTCTTTTTTATCATGGCGGAGATTGGTTATCGGGCGGGGCAGGTCTTTTACAATTCGCTATTGACCGAAGTGGCGGAACCGCATGAGATCGGGCGCGTCTCTGCCAATGGATGGGCGATTGGCTCTGCAGGAGGAATCCTTTGCCTGTTGTTGGTGCTTCCTGCCATTGTGATGATTAAGGAGACCGACCTTCCCGTGCGCGGCGCCTTCGTTTTCACAGCGATCTTCTTCTTCGTTTCTGCGCTACCTACATTCCTGTGGATCAAGGAACGCGGTGAGCGCAAGCCGCTTCCTGATGGGAAAAATTATCTTACACTTGCCTTTAGCCGTTTGGGGCGGACAATCCGCTCGGTGAGGCATTTCAACGAGTTCATCAAGTTCATCGTTGCGTTCCTGATCTTCAATGACGGAATCGTAATGGCGCTTGATTTCGCCGCGATCATCGGCGCGGTATTGTATGGCATGAACCAGACCCAACTCATCATCCTGATGATCCTTGTCCAATTCGCGAGTATCTTTGGTGCGTATCTATCAGGCATCTACGGCGAGCGGGTCGGCTTTATGCGTGCATTGATTGCTTCGCTTGTTCTGATGATCGGCGCGGTTGTCTGGATGTTCTTCAACAAGACACTTGTTGGATTCTTTATTATCGCTTCGGTGGCAGGCTTTGCATTGACGGGTGTCCAGGCGGTCACGCGCACGATGACGGGCGTCTTTGCGCCGAAAGGCCAGAGCGCCGAGTTCTACAGTTTCTTTGCCATCGCAGGCAAGACCTCTTCGTTCATTGGACCCACTGTCTACGGTTTGCTTGCCACAGGCGTTGCCTTGCGGCTCGAAGCACAGGGAATGGAAACCCTGCTGGCCGAACAGGCAGGTCAACGCACAGGCATCCTGTCCATTGCCGTGTTCCTCGTGGCTGGGCTGGCGATCCTGTTGTTGGTCAGTGAACAGCGTGCTCGTAAAGCGGCATTGGAATACGCGCCTGCGGATTAACGTCATGGCGCAAAGAGAATTTACATCACCCGCGCGCAAACTGACAAGAAAGATCCTGCGTTTTCTGGCGCGTCCCGCGTTCGGCCTGCTTACCAGGCTTGAAATCAGCGGTGTGGAAAACCTGCCCGAAAAAGGCCCGCTCATCATGGTGGGCAACCACTTCAGTTTTGTTGACCCCGTTTGTTTTGTGCGCATTGCGCCGTGGGAGATCGAATTCGTCGGCGGGGCAGATATGCCTCACGCACCACTCGTCTCGCGCATCATCCCGTTGTTGTGGGGTTATCATCCGTTGTATCGCGGCACCGGCGCAAAGGATTCGCTCAAAACCGCCGAAGGCATTCTCGAACAAGATGGTATTTTGGGGATATTTCCTGAAGCGGGGAACTGGGCAACCGTCCTCAGGCCGGCGCGGCCGGGGACAGCCTTTCTCGCCTCGAGAAGCGGCGCTCCTCTCCTGCCTGTGGGCCTGATCGGCATGAATGACATTTTTCCCAGCCTCAAGCGCGGACGACGCGCCCGCATTCAGATCAATATCGGCAAGCCGTTCGGTCCGTTTCGAGCCGAGGGACATGGACAAAAGCATCGCGAACAATTGGATGAGATCGGTCACGTGATCATGCATCACATTGCACAATTGATCCCACAGGAAAAACGCGGACATTACTCCGACGACCTCTCCATCCGTGAAGCGGCCAAAGGAACGGAGATCTACCCGTGGGCTGATAAGATCGAGGGACAGGTTACAGGTACTGTTCGATAGAAAAGCGGACGCTATGTCAGTAAAGATATTTGTCTGGTATTCCAAATAAGATTCTGTCCCTGCCCGTAAGCTGATCGATGCCTTCGCAATCAGCACTTCGGGATGCGACTTCACGAACACACAATTTGGATCGTGTGGACCAGGCACACCATTCCCGTTTTCAAGTCGCCGGGTCAGCCGGCATTGCATGTGAAGCAGTTAATGAGATGGATGGTCATGGCTCTGATTCCTTGTCGAAAAAATCCAAAAACATGTGACTAGCCGTCATACGGACTTCAGGATGTTCCGATGAGAATTTTCGCAAGCGCGGCATGTGAGGTCCCAGAATGAGGCGCATCATCCAGCCGGGAATGTCGTCACGGCGGAAGTCAGCCGCGGCATCACCGCAATGGAAGTGCCACCCGCTTTCGGTTTTTATCGCAATGCCGCACATGCCAACTGTATGATACGGCAGGGGGATAAAATACATTTCTGGATTGAATCCCTTGAGCCTGATGGCGTCGAACCCAAACCATGTTTCCCCGGTATCTTCGTAGAATACAAAGTCGGGACCATGTGCGATGTGACGCGGGACATACGCCGCGCTGATGTTTCCTTTTCGGTGAGTGAACGCCTCATATTCTTTTTTGTACACATGGACTTTGGCATGGGGAAAATCCGACAACCCACCGATATGGTCGAAGTGCATGTGGGTGAGTAGGATGTGCTTTACGTCTTCAGGCTTGCATCCGAAATTGTGAATTTGATTGACCACCGCCTCATTTGGATCGAAGGGCATGTAGGAGACGAAGCGAAAGAATTGTGTGAACCAGGTGGGGTGGGTGTAATCCTGCAAACCAAGCCCTGCATCCACAAGGGCAGGTCCCTGATTTGTTTCGATCAACAGGCAGACCAATCCCGTCTTCCAATTGCTTGGGATGCGGGCACAACATGTGAATCCGTTGAAGATGCGTATCGTCATGATGTAAACATAGATAAATAAGACTTCGGAAATCTGTGCTTTCTTCAAGCACCAGCTCGATCAAGGAGTCCAAATTCTTTTTCTTAGCTGAAAAATACGCCTGATAAGCATAACCACACTAACAATTATAGCCAATACAGCCATTATTCTGACGCCAAATCCAGCAATGCTTAACCACCCGTAACGCATCGCATTTTCCAGACTCGTGGTTGTAGGGTGCCACCAAAATTAACGGAATAACCTGAAACTATGCCTTCAATATTACGTAGATTACATGCGTAAAATAATTCACAAACCCTCTCGGCTATATCAGGAGAAACCTCATGAAAGCGATTGTATACACTAAATACGGCTCCCCCGATGTTCTTCAACTCAAAGATGTGGCCAAACCTGCCCTCACGGAGAATGAAGTTCTGGTAAAAGTTCATGCGGCATCCGTAAATGCCGCCGACTGGCATCTCCTGACCGCTGACATCTTCCTGGTTCGCCTGATGGGCATGGGATTGTTCAAACCCAAAAAGACGATACTCGGCGCCGATATAGCCGGGCGGGTTGAAGCGGTTGGCAGAAATGTCAAGCAGTTTCAACCCGGCGATGAAGTTTTCGGAGATATTTCCATGCATGGAAATGGCAGTTTTGCCGAGTATGCAACGGCTCCTGAAAGTGCATTGGCGCTGAAACCAACTAATCTATCGTTTGAGGAAGCCGCGGCTGTACCATTGGCGGCAACCACTGCCTTACAGGGCTTGCGCGATCAAGGGCAAATTCAACCAGGGCAAAAGGTTTTGATCAATGGGGCCTCCGGTGGGGTGGGGATGTTTGCGGTGCAAATTGCCAAATCGTTCGGCGCTGAAGTGACCGCCGTGTGTAGCACCAGGAATTTGGACCAGGCGCGCTCACTTGGGGCAGACCAAGTCATTGACTATAACAAAGAAGATTTCACCAAGAACGGGCAGAAGTATGATCTGATTCTTGCCGCGAATGGCTACCATTCACTCGCAGCGTATAAGCGCGCCTTAACGTCCAAGGGCATTTACGTCATGGCCGGCGGTTTCCCGGCCCAACTCTTCCAGGCGATGCTCCTGGGACCATGGATGTCAGAAAGCGGAGGCAGGAAGCTGGGAGGTGTTTCGGCAAAAGCAAACCAGAAAGATCTGGTTCTGCTCAAAGGGCTTCTGGAAGCGGGGAAGGTTGTCCCGGTGATTGATAAACGCTACTCATTGAGTGAAGTGCCTGCAGCGCTTCGTTATCTCGGCGCGGGTCATGCCCGAGGAAAAATCGTCATCACCGTGGCATGATAAAAAACTTCCGAAGTCATTCGACTTCGGAAGTTTTATTTTTATACCAGCATGGCGACTGGGTTTTCCAGGAAACCAGCCAGTGTTTGCATGAACTGTGCCGCTTCGGCACCATCGCTGACGCGGTGGTCTACTGAAATTGTTGCTTTCATGCGCCAGCCTGCTTTGATTTGACCACCTTCGACGACAGGCACTTCTCTTGCAGAGGAGATTGCCAGGATCGCGGCTTCGGGTGGGTTGATGATGGCGATGAAGTCTTCGACATCGTACATTCCCAAATTCGATGTGGAGAAGGTTGAACCGTCCACATCCTCAGGCTTGACCCTGCCTTCGCGGGCGCGTCCGGCCATGGCTTTGACTTCGGCGGAGATTTGGCGCATCGTTTTTTGGTCAGTATCTTTTACAACGACGGTCATCAAGCCGCCGGGGACGGTCACTGCCACGCCGACGTTGACGTGTCCAAATTGGATTACTTCAGTGCCTTTGATGGTCGCATTGAGATTTGGAAATTGACGAAGCGTGAGCGCCACAGCCTTGAGAATAAAGTCGTTGACGGAAAGTTTTTCGTTATCGGGCAAATACGCATTGGCTTGCTTGCGCATGTCCATCAACGCGTCCATTTTGTATTCGTGAGTCACATAGAAGTGGGGGACAGTCTGCTTCGATTCAACCAGTCTGCGTCCGATGGCTTGTCGGAGTTTGGTGGTGGCGACGACCTGGTCAGCGTGTGAGACGATGATCGGTTGTGCCGCAATAGGTGTCGAAGGACGGCTGCCCGCTGGTGGCTGACCGCCTGCAAGTGCAGATTCAACGTCTTTGCGCACGACACGTCCACCAGGCCCGGTACCCTGAATGGATGCGAGATTGACTTTTTTATCTTTCGCGATTTTCCTTGCAAGTGGACTGGCTTTAACGGGACCAGACGTCAGGGACGAAATTGTTTGAGAAACAGGAGCAGGTGTCGGCTGAGTATGAAGCGTAGGAGTTGCGTCTGCTTTGGCTTCAGACTTTCCACTTTCCACTTTTGACGGTGCATCCACTTTTTCGCCGGACTGCCCAACAATTGCAATCGGCGCGTTGACGGGAACCATCGTTCCCTGATCCGCGATCAATTGCAACACAACGCCGCTTGCTGGGGATTCCACTTCCACAGTGGCTTTGTCAGTTTCGATCTCGGCGAGGACATCGCCTTTGTTGATGTTTTCGCCAACCTGCTTGACCCAGCGGACGAGGAGACCTTCCGCCATGTCGAAACCAAGTTTGGGCATGTTGATGGTTTCAGCCATTATTTCAAAACCTCCTTTGCCGCGGCGACGATGTCTGGAACCTGCGGGAGGGCGGCCTGTTCGAGCGTGCGGTTGTAGGGAAGCGGGACTTCTTTTTGTGCAATGCGCAGAATGGGCGCGTCGATGTAATCGAAGGCTTCTTCGTACATGCGGCTGACAATCTCACTGCCGACCCCGTAGGACTTCCAGCCTTCTTCGACGACGATGGCGCGATTGGTTTTCTTGAATGATTGCAGAACGGGTTCCATATCGAGCGGACGGAGCGTGCGCAGGTCAACGATCTCGGCTTCGATGCCATCTTTTGCCAACTCTTCCGCCGCCTTCATGGATAACTCAAGACCTTTGCAGTATGTGACGATTGTGAGGTCACTGCCTTCGCGTTGTACTTTGGATTTTCCGATCGGGATGAGATATTCACCCTCAGGGACATCGCCGCGCACCTGATACATGGTCGCGTGCTCGATGAATAGGATCGGATCATCCGACCGAATGGCTGATTTGAGCAGTCCTTTGGCATCTTCCGGCGTCCCGGGGCTGACGACTTTCAAACCGGGGAAATGTGCGAAGATGGCATCGGGAGTCTGTGAGTGGGTCGCGCCCAACTGACGTCCACCACCGCCGACCGCGCGGATCACCATCGGGACTTTGAACTGCCCGCCGAACATGTAGTGAAGTTTGGGCGCTTGGTTGACAATGTAATCCATCGCTGAAAACCCAAAGTTAATAGTCATCAATTCCGCAATGGGACGTTGACCGACCATTGCCGCGCCGATGGCGCCGCCAATAATGGCGTTTTCCGCGATGGGTGTATCCTTCACGCGTTCAGGACCATACTTATCGTAGAAGCCTTTGGTCACAGCATACGTGCCGCCCCAAACACCGACCTCTTCACCCATGATAAAGACTGCGGGGTCGCGGTCCATTTCTTCCATAAGAGCTTGCGAGATCGCCTCGCGCATTGTGATTTTTGCCATAGTTCCTCATATTCCGTCATTGTGAGCCCGAGCGTAGCGGGTGGCGAAACAATCTCATGCTTACATGTTATTGTTGAGATTGCTTCGGGATTTCGACGCTACTGCGTCTCAACCCTCGCAATGACGTATGGTTATTCTGTGTAAATATCCGTGAATAATTCTTCCAGCGCGGGTTCGGGGGATGTCTCGGCGAAATCAACCGCTTTTACAACTTCCTCTTCCGCGCGCGCTTCGATCTCGTCCAATACCTTGCGGGTGGCAACCTTCTTGTCTAAAAGATATTTATTGAAGATACCGATGGGGTCGTTCTCCTGCCACTTCTTTACTTCTTCTGCTTTGCGATAACGTTCCGGGTCGCCCATCGAGTGACCGCGGAAACGATAGGTGTCCACTTCAAGGAAGTACGGTTGACCCTCCTTGCGGACGTAGTCCATTGCTTCCTTTGATGCTTCATATACCTGCATCACTTCCATGCCGTTCACTTCAGCGTTCTTCATGCCATAGCCTTCCGCTTTTTGACGAATGTCAGAAACAGCCGACGCGCGTTCGACCGCAGTACCCATGCCATATTGATTGTTTTCACAAACCCACAACACACGCAAGCCCCATGTCTTGGAAAGATTCAATGCCTCATGGAAATATCCGATGTTGGTCGCGCCATCACCGAACATGCAGATCGTGATGTTGTCGTTCTTTGCATACTGGTCGCCGAGTGCGAGTCCCGCCGCAATAGGCAGGTGTCCGCCTACAATGGCGTGCCCGCCCCACATGTTCTTTTCCACGCTTGCCATGTGCATCGAGCCGCCCTTGCCCTTCGACATGCCTGTTGCCTTGCCGAGCAATTCTGCCATCACTTCATTGGCAGAGATTCCGCAATTCAACGCCACACCGTGGTCACGATAAGCAGTGATGACGCGGTCACGAGATTCGCGTGCCGCGATCAAACCGGTCGAAACGGCTTCCTGCCCGATATACAGATGCATGAAACCGCCGATCTTGCCAGCCTGATACAACTCGGCGCCGCGTTCTTCCACACGGCGGATCAGGACCATCTGGTAGTACAAATCAAGCAATTGTTCTTTCTTCATTGTTGCTCCAAATCAAATTAATGGCGGGGCACAGGCAAAATAACATGGCGCTAAGAGCGCCACGGTGTGCTTTCCTCTCTCCAAGTTCGGGATTATATCAGAGATTTTCCGTCCGATTTTCTATCAAAGACTATCCATTTCCAAGTAAAATAAACATATGTCCTGGCTTACTGGTGGCAAACAGGGAGAAGCAAAACGTCTCGTCCCTCAACTTGCGGATGCGGCAAACCGTGAGCGCGTTGCGCAGGATCTGATCCGGCTCGACGCGGATGCTGTGCCCGTCCTGCTCGAAGCGCTTCAAACGCGTGACTTGAACCTGCTCCCAATCTATCAGCAGATCCTTGCCCGAATCCCCTCCGCCTCACCGGCACTGATGCAAGCCCTCGCGATAGCGCACCCCATCATACGCGCACGCGCGGCAGATGTGTTGGGCATCCGCAAGGACAATGCCGCAGTGCCCGCCTTACTGGACGCTTTGAAGGGCGAATACTATACCGTCCGTGCCCGCGCCGCGATTGCATTGGGAAGAATTGGCGACAGGCAAGCCATCCAGCCGCTGTTCGTCGCATTGAAAGACTCCGAAGATGACGTCCGCATTGGGGCGTGTTTGGGGCTTGGCTTTTTCAAAGACCCATCTACCTTTGATGACATTACGAATGTATTGCTCGATGACCTGAAGATCGAAGTCCGTCAAGCCGCGGCGAAAGCATTGGGGAGCACCCAGCATCCTGCCGCAGTACCATTTCTGATGGAAGCCCTGCGCGACCCGTTCTGGTGGTTTGAGCGGGAAACGCAGGCAGGCGATTTGTTCGATGCCATTGAAAAGATGGGCACGGCGGCGGTTGACCCATTGATCGAGGCGCTGAAGGATAATGAAGGTGCTGTACGCAAGTATGCGGCGTTGTTGCTTGGTCGTATCGGTGATGCGCGTGCCATCGAACCGTTGGGTATGGCGTTGTATGATTTGCATCATGATGTGGGGAAGACATCAGCGGAGGCGCTGGCCGGTTTTGGTGCGCGCAGTTTCGAGATTTTGGTCGAAGCGTTGGATCATCCAGAGATGTGGATCCGGATCCATTCGGTGGACATCCTGCCAAAGGTGAAGGAACCACGCGTTGCGGCGGTCCTGCTTGAAATGTTGAAGGACCCTGAGCGGGAAGTGAAGAAGCATGTCATCGAAGCAATGGGGGAATTGAAAGACCGGCAAACGCTGCCAGCCTTGCAGGAAATCATGGCGCAGCGCGGCGACAGGGAGTTGCACGCGTTGGCAAAAAGCGCGATCGAGAAGATGCAGTAAATGAAACCGGCAGTTACGGGTCTCAAACTTATTTGGCTTTACGACCGCCTTTGAGTTCGTCCTGCAATTTCTTCAAACTCTTCACGTCGCCTCTTGCGGCAAATTTTGCCTGCTCTATCCAGCTTTCCGGATTCATCATTTGCAGTCCGGCTGCATCGAGAGCCTTTTGAATTTCATCGGCTTTTGCCTTTGCCAGATCGGCAAACGAATGGATGCCCCTCTCGTTCAGGATTTTGGCAACTTTTGGGCCAATACCCTCCAATGTAGTGAGGTCGTCCGCCTGGCTTCCATGCGCTTCATGCTGAACCTCAGCCTGCCCACCGCTTCGACGACTGGTCAACCACCCGATCACAATCATCAGAAGAAAAAAGCCCAGGGCAGAAAATAGCAGCCAGGATAGTTCGGTGTTGGGGCCTTCCTCTGAAAGAAAACGAATTGCGTACATTTGCGCCTCCAGTGAGAAGATAGGTTTACTTATACGTGAAAGGATACCGTGTGTCAATCGTGATTTCTGTCCTTTATCTTGAAACAGGATAAAATTGTGGAAAATACAACTGGAGAGGTGCATGAAACAAAAACCCCTGCGCGTTTTCACAATTCTTATCCTTCTCAGTTTGTTTTTGCTTTTGGTCTTCATGCCGGATGCGCCGTCCCGTCCTTACTATGATGGTGTGATGGGAACGCTTGTCATCGCACACCAGGGCGGGAATGGCATCTGGCCGGGTGACACGATGTACGCTTTTGAGAAAGCCGTTGAAATGGGGGCGGATGTCCTTGAGATGGATGCGCACCTTACGAAGGACGGTCACATTGTTTTACTGCATGACGAAACAGTGGATGATACAACCGATGGCACAGGGCTTATCGAGGAGATGACGCTTGCTGAATTGAAACAACTTGACGCCGCATACAAATGGTCGAACGACGGCGGACAGACATTTCCATATCGCGGGCTGGGGATCCAGGCTCCAACTTTGGAAGAATTGTTCCAGAAGTTTCCGCAGATGCGCTTTGTGATCGAGATCAAGTTGACAAAAAAACCAATTGATCAGCCCCTTTGCGACCTGATACGCGCATACAACATGCAGGACCATGTTCTGATCGCATCTTTTCATGATACGGCCATGCAAAACTTTCGCATGAACTGCCCTGAGGTTGCCACATCCGCTTCGCGTGGCGAAACGACAAAGTTTGTTTTGCTCGGAAAATTTTTTCTAAGCGGACTTATAGCACCGCAATACCAAGCCATTCAACCACCGTACGATCCGGAAGAGTCATACAACATCCCCATCATGACGAAGCGTTTTGTCCATGATGCGCATGTGAAGAACGTTCACGTTGAACCGTGGACGGTGGATGACCCCGAATTGATGAAACAATACATCGAATGGGGTGTGGATGGCATCATCACGGATCGCCCTGATTTGATGATTGATGTTTTGAAAGAGATGGGATTGAAGTGAGGGATGGCAGGTGACGAGAAAGGAGCAGCGGGTTTTATCTCGCCGCTCCCTCAGCCATCCATTGCTGATCGTGTCTATTCCATCCAAAATGTTCTGTCTTCGAAGGATTGCCTTACGTAAGGCTCCCCCTTGAATTCAGGATATCCAACGTAAATGAAGCCAACAATGTGTTGGTCTGCCTGAAAGCCCAAAAACGCTTTTACCTTCGCGTCGCGCGCCCATTCGCCGGTGCGCCAGATCGCCCCGAGTCCCAGTGCGTGGGCGGCAAGCAAAATGTTCTGGCAAGCCGCGGACGCCGCGCTGATATTTTCGACCTCAATGATCTTTTCTTCGGACGGTTTATCAACGCCCACCGCGATTACCACAGGCGCACGGAGCGGGAGGGCCCGGGTCTTTTCCAGGGCCTCTTGTGGCAGGTCGGGCTTACGGTCCGATTGAGAGGCGGCCATTGCGTCCCCAAGTTTGTTACGTCCCTCACCGGTCAATACCACAAATCGCCACGGCCGCACTTTATAGTGATTGGGTGCCTGCACAGCCGCGTTCAAAAGTTTCTCTATCATCTCGCGCGGCAGGGGATCAGGTTTCACTTTTCCTTGTGTTTGTCTGCTGTGAATCGCTTCGAATAGTTCCATGGTTTTTCTCCGTTCTATTGATACAATTGTAGCGCAACATCTTACGGAGACACGATGAAAATCTTTTATTCTGAAACGCACCGAGGACATTACCCTCCCTTTGAAGTTTTCGATGGAGGAGTGCGCGTGCCGTATCTTGAGAACCCGGACCGTATGGATAAAATCCTCCACGCCTTGCGCGGCGTAAATTGGCCGGAATTCTGTGAGCCGTCGGATTTTGGACTCGACCCGATCCTTGCAGTGCACGATAAGGAATATCTGGACTTTCTCGCCTCTGCCTGGACCGAGTGGCTGGCTACTGACCCCAAGGATTCATCCACGCTAATTCCTGCCACCTTCGCGCTAAGACGGCATCCGCAAAAACCGAAGTCATTGCTGGGACTGGCAGGATATTACATAATGGACCTGAGCGCCTGCATCGTGGAGGGAACCTATCAAGCCGCGCTGGCATCCGCAAATTGTGCATTGAGTGCGGCTCAAGTGGTGGCTGGCGGCGAGCGGTCTGCATTCGCCTTGTGTCGTCCGCCCGGCCATCACGCAGGCAGGGATTATGCAGGCGGATATTGTTTCATCAACAATGCCTCTGTCACGGCAAATTGGCTTTCTTCAAAGGGACGTGTTGCCATCCTGGATGTGGATTATCACGCGGGTAACGGCACCCAGGATATTTTCTATTCACGCGACGATGTGATGACCATTTCCATCCATGCCGACCCTGATTTTGAGTATCCGCATTTTATAGGCTTTGCCAGTGAGCGCGGTGAGGACAGGGGATTTGGGTTCCATCATAATTTCCCACTCCCCAAAGGGACGGAAGATTCAGCGTATCTCGGAACCTTGAATACAGCCATTGATTTGATACGGGCGTTCCAACCCGTCTATCTGATTGTCTCTGCCGGTATGGATATTTATGCCGACGATCCACTTGGTACGATCAAAGTAACCACAAATGGAATTGGAGAGGTCGGCAGGCAGATTGCGTCGCTAAATCTTCCAACGGTCATTGTGATGGAGGGCGGTTATGCCAATGAAGCGCTTGGGCGGAATATTCTGGCGTTCTTGTCGGCGTTTCAGTAAAGCGATGGGAACGTTGCTTTTGCATCCTGGAGTTGAAATGAAAAAATATTCACTGTTATTGCTTTCGGTAATTTTGATCGTTTCTTGTAACTTGTTGTCACCCGAAGCGCAGGCAACTGCAACTGCCGATGCGCTCTCAGCCACAGCCCTTTCATGGACGGAGACCCCCACCTCCACATTCACATTTACACCGACCGAAACGCTCACACCCACACTCACGTTCACCCCGACCGAAACGTTGACTCCCACACAGACCTTTACGCCCACCATTACAGCCACACCGACCTACACATTCCCAACCGTGACAGTCAACAAGCAGGCGCATTGTAGGTACGGTCCGTCTGTTGCCTATCTCCACGCGGCTGATCTATATGCCGGTGATGTGGGAACTGTCCGCGGGCGGTATATTTACAGTAAGTGGTTGTATGTCAAATTCGATAAGTTGAATTATTTCTGCTGGGTGGCCCCGTCCATAGTGGATGTAGTGGGAGATGTGTCCCAGGTTGCCTATAAAGAGTTGAATCTGCAATCCATTGGCAGCAACATGTATGGGCCGCCGAAAGGTGTCAAAGCAACCCGCAATGGGAATGAAGTGCTTGTTACCTGGGAACAGGTGGAAATGACGGATGATGATGATCGTGGCTACCTGCTGGAACTGTTCGTCTGCCAGGACGGGAATTATCTTTGGTGGACGGATTCCTACCCGGATCAGTTCACCACAAGTTACGAGGTCAAGGACGAGGCGGGTTGTGCTGTACCTTCCTCTGGGAAACTTTATACCGTTGAAAAGCACGGATTCTCCCAACCGGCTATCATTCCATGGCCCCCTCCGTAACCAAAGTTGTGGGGGAATTGAAAAGTTACACACATCTTCTTTACCTTCTGTGGTGTTAAACTTGGCATGCTCATAATTTCCCAACAGCCACTCGTCCTTCAGTGGCTGTTTCTTTAAGGAGGATATATGTACCATCGAAATAAAGTGACCTCTGTTCTGGTGTTGTTTGTCATTCTGGCCGGACTTTTTTCAGGGTGCGCCCCCCGGTCACCGGTGAAGGATTCGCGCACTATCGTTGTTGCGGTCGTTGAAGACGATCCCGGCGAAGCGGGGAATCCAAATCCGCAGTCCGCATATGCGGGCATCGATCTTGCTGCAGAGCAGATGCGGGAACGCTGGAATTTAAACCTTGAAGTTATACCGTACGCTGACAATGGCAATGCAGATACTGCAAAAGAGATTGCAGGACGAATCGTACAAAGTGATGCGGTTGCCGTGATCGGTCATTCCTCTGTCGAGACATCCCGCGCCGCGGCGGATGTTTACGAGCAGGCAGGGATTCCGGTCATCAATTATGTGCCGGTGACTGAGGATTTGACTGCCGAAAGCCCGCATTATTTCAACACGACTTATACTGTTGAATCGGAAGCGGCGTATGTTGCAAATTACCTGCGCAAGATCAATGGGGCTGCGACGGCAAGTATCATCCACACGAACGACGGTTATGGACAGACGCTTGCCCGGCAATTCAAGAACACTTTCCAGGGACTTGGTGGGCAGATCACTGTGGAAGGCGCTGTCCGTGCATCCAATGTGGACGACCTTGAAATGGTGGTCTCGAGCATCATCTCGGCAAACCCCGAAACGGACAACCCCGGGACGATTTTCGTCGCCACGGATGATGGGACCGCCGCACAATTGGTCATCCTGATGAAGCAAAAGGGTGTTTCCTATCCCATTGCGGGCGCAAGCACACTTGCCACCCCATCTTTTCTAAGGATCATCCGTGAACAGCAGGAGGAGGAAACCATCCCCGGTTACTACACGGATGGCATATTGACAACCCGCGCCCTCATCTTCGATAGTGCCAATCGTTATGCCAACCAGTTCAGAGCCGATTACCAGGAACAATACGCAGTTGATCCGGGTGACAAGGTGGTCAATGGATATGATGCCGCCCTTGTATTGATGGCGGCGCTTCGTAGTTCGGATGTCTCCGGGATGGTAGATGAAACCAATCTCGACCGCGAGAGAATGTACAAGGCGCTGCTTGCCATCAACAACAGCCAGACCAGCGTGCAGGGAATTATCAACCCGGTCTATTTTGGGCCATCGCGCAACATTACGCGCGCCGCGCGCTTTGGCATATACCAGAATGGGAAGATCGTCTCTGCGAATACGCAATTCGAACCGATCGTCGCGCCGAACGAGATCAAGGACCTTCAAGGACAATTGGAGAATGGGCGGATCCTGACCGTGAACGGCGCGTATGTCTATAAGGCGAATGTCATCTATGCGGGTGTGGACCTGCTTGGCATCGAGGAAATTGACATCAAGACCTCCACATACAAAGTTGATTTTTATCTCTGGTTTCGCTATCGCCCCAACGAGCAGGATGAGGAATTTCAACCGGATGACTTTGTGTTCACAAATGCGGAAGGCGAAGTGGAATCAACATTGATGCGAGAAGAACTGAACTCGGATGGCACATTCCTGAAAACGTACCGCATCAGCGGAGTTTTCAAGAATCAATTCCAGTTCTATGAATATCCATTCGATCATCAGGATCTGATCATCGAGTTCCGTAACCAGAATGCCAACACCTCCTTTATTCAATATGTCGTGGACCAGATCGGTATGCGCTATGAGGATGAAAGGACGCTTCTCGACAACTTCCGTGAAAATGGCGCGTTCGATGCCATCTACGGTTGGGATGAAAGGGCGGTTCATGTCACCCAGGATATTTTCCCGACCTATTCCACATTTGGAAGCCCGCAGAATTTTGATAGAAAAGTGGCGACGAATTATTCTTTGATCAACGTCCGGGTGGATGTTCAACGCGCCTCGCTTCAATACATCATCAAGAGCCTGCTCCCGTTATTGATCACTTTGGTCCTCGCCTATATTACGTTCTTCCTGCCGCTGGGACATTCGGAGAGACTGGCTGTCGGTTCCACGGCCCTGCTGACGACTGCCTTCTTTCACCTGACGCTTGCCGACTCCCTGCCAGAGATCGGTTACACGGTCGCGATGGAATACCTCTTCTACGCTTCATACGTGATGTCTGCCCTGATTGTCCTGCTCGAGACGCTCAGCATCCGTTATGAAAAGTTTGGTGAAGATGCGAAAAAGGAGGCTGAAAAGGACTATTTCGAGGCACAGCGTGAAAAGTTGAATATGATCGGTAGATCAATCTACCCCACCGTCCTTTTGTTTGTGCTGGTCGCGGGATTCTTTGTTTATAACGGGAGCATAACCCTCAATCCACAGGCAACCGAGTCCAGGCATCTGGTTGATTTTATTCTTGACAGAGAGGCGCCCTCGAGTGCATCAACCGGCATCGAGGAAGATCCCATCTCGAGCGGCAATACGGTCAGATTGAAATTGACAACCTGGAGGCCGGAAGACTCGGATCAGATCCAGATCCTGTTGGATGCTTTCCATGTATATGCAAAGGAAACACTGGGAAAAGATATCGTCATCGAGCATGAACCCGTTGTCAGCGTAAATTACAACTCGATTTTGGACATCCAACTGTCCCGCGAACAGGGACCCGACCTGCTCTACGTCCGTCCGTTCTCTGTGGATGGAAACATCGCAAAATATCTGACACCCTTGAACGATCTTCCCATTGACGCGAACTATGATGAGACAAAGATCGCTCCGTGGAAGGACCGGGTGGGAACCTATTATGCCGTGCCATATGTTGGCGTGGTGCAGGGTGTGTATTACAACCAGGACCTGTTCAATAGATACGGCATCTCTGTGCCGAAAACATGGGGTGAGTTCCTGAAGAATCTCAGAGTGATCGTGGAAAAAGACCCTGACATGACACCGATTGCCAATGCATTGAATGTAAATGAAGACAGCGAAATGTTCATGAGTATCGCGGCAAATTTCCTGGGCGGACCCGAAGGACGCGCCCGCTTTATGCGCACGGACGGTACAAGCCTGTGCTATAACAGTTCGCGGGTGGTCGGTGCGTTCGTCGCCATTGAGGATTTAAAGCCATACCTTCCGGGGATGGCCGCAACCATTGGTTCGAACACCAGCAAGGAATTGTTCTTCGACCAGAATGCGGCCATGCTCTTTGGAGGTTCATGGGACTTGCAGAAAGTGTCTGAAAAGGCGGACTTCAACTGGGGTGTCTTTGCAGTTCCCGCGCCCGCCTTGAAACAAACATATGTGATCTTTCAGCCGGACATTGCCATTGGTATTAATAAGGATTCACCTTATCAGGATGAAGCACGTTCGTTCCTTGAGTGGTTGATGACGGAAGAAGCAGTGGACCTCACTGCCCAGAATCTGGCTGGTTTTTATCCATTGAACTTGCACAAAACCACCGAGAGCAGTGGGCCGGACGACCAGAAATTCCTGGATCTGATCAATAAATATCCCGGAGACATCCGCTGGATGTTCACCGAGATCTCGAATAAAACACCGGCCGCGGCGGATATCATCCGCAAGGATTTGTATCGAATGGTGGCATTTGACCTGACTCCGCAGGAAGCCGCGCAGAACCTGCAAGATGGCCTGGGAGAATGGTACGAGCCTGCGCAGAGTTGCAAATAACATAACGAAAAACGCCTCCAATTTTCGGAGGCGTTTTTCGTTATGGTTTCACTTATTTTTTCTCATTTGCCGTTTCGTTATAGATTCGAGTATTTCGATCAGAGGCTGCATTTCGCTGGGCAGTGCAGACTCGCCTGCGAGGACTTTGTATTCCCGTTCGTCTGACTCAACGACGATGGAATAAACAAATTCGTCCGGAACTGGCATTTTGCTGCCAAGTTTTGCAGGGAGTTCCTCGAAGTCCAGTTCATCGAGCAGCTCAAGAATCTCCTTTTTCTGGTCTTCGGGCAGTTCGTTCACTTCGATCTCTGCCGCGAGGCGGATGCCGGCGAATCCACCGCTACGCTCGAATTTGATCTTTTCGATTTTCATGGACGCCTCTATTTTGCAGGCGCGGCGCCGATGAGTCGCAGGAGAGATTCCAGGCAGCCGCCACCAGGTTCGGTCGGGGGAGGAGTCGCGGATCCGTCCACGGTGATGCCTACTTCCGTCCAGCCTATCTTCACGGCTTGTTGTTGGATGCTCCCCGCACCATATAGTTCGCCGGCCGTTTGATAGGTGAAATTGGCACAATCCTGGAAGTTGGAATTGCTGGTTAACTTATTTTTGAGAGCCACGTACCAGATCTGTCCGGCTTTTTCCCACGCATAGCCGCCAAGTTCCACAGCGGTTATATAAAAGGCGCGGTTCGGGATGCCGGAGTTGATATGTACACCACCATTATCACTGATGGTGGTGACGTAATCCTTCATGTGTGCGGGTTGCGGGTCCTTGCCGAGCACGGGATCGTCGTAGGCGGTGCCCGGTGCTTTCATAGAGCGAATGCCAATGCCGTTGACATTCGCTGTCAGCAAACCCGCGCCGATGATCCAATCAGCTTGGTCGGCGGTCTGGTTCAGATGGCGTTGCTTGACAAGCGATCCAAACACATCCGACATGGATTCGTTCAAAGCTCCGGGTTGCTGTGAGTAATTCAGCTTGGCCTCGAACTGCGTAACACCATGTGTCAGCTCGTGACCGATGATATCGATCGCGATGGTGAAGCGGTTGAACAGGCGTTCGCTAACAGGCAGATTCTCGTCGCCATCACCGTAAACCATCTGCTCGCCATCCCAGAACGCATTATCGTAGCCTTTCTGATAATGGACGGTTGAGTCTAGACGCATACCGTTGCCGTCTATCGAATTTCTTTGATAGAGTTCTTTAAAAAGGTCATAAGTCGCGCCGCTGCCATCGTAAGCTTCGTTAACGGCAATATCTGAAGAAGGAGGGTCTCCTTCATTGCGGATGGCCGTACCAGGAAGAGTTGATCCGTTCTTTGCATCGTAAACAATGCGTTCTTTGCCACCTATTGCCAAAGCACGGAATGCCGCAGGGTTAAAATCAGCCAGGGCGCGCCGTTGCCCTCGCATGGAGGCAGATATCTTGAGTGTGCTGATCGCAATACTTTTTTGTGCTGTTGTGCCATTGGTGGCAATACCTTCCAGCATGTGAGGTGGGACGATACAATTAACCGGGTGATGATGTTTATGCATGGGGGAATCCTTTCCTTGACGAATTGGGCACTAATGGACAATGTCAGTATACGTTGTTTTTATACGAATTTCAATGCTGATTTTTGACCATCAGATGGGAGTCTGGATATGCAGTCCTCACCCATGGATTTCATGCGGGCATCATGGTGCGCGGGGCAGGCGGAATTGAATTGATTTTTCGTTCGGATGTCATACTGCGGCTGTCTCAACCATCCCCTGCATGAACGGGTAGTTCCCCGACCTTAATATTCAATCCATTCAGCGCAGTGAATGATAATTCTGCCGGGTTCAGGTCTGGATAATTAGCGCACAACTGTTCGAACAGTGCATGGTAACTCGTTGGGATGGCCTTCTCCCAAATCAAGTTGAGTTTGCCGGCAACTGCCTGAATGGCTTCGACGGTTTCCCCTTCGATCTCAACAAAGTCCCCGTAGGGCAGTTCATCCAGCATGAGATGACATCTGTCAAGGTCATAGGTTGTCCTGTATTTTTCATAATAGAACAGTTTCTGATATCCCAGCACTTCGAGGAATTGTCTGGCTTTCTCGAAATCTTCGACAACAAATTCGAGCTCCATGCGGCTCAAAACCCCTCGTTCGTTTTTGCTTCCACTCTTGTAGGTGAGCCGTGCCTCGGTATCCTGCCTGAGACGCAGGACACGCCCCTCGGAACGGAGTCCGCCGTCGGGCAGGTCGAAGCGGATGTTCGTCTCGAGGACGCGCGGCTGAATCAAAAGCGTATCCAATGATTGGAGGCGCATCCTGATTCCATCCAGATCCGAAACATAAAATTTGGCTTCGATTTCCTGCATGTTAATGCACACTCAACAATGACTGCTTCTGTTCCACGCTTTCACCCGCCTTTACCTTGATACGGTTGACAATACCGTCACGCGGCGCTTTCAATTCGTTCTGCATCTTCATCGATTCGAGAATGAGCAGGACCTGCCCTTTCCTGATCTCCTGACCTTCCTCCACAGGAATCGACACGACCAAACCGGGCATGGGTGCCTTGAGATGGAATTCGCCGGTCTCTGCCACGCCTCCGCCTGCCGCAACGCGCAGACGCTTCTCGCGTTCATCCTCGACCTTTACCGGATAGAGACGCCCGCGCAACAACACCTGCCATTCATCATCGCTCTCGCGCACGTAAGCCTCATGCGACCTGCCATCGGCAATCAGTGAATAGACCGGCTGGCCACTGACCGATTCGAAATCCACCTCATAGGTTTTTCCATTGACACTCACGTGATGTTCGTCAATGACCTCAACGAGAAATTCCTTGCCGTCAACTGTTGTGATGTATTTCATGTTCGATCACCTGTGCATTCTTTCCCAGCGGCCAACCCATTTCCAGTTGCTGGTGTCGCGTTCGTTGCGCTGGACGAACTGTGCGGAGCGTTCCGTTGCCTGGTGTGCGGCAAGTGTGGCAAAGATTGCGGCGATCTCTGTGTAGCTCTTGCGATGTTCCTCCGCATCCTCCATCGAGAAGCGTTCCTCGACGAAACGCGTATCGTATTGTCCGCCCATGAAACGGTGGGAATCCATCATGGTCTGGTGGAAGGGGATGTTCGTGCGCACGCCGACGATGCGGTATTCCTCGAGGGCACGGCGCATGCGCAAAATGGCTTGTGCGCGCGTTTCGCCCCAGACGATCAATTTTGCGATCATCGGGTCGTAGAACGGTGTGATCTCGAAACCGGGGTATACGCCCGTATCCACGCGCACGCCGGGACCGGTGGGGAGCAGGCTGTGTGTGATGCGCCCCGTGGATGGCATGAAACCATTGTATGGATCTTCTGCATTGATACGGCATTCAATGGCGTGACCGTTGAACCTCACATCCTCCTGCTTGTAACTGAGGGCGCGTCCGCGCGCGATGCGGATCTGTTCCTTCACGATATCGATGCCCGTCACCATTTCGGTCACCGGATGTTCCACCTGCAAGCGGGTGTTCATTTCAAGGAAGTAAAAATTATTATCCTTATCGAGCAAAAATTCGATCGTACCTGCATTGACATAATTTACTGCCTGCGCCGCTTTGACAGCCACAGCCCCCATCTGACTCCGCAATTCTTCGCTCAATGCCGCTGATGGCGCTTCTTCCAATAATTTCTGATGTCTGCGTTGTAACGAGCATTCGCGTTCGCCCAAGTGGATGACATTTCCATGAGAGTCTGCCAGAATCTGGATCTCGATGTGACGTGCGCCTTCGACCAGTTTCTCCAGATAAACGTTCCCGTCTCCGAATGCAGACTCCGCCTCGCGTCGCGCGGACTGTAAGAGGGTCGGCATTTCCTCCAGGTTTTTGACCTCCCTCATGCCTTTTCCGCCGCCTCCGGCCGTGGCTTTGATCAGCAAAGGGAATCCAATTTGCGGCGCGATGGCGAGTAATTCATCATCGGAAAGCGCGCCTTCACCTTCTGTGCCTGGCACCACCGGGACATCCGCCGCGGTGACTGTATTACGGGCAGTCATCTTGTCTCCCATCGCCGCAATCGCAGATGGTTTGGGACCGATGAATGAGATGTCGTTCTCTTCACATGCAGCGGAAAAGTCTTCACGTTCTGCCAGAAATCCGTAGCCGGGATGAATCGCATCCGCGCCCGATTTCAGGGCAATATCCATGATCTTGTCCGCGCGTAAATAAGACTCACGCGAAGGCGCGGGACCCAGCAGATACGCCTCGTCCGCATAACGGACGTGCAACGCGTGCCTGTCCGCCTCTGAATATACGGCAACGGTTTCAATTCCCAGCTCGCGGCACGCGCGGATGATGCGCACGGCGATCTCTCCTCGGTTTGCGATCAATACTTTTTTGAACATGATTTCACCTAGAGTGGAATATTCCCATGCTTTTTCGCAGGGTTGGCGTCGCGTTTATTGCTCAACATTTCCAGTGCATTGATCAGGCGCGGACGCGTCTCCTTGGGTTCGATCACATCGTCAATATAACCGCGTTCCGCGGCAACATAGGGGCTGGCGAACTTTTCGCGGTATTCCGCCACCAGTTCCGCCTTTCGCTTGACCGGGTCCTTGGCTTTTTCCAATTCCTTGCGGAAGATGATGTTGACCGCGCCATCCGGCCCCATTACAGCGATCTCGGCAGAGGGCCATGCAACATTGAAGTCCCCGCGGATATGTTTACTGCTCATCACATCGTACGCGCCGCCATATGCCTTGCGCGTGATCACGGTCAATTTGGGAACAGTCGCTTCACAATAAGCATATAGAAGTTTCGCTCCCGAACGGATGATCCCATGGTGTTCCTGATTTGTGCCGGGCAGAAAGCCGGGCACGTCCTCCAAAGTCAGGATGGGAATATTGAACGAGTCGCAGAAGCGGACAAAGCGCGCTGCCTTCTCACTGGCATCAATATCCAGCACGCCAGCCAGAACGGCAGGCTGGTTTGCTACGATCCCGATGGAATGCCCACCCAGGCGTGAAAATCCAACGACGATGTTTTGCGCGTAATTCTCGTGGATCTCGAAAAACTGCCCGTTATCCACGATCATGCGAATGACTTCCTTCATGTCGTACGGTTTGTTGGCATCGTCAGGGATGATGGCGTTTAAAGCCTCGTCCATGCGGAGCGGGTCGTCGCCTCCCGCCAGGAAAGGCGGATCTTCCATGTTGTTCTGCGGCAGATACCCAAGCAGTTTGCGGATCAGGTAAAGTGTGTCCGCCTCGCTATCTGCGGCGATGTGGCACACTCCCGACTTTTCCGAATGGACGCTTGCCCCGCCCAATTCCTCCTGTGTCACTTCTTCGTGTGTCACAGTTTTGACAACATCTGGTCCTGTAACAAACATGTAGGATGTATTGCGCGTCATGAAAATAAAATCTGTCAGGGCAGGGGAGTACACCGCGCCGCCCGCGCAGGGTCCCATGATTGCAGAAATTTGCGGGATCACTCCGGACGCCAGTGTATTGCGCAGGAAGATGTCCGCATACCCGGCAAGCGACACAACGCCTTCCTGAATGCGTGCGCCACCCGAGTCGTTCAAACCGATCACGGGCGCACCGTTCTTCATCGCCATGTCCATGATCTTGCAGACCTTCTCGGCATGCACCTCCCCCAGACTGCCGCCAAACACGGTGAAGTCCTGCGAAAAAACATACACCAAACGACCCTCCACCGTCCCCCAGCCGGTCACCACCGAGTCGCTCATGAACTTTTGCTTGTCGAGATCGAAATCGTGTGTGCGATGCTGGATGAACGCGTCCACTTCGCGGAACGACCCCTTGTCAAGCAAAAGGTCAATGCGTTCACGCGCGGTCAGGCGTCCTTTTTTATGCTGGGTCTCGATTCGTTCCTGTCCGCCGCCAAGCCGTGACTTGGATCGTTTCTCATGCAGTATTTGGTTTTTCGAATGGTTGCTCATGTTCCTCACTTCTTGCGAAAAATGATGTGGTGCCCGGAAGGATTGCCAATATCCAAGTAAAGGCGATGACAAGGATCGAGCATGTCAACGCAAATGGCAGGTTTGCCCGTGCCGATTGAAAGAAAATCCTCTCCATCCAGTATTCTATCAGCCAAATCAAAATGGATGCGAGGACAGCGGGAGGCGCCCATTTTTTCCTGCGCAGGATGCCTGACAGGAGAACGCCTCCCGCGACGCCCCAACCTGCTCCCGTCATGGACAGATACAGCGGGCTGAGGCTTGTCTCGAATTCATGCAACAGGTCCCACCAGCGCAAAGCCGCAAGAAAACGAACCGCGCCCCAGACTGATACAATTAACACCATCCATAGGAGCAGGGTTACACCAAAAGGTCTTTTTTCAGGCATGGATTCAATTCCGTTAAAACAGGATCAGGCTCATCGTGAGAGCGAAGCGAAGGACGGTCAAGCATGAGGGTATCGTTATCTATCCAATATCCAAAGTGATCTTTCCAAAATTCTCGTTCTTCCACAATCTTTCCTGTGCAAGGGCGGCATCTCTCAACGGGAAGGTCCTGTCCATGGTCGGTTTTAACTTCCCGTTCATGACCAGCCCCATGACCTCACGAAAATCATCCAGAGTGCTCATGGTCGAGCCGATGATGCTCAGGTGTTTTGTGAATAGATAACGATTATCGATCTCGAATTTGGGACCGCCACTATTGCCGACGGTCAATAATCTTCCGCCTTTTCGCAGTGCACGCAGGCTTTGCATGAACGTTGTGCCGACATTGTCCACGACCACATCCACGCCGCGCTTGTTCGTCGCAAGAAAAACGGACTTCGACCAATTCTCTTCTTTCGATCTGTCAATCAGGATGTCTGCACCGATGGACTCCGCCATTTCCAACTTTTTCGCGTCAGATCCCACGACCAGAACCTGTGCGCCCATCCATTTGGCAATCTGCACACTGGCGGTGTTGACCCCGCCTCCTGCACCGACAATTAAAACCGTTTCTCCTTTTTGCAATTTTCCGCGTTTAACCATTGAATGCCACGCGGTTTGATAAACCAGCGCCGAAGCCGCGGCTTGATGGAAATCAAAATCCTTTGGCAATTTGTAAAGTTGCCTCACAGGCAGGGCAACATATTCTGCATATGTCCCGCGAATCGTCTCGCCGAGCAAATGCCATTCATTGCATAGATTGTCTTTCCCATCAAGACAATATTCACACTTACCACATCCAATATTGGCGTTGATGACGACATGGTCGCCTACCTCCGGCTGTGTTGAGCGGGCACTGAGCGAAGACGAAGCGGAAAGAGGGGAATTAATCGCGACAATCTCTCCTGCACCATCTGCGCCGTTGATGTGCGGCATGTCCAATTTCAAGCCGGGCCAGCCATTGCGGACAAATACATCCACGCGGTTGAGCGCGGCGGCACGCAAACGGACCAACGCTTCACCGGGCCCCGGCTCAGGAGTGGGGAAGTCTGTATACTCAAGGACCTCCGCCCTCCCATGCTGGTGAAAGAGGACAGTTTTCATGTCCGGCTTACTTCAGCCCCAACTCACTTCTTGATATGACCAGCCGCTGTATCTCGCTCGTTCCTTCGTAGATCTCGGTGATTTTTGCATCGCGGAAATAACGTTCAATGGGCAGTTCTTTGCTGTAACCCATGCCGCCATGAATTTGCACCGCTTGATGCGTGACATACATGGCGGTCTCGGATGCGAATAACTTTGCCATGGACGCTTCCAGTGAATAACGCGAACCGTCCTTTTTGGATTTCTGCTTGGCGAGAGCGGCGTTATAGATCAACAAACGGGATGCTTCGATGCGTGTCTTCATATCTGCGATCTTGAATCCCGTTCCCTGAAAGGCTCCGATGGGCTGACCAAACGCCTCTCTATCGACCGCGTACTGGCGCGTAGCTTCGTAGGCCGCTTCCGCGATCCCAAGCGCCTGCGTCGCGATCCCAATGCGACCAGTGTCCAACACGGTCATTGCGACCTTGAAACCCTCGCCTTCTTCGCCGAGACGATTTGCAACTGGCACATGACAATCTTCAAAGATCAACTCACTCGTCGCCGAAGCCCGGATGCCAAGTTTCGGTTCCTTTTTTCCCGGTGTCACGCCGGGGGTATTTGCTTCTACGAGAAAAGCACTGATGCCTTTTTGCTTTTTTTCCGGGTCAGTCATCATGAAGACAACATAATATTCAGCAACCGGTCCGCTTGTGACCCAGGATTTGCGCCCATTCAGGATGTAGTGGTCGCCGTCGCGCATGGCGCGGGATTTCATCGCCCCTGCATCTGAGCCGGATTGAGGCTCGGTCAGGGAGTAGGAGCCGATGGATTTTCCAGACGCGATTGGTGTGACAAATTTCTTCTTTTGTTCTTCCGTTCCGAATTTCATGATGCCATGACAATACAATGAATTATTCACCGACATGATGACCCCGTGTGACGCGTCCGCTTTGCAAATTTCCTCTAGGGCAAGGACATAGGCGAGCGTGTCCATGCCTGCGCCGCCATACTCTTCGGGAATTTCGATTCCCATGAATCCCATTTCTCCCATCTTTTTGACGGTTTTATGTGGGAATTCACCACTTTCATCAAATTCCGCTGCCACAGGGACGATCTCGTTCTGCGCAAAGTCACGTGCGGCATCGCGTATCATTTTGTGCTCGTCGGTCAGGGGATACAAGGCAAGTTCGCTCATTTCATTCCTCCGGGTGTTATGATGGGATTATAACGCGTCCCGTATTGCTCTGATAAAATCAGAACCATCGCCGCAGGCAATTGGATCGACCCACCCTAGGAGACTGTGCCGTGATGTTCAAACCTTCCGCCGAAGAACGCGTCTGGGCTGTGCTTGCTCACCTTTCCACATTGGCGATGGGAATTGGACTGCCGCTTCCCATTGCCGGCTGGTCAATGAGCAGGCGGCAATCCAATTACATATCGTTTCAGTGCTTGCAGGCGTTGGGATATCAGACTCTGGGATATACGATATGGATCCTGACCACCCTGGTGATGCTCGTTGTCAGCGCAGTCGGTTTTGCCTCCAGTGTTCAAACCATTGACACCCTGGATGCGGATCTGAACGCCTGGGTGATTGGTCATTCTGTTTTTATGTTTGGAATGATCGGTTTGTACTTTTTTTTACCGGCCATCGCAGCAGTTGCCTGCGCCCTCGGTATGAACTTCCGCTATCCGCTCATGGGGAACAGACTCGCGCGCTATCTGGGATATGACCTGACCTGTTCCCGCGAAGAACAACCCTGGCTGATTGAAGAACATGAGGATCGCTGGGTTGCATCGATGGGGCATTTCGCGGTCGTTATCGTATTCTGGGGATTGCTGGCTCCGATCCTTGCCTGGGCAATGCAGGGAAAGCGAAGCCTGTTTCTCAAGTTCCAGTCCATTCAAACTGTTGTTTATCAGGCTGGGACGATACTTCTCTATTTCGCGGCAGGATTTCTTTATTTGTTCGGGCTTGTTGTTTTTGTTCTGACTATCGGTTTCGAAGGTGATGTCGCGCTTGACTCGTCCAGTAGTATGATCGGTGCGGTCGTTTTTAGTGTGTCGTTGTTTATGGCGATGCTTGTCATTTTGGTTGTACCGTTGTTGCACATCCTTGGGCAGTGGGCAGGGTACCGCGTACTCAAAGGGGATGAGTATCGTTATCCAGTTGTAGGCGGGTTGGTTGAAAAATGGATTCCTGATCCCGCGTTACAGTCAACCGTGGAAAGCCACTGAAGACGGGCTGGCGGAGTGATCGGTTGTGGAGAATATGATGGACGAATTGGAAATCCAGCTTGTTGATGCGACTGATGTGTTGAAAAATCGAGTCATGAATGAATGGGGAGAGAAAATGGCACGGCACATGCATCTTGATGACGGCTTTTCAATTGCCGCCTTGTTGGAAAACAATCTAGTCGGTTTGATTTCAGTTTATTGGAGAATATTACCGCCGCCGTTGACTGAAACCCGCGAAGGTTACATTGACATCATTGAGGTGAATAAGGACTTTCGGCGAAGAGCGATTGCTACGCGATTGATTGATACGTCGCTCGAACGGGCGAAAGAAAAGGGGGCATATCAGGTACGCGCCTGGAGTTCCATGGATAAGACAGAAGCAATTCTCATGTGGAAGACTCTTGGTTTTTGCCTTTGCCCGGCAACAACGTATCCGAAAGGACAAGAGGTGAAGGGCTATTTTGTGACAAAGCTTTTAAGTTTGGAGCTTGAGCACAAGGGGAAATAAGCGAGACCGGAGAAGATGTAATCACAATTGGCTTGGGTACGGATTGTACCTATGCCTGCAAGGAAAAATAAATGAAAATTTTGATCGCAACTGACATGGAAGGGATTACAGGTGTGACGACATGGGATCATGTCACGCCGGGGCATGCGGAGTACGCGCGCTTTCGCAAGTTGATGACACAGGATGTAAATGCCGCGATCCGCGGTGCGCTGGAAGCGGGTGCGGATGAAGTCATTGTGGCGGATGGTCATTGGAACGGATCGAATATTTTGATCGAGGAACTCGATCCGCGTGCGCGGTTGAATAGCGGTTCACCGTCCCCGTTTTCGATGATGCAGGGCATTGACGAGACGGTGGATGGCGTTTTCTTCGTTGGCTATCACGCACGCAATGGAACGCCGAATGCGATCCTCGATCATACGTGGTCGTCAAAGACGGTTGCCAATGTCTGGCTGAACGATATTTTGACGGGAGAATATGGTTTGAACGCGGCGGTTGCGGGTCACTTTGGGGTGCCGGTCATTATGGCGTCCGGCGATCAGACAGCTTGCGCGCAAATTGTTGACCTGTTGGGTGACATGGAAACGGCGGTTGTCAAGCAGGCAACAGGGCGTTTTGCCGCGGAGTGTCTGGCTCCGTCTGTGACTCAGGAGATGATCGCTGTGGCGGCAGTTCGCGCAGTAGAGGGATTGATGGATGGCGATGCCCCCGATCCGTTCGTGTTGGATACACCGGTGCGCGTGATGGTTGAATTCTTTACTTCAGAGATGGCAGACAAGGCATCGAAGATTCCGCTCACGCAACGCGAGGGAACACGTGTCTCGTTGTCTGTGGAGGAGATGGCTTCGGCTTATGGCGGTTTCCGTTCGATGGTGACGATGGCATTGAGCTAGTGTGGCGAGGAGGCCGGTTGTCAGCGAAGCAGGCATCGGCTGGAAATGAAGCGTTTTCCCAGCCGGGAAAATGTGTCATTATCGGAAACAGATGGTTGACGCTCGCTTTTAGTTCCATATAATTGGCGTACCAATCAGAACGGTACGGAGAGACCGTTCGAGTAGAGACCAAAGGAGAGAGAGATGATGAAGTCAAATATGAAAGTGTTCCATTTGATGGCGCTCGTTGTTATATTAAGCGTGGTGCTGTCAGCCTGTGGTGGAGGAGCAGAGACCCAGGCACCCGTTGCGACAGAGGCACCCGCCTCCACGGAAGCGCCTGTTGCAACTGAGCCGCCTGCGGCCACAGAACCTCCCGCGACCTCGCAGGGTGAAGGTGAAGTTGCCATCGTCGCGTGGCCCGGTTACATCGAACGCGGTGCAAACGATGCCGCCTATGACTGGGTGACTGAGTTCGAAAAAGCCACCGGTTGTATGGTGACCGTGAAGGATGCCGCCACGTCTGATGAGATGGTGACGTTGATGTCCACCGGCGAATACGATCTCGTGACCGCTTCCGGCGACTCCAGCCTGCGCATGATCTATGGCGGTGTTGTTCAAGAAGTTGATGTCACCAAGATCCCTTCCTACGGCACAGTGGATGAACGTTTGCAGAATGCCGCATGGCACACTGTGGACGGCAAACACTATGGCGTGCCTTACCAATGGGGCCCCAATGTGTTGATGTATAACACCGAGGCGTTTGGCGGTCAGGCTCCGACCTCATGGAATGTGGTCTTTGAAGAACAGACCCTTGCCGATGGCAAATCCAACAAGGATCGCGTTCAGGCATATTCCGGTCCCATCTATATTGCCGATGCCGCCTTGTATTTGAAGACACATAACCCTGAGTTGGGTATTGAAGATCCCTATGAGTTGAATGAAGAACAATTTGCCGCCGCGTTGGAACTGTTAAGCCAGCAGCGCCAGATCACACCAAAGTACTGGGGTGATTATCTTGTCCAGATCGAGGACTTCAAGACTGAAGGTTTTGTCGCTTCCTCCTCCTGGCCCCTCCAGGTGAACCTGTTACAGGCAGATGGCGCGCCGATCGCCAGCGTGGTGCCCTCGGAAGGCGCAACCGGCTGGGCGGATACCACCATGATGTCGGCCAAGGCCCCTCACCCCGAATGCGCGTATCTCTGGCTCGAGCATTCCATCGCCCCGAAGGTTCAGGGCGATGTGGCGGCCTGGTTTGGTTCGAATCCTTCCGTGCCTGCGGCTTGCGATGGTGCCAGCGAAGTGTTTGGTACAGAGGGCTGTAAAGCCAATGGTTTCGATACCTTCGATCAGATCTACTTCTGGAAGACTCCCATCGCCGATTGTGGCAATGGAAATTCCGACTGTGTCACCTATGATCGCTGGACGGAAGAATTCACAGCCATTGTAGGGCAATAAAATTCTGAGTATGGTTATAGGGACATGGCACCAGCCATGTCCCTATTCGATTTTTCAGGTGAGGGTACCGGATGAGTGATACAGCGATCCTATTTAAAAATGTGAGCCGTCATTTTGGCGAAGTCAAGGCGGTGGATAATATCGAACTTGAGATCAAGGATGGGGAATTCTTCTCAATGCTTGGACCTTCCGGATCGGGAAAGACAACCTGTTTGCGCATGATCGCCGGGTTTGACCGTCCGACTTCGGGGCAGATCATTTTATATGGGCAGGATGTTTCGAATCTTCCGCCTTATGAACGTCCGGTCAATACTGTCTTTCAGGATTATGCCCTGTTCCCTCACATGACGGTCGAAGACAACATCGGTTATGGCCTGATGATCAAAGGGATGCCGAAAGCCGAGCGCGCGAAACGCGTGGGTGACATGCTGGACCTTGTGCGTTTGCCCGGGTTTGGATATCGCAGACCCTCCCAGCTCTCCGGCGGACAACGTCAACGCGTCGCTCTTGCCCGGGCCCTGATCAATCATCCCAAGGTTTTGCTTCTCGATGAACCGCTTGGCGCACTCGATTTGAAACTGCGACAGCAGATGCAGGTCGAGTTGAAGAACATCCAGCGCGAAGTGGGGATCACGTTCATCTTCGTGACTCATGACCAGGAGGAAGCACTGACCATGAGTGACCGCATTGCGGTGTTCAATGAAGGCAATGTGGAGCAGGTGGGAAGCCCCGCTGAAGTATACGAACATCCAGCCACACCGTTTGTGGCGGGTTTTGTCGGCACATCCAACCTTGTTTCTGGTGAAGTGGCCGGGCGTATCACAGGCTCACCCAATCGTTTTTCCGTCCGTCCCGAAAAGATCCACCTCGCCAAAACGGATGAAAAGATCGAGAAGGATATGTTCGTCGCGAACGGTACGGTGCGAGATGTTGTGTACCTTGGTTTGTTCACACGCTATCTGGTTGAACTGGAAGGCGGAGGAGATCTGGTTGTGGTGGAACAGAACTTGAAGACCACGTCGATGGATGTCACCAAGGCCAGGGGACAGAAGGTCCGTCTGTTTTGGAAAAAAGAACACGTAAGTTACGTGGGAGGGCAGGATGCTGAATAAAATCTCCACGTATTTTTATCAACGCCAGCGTTTGGTACTGGTTTTATTCCTGACGCCGCCGTTGATCTGGTTCCTGGTGGTCTATATTGGCGCATTGATCACGCTGTTGATCAACAGTTTTTATTACTTGGATGGTTTTACCGGGCAGGTGGTGCGGGAATTTACATTGAAAACCTACGCAAAACTGCTTCTCCCGACAAACCTTCAGATCTTATCCCGCACAACCATCATGGCTATATTGGTGACACTTGCTTCCGTTGTCATTGCCTTTCCGTTGTCGTACTATATGGCCCGCTTTGCTTCTCCGCGCATGAAAACCTGGCTTTACCTCGCAGTGACCCTGCCCCTGTGGACAAGTTACGTGGTGCGCGTGTATTCCTGGAAGTTGATCCTTGCGCAGGAGGGCATCGTTTCCTGGTTTGCAAAGATCGTTCATCTTGACGGCATGCTCAACTGGTATTTAAGCAATGATACGGTGGGAGGTCCGTCGCTGGCTGTTTCACCCACTGGAATTTTTATTGTTTTTGTTTATATCTGGCTCCCTTATATGATCATCCCGATTCAGACCGCTCTGGAACGCGTGCCGAAGTCGTTGATCGAAGCGGCCGGCGACCTGGGTGCAACTCCCTCACAGATCTTCCGCACGGTGATATTGCCGTTGTCGTTCCCCGGTGTTGTGGCTGGTTCGATCTTCACATTTTCGCTGACACTCGGCGATTTCATCGTCCCGCAATTATTTGGAACCTCGAGTTTTTATATTGGCAAGGCCGTCCTGACCTACCAGGGGACTTCGAATAATATCCCGCTTGCGGCGGCATTTACCATGGGCCCCATCATCATTATGGTTATATATTTGTTGGTGGCACGCAAATTGGGAGCTTTCGATGCGCTCTAAATCATCCTCCACCTCCGCTGGCGAACGCGCTTCCTGGACGCTGACGTTAGGGGCAATCGGAGCCTTGTTGTTTTTGCACATTCCGTTGTTGCTGATCTTTCTGTATGCGTTCACAACAGAAGAATCCGCATATACCTTTCCGCCTCCCGGCCTGACCTTGAAGTGGATTCCACAGGCGCTCCAAAACACCGCCATGCAGGGGGCGCTCCTGCTTACTTTGCGAGTCGCCGTGCTGGCAACTGTTGTCGCATTAATTCTGGGCACACTTGCCGCCGCGGCGGTCTATCGCTTTGAATTCTTCGGCAAGGATGCCATCTCGTTCATGCTGGTATTGCCGCTTGCCCTGCCCGGCATTGTGACTGGTATTGCCATGCGCTCCGCCATCAGCCTGATAAATATCCCATTCAGTTTTTGGACGATCGTCATTGGCCATGCCACTTTCTGCGTGGTTGTTGTGTACAACAACGTCATTGCGCGGTTTCGTCGGTCCAGCAATTCCATAATCGAAGCCTCCATGGACCTGGGTGCAAATTCATTCCAGACTTTCCGGCATATCGTTCTTCCGAATATCAGCACAGCCCTGCTGGCGGGCGCGATCCTTGCCTTTTCGCTTTCGTTCGACGAGGTGATCGTTACCACATTCACAGCTGGAAATCAGCAGACTTTGCCAATCTGGATCTTCAGCCAGATGCTCAAGCCGCGTAATCGTCCCATCACGAACGTGACTGCGATGCTGGTTGTTTTGATCACAATGGTGCCCATCCTCATCGCACAAAGGATTACCGCGCAGGGTTCAGAATCAGATGGCGGTATGAAGTAGAAACTAAAGTGGCAGCCACTTTTATAAAACGGAATCAACTTCCAGTTAAGCACGGGGCGTTCCTCGTCTGCGCACAGGGTGTAAGTCCAAAAATCCCTCCCTCAAAAATATTGACATCACGCCAATACCCATTACAATTGCGTTCAAATCCAAAAAGGAGCGTTCGATATTCTAACGACTCGCACGAGTGTGAATGAAGAAATGCTTGTGCCCCTTCTCTAATTTGATACGCCACGAATAAAATCTGGCTTCCGCCGCCCTCCAACTGATACTTGGTGAGGCGGCGGGACTGCTTAACGTAATTGCAGTCAACACAGTGGTTACACAGTGCCGCGTTCCATTGAAAATGGAAACGAAACGGCAAGAGCTGTTGTGCTTTGGCTGTTTTTGTTTACTTGGAAATGTCATTCTGAGCGGACGAAGAATCTCCTCCCGAAATTGGAGACCATTCGTGGCGCTCAGCGCCGCTCAGGGTGACAGCCATAAGTTGTCACTTTGGCGTTTGTTGCCAAAGATTATTCTGGGCGAAATGCCTTCACCAAAATGAAAGGAAAGAATGACCGGTCAATTTTATTCCCACCTAAACCCGAAATGCGACTCGGGTGTGTTCGAAGAGAAAGGCGGATGCGGTGTGTTTGCCCGCGAGCCGATTCGGAAAGGCGAGTTGATCTGTCTGTGGGGCGGACGCATTGTGGCCGAGGAAGAACTCGATCCCAACATGGAGTATTTTACCCAACGCATCCTCCAGATCGAAGAAGGTTTGTATCTGGAGGCTCCCCTGCCGCTTGAACCCACCGATTGTTTCAATCATTCCTGCGAACCTAATGTTGGGTTTACGGGGCAGATTGGATTGGTTGCCATGCGTGACATCCATGCAGGCGAGGAGCTCAACTTCGATTATGCCATGTGTGACGGTTCGAACTACGATGAGTTCGATTGTTACTGCGGCAGCGAGAATTGCCGCGGCCACGTCAGAGGCACGGATTGGGCGCTTCCCGAACTGTGGGAGAAATATGACGGTTACTTCATGCCGTATCTTGCAAGGCGCATCGAAAATCTCAAAGCCAAGGTGCGTGTGATCGCATAAACTGTGCCCGGTTACCGTCATCGACCGGGAGCATGATAAGCGAAAACGGATTGCACGGTACAATTGTGCGATCCGTTTTATGTTTAAATCTTTTGCATTCCGCATTTATCTTATTGCACTTGTCCTTCGCTTGATCCCCGTCATCCTTGCACGCGGATTGGGGATTGGCCTCGATGACATGTTCCAATATGACATGCTCGCGCGCAGTCTTGCGCAGGGACATGGATTCCGCTGGTACGAACAAACGGATTTGAATCAACTCGCCTCCTTCGTGGACTTTGATCTGACCAGCGTTGAGGACTATGATCCCAACCTTGGCATTCCCACTTCGTTCCGTGCGCCGTTGTACCCAGCCTTTCTCGCGATCGTTTATTTCTTTGGCGGGGCGGGGTTCTCACGTTTCTTCGCCGCGCGGCTTGCGCAGGCCATATTCCTGGGAGCTCCTTTGGCACCATTGACTTACCTTGTTGCTCAACGTCTTTCCTCTTTCATCTCTCCTGATGTAATGAAAGAGGAAAGACGAAAGAAGACCGAGCGGGTTGCCCAGATTTCTGCCTGGCTTGTCGCCGGCTATCCTCTTCTCCTTGTGTACCCGCTTGGACTTGGAACCGAAAATCCCTTCTTTCTGCTCCTCCTCGCATCTTTCCTTTTTCTTCTTTACATCATCGAAAAGCCCGCCACTTTTCACTTTCTGGCATCTGGCTGTTTTCTTGGTCTTGTTGCTCTCACGCGCTCCGTAATCCTGCCTTTTGTGGGATTGGCCATTCTTTGGATTTGGTTCTCTCTCAAACAAAAACGCGGAGCACTTCTTGTAGCCATTGCCTTTGCTTTGACCATTTCCCCCTGGATCATTCGCAATTCGCTGTTGCATCGCAAACTGACCGGCATTGAAACTTCAATGGGATACAACTTGTATCTCGGCTACCACCCCAAAGGCAATGGTTCTTTCGTTTTCGGTCCCTCGCTGGACCTGCTGACCATTCTCGACGACGCCGAACGCGACAGGGTTGGCACAGAGAAAGCATTGGGGTTCATCAAGGAAGAACCCGAAAGATTTATTCCGCTTGCGGTCAGCCGTCTCGGCTTTTTCTTTGGTCTTGAAAAACGAGTCTTGATGTATTTCTACTCGAACAACATCCTTGGATTTGTCCCACTTCCATTTTTGCTGGCAGTATCCGCAATTTTGCTTTTGCCGTTTGTCATCATCTCAACCTCCGCCGCGCTGGGACTGTCTCTCTTGCGGTGGAAACCTGAACATATTTTGCTGGGATTGTTATTCGCCAGTTACATCCTTCCACATGTGTTCATTCTGGCCGAAGACCGGTTCCACCTTGCGCTTGTCCCGTACATTGCCATCCTCGCCGCGCAATTCTGGATGGGCAGATTTGGCGCTCTAACCGCTCGGTGGCAGGAATCAACCTTTGGGAAGATTTTCGTAATGATCGGTGTCCTCGGTTTCGTCTTTCTGCTTTTCAATTGGGGACTTGAACTCCACCGCGACTGGGATAAAATTGCGCAATTGCTTGGACCCCATGGCAATACAACCTATTTCTCTTATTGATCCTTATTTCACTCCCTATGACCTACCTCCTCGGCGAAAAACTAAAATTTGACTGGAAGATCGTCACCATCACGATCGCATCCACCCTGTTGTTGATGATGGACTATTATCACAAGTTCACCGCGCACAAATACTGGGATCGCGTCATTTTATATCTTTTTATCCCGTTACTCATCACCCTGGTATTCTTTCGAGATAATCCAAAGGAGTACGGCTTTTCCCTTGGCGATTGGAAAGCCGGACTGATCATAACCGCCATTGGAATTCTGTTCATGGCTCCGATCATTTACTACCTCGGGAGCGGCGATGCGTCCATGCAGGAGTATTACAAACCCTATACAAAGGGCTTGCCGTGGACAACCTTCCTTGACCTGATCGGTTGGGAATTCCTCTTCCGTGGCTGGATCCTGTTCGGTTACGCCCGCAAATTTGGACCGGAAGCATTGTGGTTGCAGGCAGTCCCATTTGCGTTGATGCACAACGGCAAACCCGAAGTGGAGACCCTTTCCACCATCTTTGGCGGTTTCGCGTTTGGCTGGGTGGCGTATCGGACAAAGTCATTCGTCTGGCCTTTTCTCATTCATTGGTTCATTGCGACGTTTATCATTGTTGTCGCTGCAGGGCTGGTTTGACCAGTAGGCAAGCAGATAAGAAGACTCGATGACGAACTTTACCCTGCGTCCCGCGCGTGAATCGGAATCCGCCCGAATACGGGAATTAATTCATTTAGCCGGGATCAACCCAATGGGACTGGATTGGAAGCGTTTTATCGTGGCGGTCAATGATCAGGATGAAATGGTCGGTTGCGGTCAGTTGAAGCCTCATGGAACAGACATTCTTGAATTGGCATCGCTTGCGGTATATCCGGAATATCGTGGAAAAGGTGTCGCGCGTGTGATCATTGAACATTTGCTTGCCGATAGTCCGCGCCCTTTGTATCTGATGTGCGAGTCTTCGCTTGGACCGTTGTATGAAAAGTTCGATTTCCACGAAATCGCCTACGCAGAAATGCCGCGCTATTTCCAGCGTATTAGCAAACTGGCAGCACTTGCAACAACGCTTGCCCGCAGGGATGAACGCCTGCTTGTGATGAAGTTGCAGTAAAATAACTCCAATGCAGAACCTAAAATCCATTCTAAATGTGGTATCGGGTATTTTGTTCGGGCTGTTCGTTGCCGCCCTCATCTGGGTGGTGTCCCGCAATCCGAGTGGGGAGGCGGTGACGCTTCGCCCGGTACCGACCGACAAACCGATCGTTGTCCACATCACCGGCGCGGTGCCGCGACCGGGTGTGTATGCTTTGCCTGAAGGCGCGCGCGTACAGGATGTTATTTCCGCCGCGGGCGGTTTCCTTGCAGAAGCCGACAAGGAGTTCATCAATCTCGCGCGCATCCTTGAGGATGGAGAGATGCTGGATATTCCCTATACGGAGGGTTTTTCACCTGTCATACCAACCCCTGTTCAAAACGTCATAACATCGGGTTCGGACACAGACCTGGTCAACATCAACACCGCTTCCTCATTTGAACTTGAAGCCCTTCCCGGTATTGGCCCAACCACAGCCCAGAAGATTATTGCATACCGGGATGCGAATGGTCCGTTCGTCTCGATTGAAGATATTATTAACGTCTCAGGGATCGGACCCGGCACCTACGAACGCATCAAAGACCTGATCACAGTTGGGCCATAGCCATGCCATTCGACCATTTTGACTTCATTGCACCAATCTACGCGCGTGTGACCTATTCGGGGTTGGATAAGATGCGCGAACTCGCCGGGTTGCCAATAAATGGGCGTGTGCTTGACATCGGTGGCGGCACGGGACGTGTTGCATCCGCCCTGCTTCAGGATGTGGATGAAGTCGTTATCGCGGATGTGTCCATGGGGATGCTGAGACAGGCGCATCGTTCCACGCTCAAGCCTGTCTGCTCCCATTCCGAATCTTTACCCTTCCCTGACAGTTTTTTTGAGCGCGTCATCATGGTGGACGCCCTGCACCACGTCATTGATCAACCCGCCTCCGCGCGGGAAATGCTCCGCGTACTCAAGCCCGCTGGGCGGATCATCATCGAGGAGCCTGATATCAATGCCTTTGCTGTAAAGTTGATCGCGCTGGCGGAGAAATTGCTTTTGATGCGAAGCCACTTCCTTTCACCTTTGCAGATCGCTTCGCTATTCCCTGACGGAAGCACGAACATTGTCATGGAAGATTCAAGCGCCTGGGTGGTGATCTCCAAGTAGGCACAACTGGAACGAAACCGAAACAGGTGGGTTAATTAATTTGGGAAACCAAATTCATTCATACGGTGTTGCCATGAAAAACGTCAAGGAACGTCTGTCTCCTTTCACAAAACTTGCCTATGGCGTAGGAGATATTGGCTTTAGTTTAACCGATACCACACTCGGGGTTGTATTTCTCATTTTCCTTCTGGATGTGGTTGGGCTTGATGCCGGGAAAGCCGCGCTTGCGATCTTTATTGGCAAATCATGGGATTACATCAACGATCCAATCGTGGGTTATATTGCCGACAGGACCCGGACACGATGGGGACGTCGTCGACCTTATTTGCTCTTTGGTTTTATCCCTTTTGGGCTTGCATTCATGATGATGTGGTACCGCCCTCCTTTTGAAGATCAATGGGCGCTTGTGGCCTACTACGCCCTTGCTTATTTCCTGTACGACACGATTCTCACTGTTGTGTCCATGCCGTATGTTGCGCTGACCCCGGAATTGACCCAGGACTACGATGAACGAACATCATTGACCAGTTACCGTATGGCATTTTCCCTTCTCGGCGGTTTGGTTGCCTTCGTAGTGCCCCTGATGATCATTGGGAGCCTTCGACCGGAAAATGCAGACCGGGTGTTCATGATGGGTATGATCTTTGGAGTTGTCAGTGCGCTTCCTCTTTTGATAACATTCTTTGGAACCCGTGAAAGGGAGGAATACGCAACTCAAATCCAGCCCGGGTTGCGTGAACAATTCAGTGCCGTGCGAGGCAATCGTCCGTTTTGGTTCGCGGCGGGGATATTCCTGTTTACGTGGACAGCCATTGAAATTATTCAAAACATGTTACTGCTCTTCTTGAAATACCGGATGAAATTGGAGGCGGAATCCGATATTGTGGCTGGGGCAGTGTTCATTACGGCGATTGTTGTTTTGCCATTTTGGGTGTTGACTTCGGAAAAGACGGATAAACGAAAATCCTATATTTATGGAATGCTGTTTCTTTCCGTCGTAATGATCATACTTATTTTCCTTGACCCGTCCCTCGGCCTGCCCATGACGATCACCCTTGCCTGCTTCGCGGGGATTGGCGTGTCAGCAGTCCATGTGTTGACGTGGGCAATGATCCCCGACGCGGTGGAAGTGGATGAACTGGAGTCGGGGGCGCGGCACGAAGGGATGTTTTACGCACTCGTAACCCTGTTGCGCAAGGTTGCTTCTTCGATTTCAATCCCAATGACGGCTTTGGTTTTGGGTTGGAGCGGATATCTGTCCAATTCAGCGGAACAGCCGGAATCCGCGGTTTGGGCGATACGGATACTGATCGGTCCGGTTGCCTCCTTGTTTTTGCTGGGCGGAATTCTGTTTGCGAGGTATTACCCCTTGACGCGCGAATCGCATGCTGAAACCCGCGAAAAGATCGCCGCACGACAGGGGGCGGTTGCCGATTAGCGACCAGCCCAACCTTTCATTGTTCGGACTGATCCTTATTCAATTCTTCCATCCCAGGTTGACCATTTTCGTTTATCTTTTGCGAGCAGGTCTTCCGCTTCAGATGGACCCCATGAACCGGGTTCGTAACTTGCAGGTGTTTGTTTGTCGTTTGAAGCCCATGCTTCGATGATTGGGTCTATCAACCCCCAGGCAGTTTCCACTTCGTCTGCGCGCGTGAACAGGGACGCGTCGCCAGTGATCGTGTCCAAGAGGAGGCGTTCGTAGGCTTCTGGAATGGCTGTCTTGCCGAACGAGTCCGCGTAGTGGAATTCCATGTCCACCGAGCGCATATCCGAGATCGTGTCCGGCACCTTCGCCTCAAATCGCCAATGGATGCCTTCGTCCGGTTGTAGATAAAGCACGAGCATGTTGGGGGTCAATCGTCCGTCTTTTGTGGGGAAGAGGAGATGTGGCGGTTCCTTGAATTCAATGGTGATCTGGGTCAACTTTTCCTTTAGACTCTTGCCCGAGCGGAGGTAAAAAGGTACACCCTGCCAGCGCCAATTGTCAATTTGCAATTTGGCTGCCGCGTACGTAGGGGTGGTTGAATCCGGGCTGACGCCGTTCTCTTCACGATAACCCTTGTATTGTGCCCTCACCGTCTTTTGTGGAATCTCATCCGCCTTCATCGGGCGGATGGAGTTCAACACTTTGACCTTTTCATTGCGAAGCGCGGTGGCATCGAAGGAGGCAGGCGGCTCCATGGCCACCAATGACGTCAACTGTAAAAGATGGTTCTGGAACATATCGCGTACCACGCCGACATTATCGTAAAAACGGCCGCGATGCTCCACGCCCACTTTCTCCGCGACCGTTATTTCCACATGGTCAATATAATTTCGATTCCACAATGGTTCGAAGATCGTATTTGCAAAACGTGCCACAAGGATGTTCTGAACGGTTTCCTTGCCAAGATAATGGTCAATGCGATAGATCTGGTTTTCGTTCAGGGCTTTATGGATCTGCTTGTTCAAACTGCGTGCGGATGCAAGGTCTGTGCCGAACGGTTTCTCGATGACGACGCGACGCCAGCCGTTATATTCAGTCAGTTGCTCGGTCAACCCAAGCAGGTCAATAATATTGGTGAATAACCCGGGCGGGGTCGCCATATAGTAAATGCGGTTGCCCGAAGGGATCTCCCAATCCTTCAGAAAGCCGCTGAGCCTCTTGAAATCGGCAAGGTCGGTATAACGCCCCTGTTGATATACAAGGTTGCCCGCAAAAGCCTGCCAATTCTCCTCCTTGTATTCAAAGGTGGAGAATTGTTTCATCCCATCTTCAAGGTGGTTGCGAAACTGGTCATCTGAAAAGGCTGTGTTGCCATAACCGACGATTCGAAACTGTTTCGGCAACCGTCCCTTGCGATACAGATTGAACAGCGACGGTACAAGTTTTCGTTGCGTCAAATCGCCCGACGCGCCGAAAATGACAATTGAAATTGGTAAGCCGTGGTCCATATATTATTGCTCCAGCGCCGAGACGGCGCTGGCTCAGCCGTCCAGGATGGCGGCTGAGCCATAAGATCACCCTGCCTTCTTCATGGCATGTCCACCGAATTGGTTGCGCAAGGCGGATAGCATTCGTGCAGCATAGTTCTCTTCATCCCGGCTGGCAAAGCGCATTTGCAACGCAAGCGTGATGACAGGCGCAGGCACATCAAGATCAATGGACTCGAACACTGTCCACCTGCCCTCTCCAGAGTCTGCCACCCAGGGCTTGATATCTTTGAGTTGCGAGTCTTCATCCAGTGCATTTGCGGCAAGATCCAACAACCATGAACGCACAACGCTTCCGTGTTGCCAGACATGCGAGATCTGCGCGAGGTCGAGATCAAATTCCTCTTTCGCTTTCATGATGCTGAACCCTTCTGCAAAGGCTTGCATCATGCCATATTCAATGCCATTGTGAATCATTTTGACAAAATGACCGGCGCCATGCGGACCCATTCGCCCCCAGCCTCTATCCCTGCCTGGAGCCAGTGTCTCGAAAATGGGACGCATCGTTTCCACAACCTCGGGCTTGCCTCCGATCATCAGGCTGTATCCCTCGCTGATGCCCCAGATGCCGCCGCTGGTGCCGCAGTCCAAAAATTCGATTCCCTTTGGTTCCAACTGCACGGCGTGACGCGCAGAGTCTTTGTAGTTTGAATTCCCGCCGTCAACGATGATGTCACCCTTGTCCAGTAAACTGGATAATTGATCAATGGTGTCATCCGTGGCTTTGCCTGCAGGGACCATGACCCAAACGATGCGCGGTGAGTTGAGTTTGTTCACTGCCTCTTCAAGGGAATGCGCACCTTCCGCGCCGTGCTTGATGGCTTCTTCCACTGTCGCGGCGGTGCGTGCAAATCCAATCACACGATGTCCGTCACGCACGAGACGGATTGCCATGTTCATTCCCATTTTGCCTAAACCGATGATCGCGAGTTCCATAGTTACCTCCAGAGTGTACCGTCATTGCGAGCCTGAGGGGCGAAGTAATGACGGTTTGTTTCTATCCTTCACAAAATTTTCTCGTAAGTTCCTTCGGCAGTTTACCTGCCGCGTCTTCATCCACAAGCCAGATCAACTGACCGTCTTTCGGTTCTATCCGTTGGGCGGGATACAGCGCTGGATTATATCTGTCACTCAACACTTCTGCCAAAGTATTTGCCTTCTTTTCACCTGTTGCCATGAAAGCGATCACGCGTGCTTGATTGAAAACGAACTGGGTCAGGGTCACGCGGTTGGCTGGTCGGTTTTGATACTGTGCAGTGACGGCAAGCGTAATTTCTGTCACATCCACGGGCGAGCCGGGGAAGAGCGAGGCTGTATGCCCATCTTCGCCCATGCCGAGATAAACCAGGTCGAAGCGCGGGAAATCGAGTGGAGGGGAGGCGAATTCTCTCAAGGTGAGGACATAGTCCTTCGATGCCTCGACAGGCGCAAGGTCCCCTTTGATGCGGTGAACGTTCGAGTCGGGTATGGGAACGTGACTCAAAAACGCGCCCAGCGCCTGACCGTAACTTGATCCGGGATCATCCGGC
>DATIUT010000201.1:0-3530 GCA_035466615.1 Anaerolineales bacterium | reverse complement strand
TGATCCCCACATGCGGTGGCACAAATCAATTGGCGTGCGTTCTTATGCGGCCATCCCCATTCTTTCAAATGGCCAGTTGATGGGCGTATTTTGCGCATCAAGCAATCTTAGCTTGGAAGACAGCACCTCTTCCTTATTGTCAACCATCAGCGATCGAATCGGTATGGCAATGGAAAATGCCCTGCTTTACAGCCGCCTGCGCGAAGTTGCAACAGTGGAAACCCGCCAGAAACTGGCAAGGGATCTGCATGATTCGGTAACCCAATCCCTTTACAGCCTGGTGCTTATGGCCGCTTCAACCACAAAACTCCTCGAAAGCGGGGAAAATTTAGAGGAGGTGAAACGCTCAACCGAACGCGTGGGCGAGGTTGCCCACCAGACGCTCAAGGAGATGCGCCTCCTGCTCTATGAATTGCGTCCCCTCAAGCTCGAACAGGATGGTTTGGTCAACGCCCTGCGCCAGCGTGTAGATACGGTTGAAAACCGTTCCGGTATCAAGGTGCGGACGAAGATCGGTGATTTGCCGCCATTACCCCTCATTGTAGAGGAACATTTATATCATATTGCCCTGGAGGCGTTGAATAACATCCTGAAACATTCAGGCAGCCCTGACGCCGCGCTGGAATTATACGCTGAGAACGGAAATATTACCCTCAAAGTGTCGGATCACGGCAAAGGTTTCGACGTGAAAAAGACGATGGCCGGCATGGGACTTGCAGATATACGCGAACGCGTCCGAATTTTGGGCGGCAAATTATCCATTGATGCCCGGCCGGGCTCGGGTACGCGCCTGTGCGTTAAAATCAAGAACATGAAAAACCGGCAGGATTTTGCGGAAAGGATGTCAATGTATGAAAATCCGAATTCTTCTGGTGGATGATCATGCAGTGGTGCGGGAAGGGCTGCAAAGGCTGATCGCCACTGATCCAGGTCTGGAAGTCATCGGCGAGGCGTCCAATGGAGTAGAGGGTGTTCACAAGGCGCTGACGCTTCGTCCAGATGTTGTTATCATGGATATGATCATGCCGCAAAAGAACGGGGTGGAGGCGATCCGTGAAATCAAGGCCGGGAATGCTGATGCGCGCATTCTGGTGTTGACCAGTTTTCCTGATGAAGAACAACTATTCCCGGCTCTCGAAGCCGGAGCGTCGGGATACCTTCTCAAGGATGCATTGCCCGATGAATTGCTGAACGCCATCCGCGTGGTTCATACGGGCGAATCCTTCCTTCAGCCGGTCATCGCGCAGAAAGTGCTTTCCAGACTCAATGCACGGCAGGCAAATCCCCCCAAGACGTTTGATGCACTGACTGAACGCGAGAAGGATGTACTCAAACTGCTTGCCCGGGGAATGGGAGATAGGGAGATCGCCAAAGAGCTGGTGATCAGTGAAAGAACGGTTAATTCCCATGTGCGGAATATACTGGACAAACTCTGTCTTGAAAACCGCACACAAGCCGCCTTGTTTGCACTCCAGAAAATACATGACCTGTCCGACAAGACATGATACTGGAAATATACTGTTCTTTGAGTGTCGTTCTTGCCTGGAAAGTATTAAAAATCTGCTTGATTTTGGAGTAGTTCTGTCTGGAAATCGGGGAATAGCAAATTGTGACCTGTGAATGGTTGGTTGCCCATCCATATTGATCAATATCGAACCATTCGCGTAAATTTCACCTGCTTTGTCTGCTTGGAAACGACAAGATTCGACCTATCCCCGGAGCCCCTGGAAGGAGACATGGGGCCTCGGTAATTTTGCCGGGGGGGAAACCAGCACCATTGCCGATGACAGAGGAGGAGGGGGATATTAATATATGCACTCATAAAGTTCAGTATCCTGTTATTTCGAGGTCCCAAGGCAATGGATGACCACATCCCTCCGAAGAAGATCCTGATCACCAGCAACAATTTCATTCTTTTGCGGGTTCTGAAACTCAACCTCGGCATCCTGCGGCTGAGCAATGGCGGGCATGTTGAACTTGTTGAGTATTTGCCTGATATGCCGTTCGACAAAGACCATTGGACAGACAGCAATCCCGTTGAATTGATCGTGACCGCGCTCAGTTGCGCGGGTCAGAACTTCGACTCTCTATTATCACAAATATCTATGATATCCAGGGTCTGGCAGATCCCGCTCCTGGTGATATCAGATTATTGGCCCGCTGACATGGTCCCGAACCAATTTACCATGAGGCTTGATATTCCATTCGATCTCGATGCCCTTCATCGCAAGATCGAGAGTGCATTAATGGAACAACTGACAGGACAAACACCATGATACCTGCGATTGAAGAATCCTTCCCATTGATAACCACAGCATCGGAGACTCGGCAAGACCTGGCGCTGTTTAAATTGGGCCAGCAGATGTATGCCTTGCCGGTGGAGGTTATCGTCCAGATCATCCCTCTGGTTACCATCATCCGCCTGCCGCAGGCGCACCGTGCGATTTTGGGAGTGATTGACGTGCGCGGCGCGCTCACCCCGGTGGTGAGCCTGGCCAGTCTGCTGGGGCTGCCCGAATTGGTGTTGCGCCTGCATACGCCAATTCTATTGGTGCGACATCGCAATTACACGCTGGGGATGATCGTGGAGGACGTTGTGGATGTAATGACTGTGACCGGGCAGGAGGTGGAATCTTCGGATGATATCATCCCTGAAACGCTCCGAAACAACACGGCACTGGTCGCGCTGGCGAACACCGCCCGCGGCACCATTTTTATTCTGGATATAGCGCACCTGCTGGGAGAGTCTTTGGACAGGGAACTCGAAACCATCGGAACCACAATAACTCCTGAAGTGAACAAGGCGGAAACGGCAGTACCGCCTGCGCCTTCAAGCATTCCAGAAAAATACAGTCCTCCATCAGTGGAATTGCCACCCTCTCCTGCCCAGATGAAAACAGAAACAAATGGCAGGAAGGAAAAATCGGACATGCAAACGGGCGATCCGGCTCCTGGTGGCTCGAACGATGATTTAAAACCAGATCCCAAGCTCGATCCGGGTAGAGATGCAATGAAAGCCTCCATGAAACCAGGAAAAAAGAACAGGAAGGAAAAACCGGGCATGCAGATAGGCGATCCGGCTCCTGATGGTGAGAGCGATGATTTAAAACATGATCCAGAATCTGACCCGGGCAAAAACGTAAATGAAATCTGATACATCCTTTGTCCTCGGATATGGTGATTCTTTGCGGTTTGGCAATCTGGTGTGCGACCGCTATGGCTTGTTTTTTCCGGAAAGCCGCCGCGCCAATCTTGACCGAGGAGTACGGCAGGCATTTGCCGCATCCACTTGCGCCAGCCTGGATGAATATTACGACCTGTTGAAGAACGACGAGAATACTTTTCATACCGAGCGGCTGGTCAACGCCCTCACAGTTGGTGAAACCCATTTTTTCAGAAACACTCCCCAGTTTGACGCGCTCTATAATGATGTGTTGCCAGACATTATCCAGCGCCGTCACTATTTGCGCAGCCTGCGCATCTGGAGCGCCGGATGCGCAAGCGGCGAGGAGCCCTATTCGATTGCCATG
>DATIUT010000200.1:0-9962 GCA_035466615.1 Anaerolineales bacterium | reverse complement strand
TTTTCTCTCGGGCTCGAGAACCAGATACCGCAGGGTTCCGGGGGCAAGCCCGGCTCGATGGGCAACGGCCGTCAATGTCATGTTTCGGTCGGCGGCCAGCTGGAGCAGCCAGGCGGCAAAAGGGGAAAGCTTTTCATTTCTCGGTGACATAGGTACTCCTTGAATTGCAAACAAAAAACGCCTCTCTTGGTAGGGAGGCGTTTTTGGAGTTAGTCTTCGGGCAAAACCGAGCTTTTACCTTCCAGGTGGATTTTCAGCAACAGCAGTGCTTCCTGCACCGATGTTTGTGGAGGGATAATCAGGGGAGGTTTGTAATCGACAGGTAAGCTCCCGTCGGGACCGCACAAAGTCTCTCCCTCATTGGAGAGATTTTTCTTTTGGATTTGATTCAAAAACAAATTTGAAGCCAGTACCAGGCTTTGGTGACTAAAACAACCTCGGGCGTCATCTGAAGCGCTTCAGGCTCGACCGAATCCTGTTTCAATTTCCAGAGCCCACATCTCCCCGAAAACGAGCCCAATGGGTAAAATGTGTCCAGTAAAGGAATCCTCAAATGGAAAAATATCTCGCTGGAAATTATCCGGGTCCGGAGTTCGAATTTCTCGGCACCGCGCACATGGGCGCATTGCTTCTCCTCCTTTTGTTAAACCTCTTCCTGCTCCGCTTCAAGGGCACAAACGAAAAAACAAGGAACACGGTCCGCTGGACGCTGGCGTTGATCCTATGGGGCAATGAGATCGGCTGGCATGTGTGGAATTATGCAGTCGGCAGATGGACCATTCAAACCATGCTCCCCCTGCATCTATGCAGTGTGCTCGTATGGGTCGGCGCGCTCATGCTCGTGACAAAAAACTACCACATCTATGAATTCATGTACCTGATGGGGATCGGCGGCGCGATCCAAGCGATTGCCACACCCGACCTTGGAATCTATGGTTTCCCACATTTTCGGTTTTTTCAAACCTTCATTTCTCATGGACTCATTGTCACCTCCGCCATTTACATGACCACTGTGGAGGGATTCCGCCCGACGTGGAAATCGCTGTGGCGCGTCTTCGTCTGGATGAATCTTTACGCGCTGATCGTGTTCTTCATCAATTCAGCGATCGGGAGCAATTACCTGATGATCAATCACAAACCCGAAACAGCCAGCCTGCTCGACCTGCTCCCGCCCTGGCCCATCTACATCCTTTACATGGAAGCCATCGGATTGATAACCATACTTCTGCTTTATCTTCCATTCGTAATCAAGGATTGGCGGGCGAAAGTATTGGAGAATCGCTCGAACGCCTCAAGGCTTAAGGACATTTCAAATTAAGGTAGAATATACACACATCGCACCGGGGCGATGGCGGAATCGGCAGACGCAACAGACTTAAAATCTGTCGGTGGTGACACCGTGAGGGTTCGACCCCCTCTCGCCCCACAAATCAACTGTCATTGCGAGCGGCGCGTCAGCGCCGCGTGGCAATCCCCTCATAATAAGGAGATTGCTTCACCTTTCGGGCTCGCAATGACATGTTGTTCTGAAAGGCCCGTAATGTACGTCACCCGTCAACAACTTGAGGAGATCGAGGACAAGAGTCTCGCGCCCTACGGCATGCGCAGCCGCGACACGAAAGGACGCGCCTACCTGGACAACGAACCGGAGTATCGCACTTCCTTTCAACGCGACCGCGACCGCATCCTTCACACCACCGCCTTCCGACGCCTCGAATACAAGACCCAGGTCTTCATCAACTACGAAGGGGACTACTTCCGCACCCGCCTCACCCACACGCTGGAGGTTGCCCAGATCGGCCGGACCTTTGCCCGCGCCCTCGGCGGGAACGAAGACCTCGTCGAGACCATCTGTCTCGCACATGACCTGGGGCACTCCCCCTTTGGACATTCCGGTGAAGTTGTCCTTGCCCGCTTGATGAAGGATTTCGGCGGATTCGATCACAACAAACAGTCCCTGCGTATCGTCACAGAACTGGAGCAGCGCTACCCTGAATTTCCCGGCCTCAATCTAACCTGGGAGGTACGCGAAGGAATGGTCAAACACGAATCCGAATATGACATTTCAGACGCGAAGGATTTCAACCCCGAATTACGCGGCAATCTTGAAACACAGATCGCCAACGTTGCGGATGAACTGGCGTATACTACGCACGACCTCGACGACGGCCTGCGCTCGAACATGATCACGCCGCAGATGCTGGACGGCACTGCTCTCTGGGGAATCCTGCGCGAAACTTACAATTGGTGCGGGCCCGACCTGAGCGAGATGGAACGGCACCGCATGATCCGTCAACTGGTTGGCATCATGGTCACGGATATGGTCGAGGCGACGGATAAGCGGTTGAAGGAAAGCAAGGTCAAGTCACCGCTTGATATTCAAAAACTCAAGCATAATGTGATCGGTTACAGCGAAGAGATGCAGAGACGCAACCGGGAATTGAAGGACTTCCTGTATAAGAACCTCTACCGTCACTTTCGCGTGGTCAGGATGCAGGTCAAGGCAGAGCGGTTGATATCGGATATTTTCAATTCATATCGCTCCGAGCCATCCATGCTTCCGGATTCCGTGCAACCGCTGATTGGCATACGCGGGCTGGAACGGACCATCTGCGATTACATTGCCGGGATGACCGATCGTTACGCAATCGAAGAACACCAGAAACTTTTTAATCCCTTGGAAAAAACATGAATTGAGAGGCAATACAGATGACCCAACAAACCCATTACCTTACACCGGAAGGGGAAACAAAACTTAGGGCGGAGCTCGCAGAGTTGACAGGGCCCCGGCGCGAAGAACTGGCGCAGCGCCTCCGATCCGCCATTCAAATGGGAGACCTTTCCGAGAACGCCGATTACCACAAAGCCAAGGAAGATCAGGCTTTTCTGGAAGGCCGTATTCAGGAACTCGAAGCGATCCTGCGCACGGCGACCATTGTCGAGAAAAAACAAAGTGATGTTGTAGAAGTGGGCGCCAGGGTCACGATCCAGGAGGAGGAGTATGACCCCGAAACGTTCTATCTGGTCGGAGCCGCAGAAGCCGACCCGCGCAACGGGAAGATTTCGAACGAGTCTCCATTTGGGAAAGCCTTGTTGGATCACAAAGTTGGGGATGTGGTGGAAGCAGAAACACCGGGCGGCAGGGTAAAACTCAAGATCTTGAAGATCGAATAATATTTGCATAAATCAAAAGAGACCGGCAAACAGCCGGTCTCTTTTGATTTAAGTTAAAGGTGGGATTAATTTCCTGAGCGGGGCCAGATCGCAAGTTCCAGAGTGACGCGTTCAAAATAACTGTTCTGGGGCAGGGCTCCCATCCCGTATTCCAAATCCACGATGGAGGCAAGGAGTTGGAGAGTCTCCGTCTCCAGTAGGACCTGTTCGCCTGGTCTGACAACATTGAGGTCGCCCTTGGGTTCCAAACGTGCGCGGATGTTCGGGTCATTGTAGGCATGCTCAGACATCAACACTTTGGTGGCCGTCTTGATATCGTTCTTGTCAAACAGCCAGACTTCCAAAGCCGCGACCTTTTTGGGTTCGCCCACCCCGATCGTTTCAGAAACACCCACACCATACTCGCCGAGGAATTCACCGCCGCCCGTATCGATGCTGAACGACTCGTCATACAGGTCATCGCCGAGAACGTAGGTGGTCATGGTCTGTGTGATGGGCGGGGCAAGGCCCATTTCCTCAAAGTTTGTCTTCTCTGCATTACGACTGGCTTGTGCGGCTTGCATGACTGCTGTCGTGGTCTTTGGTCCCTTGCGAAGCAGGCGATAGAGATACATGCCTCCCGCTACAAGCAGGATCACCACAACGGCTATGGAAGCATATAACACCAGATTGGTCATGAGGGAATCGCCGCCCGCCTGCGGTGCAGAAACAATCGGCCCTTTTACGGTCTGGATCAACCCGCCATAATTTTGCAGGACTGCCATGTCCATGTTGCCCGGGTTGGCTTGAAGCCTCAGGTAGGCATCTCCAGCCGCGCTTCCCAGGTCATCCCAACGGCGCAAAGCATCATTTGGATCATTCGTTCTGGCATAAGCTTCCGCCGCCATGCGGATATAATCCTCCTGTAGATCCGCCCGCAAAACCTCCGGTGTGCCGCCTGTCCATTCAACAGGCCAGGCCACATATCCCATGAACAATCCCAGTAATAATCCCAACATAACTCCCAAAATCAGAGCCACCTTGGGGTTTTTGAGGAGGTTCTTAACGATCGCGATTACTGCTTCCATGACCTTTTCCTTTATTTGGGTTATTACCTAGATTATATACCATCCCGCCTCGAAAACAACCATCGAAGGGTACTACTTTTCAATGTCTCTCCGCCAATTCACTTTCATTCGGCAGATTCGGGGATGATGGCTTCCAGCAGGAAAGTCTCCTGACAATTCGTGCACTGCGCCTCGCGCTTGTTTGCATATACCAGCAATCCATTACATTTCGGGCAGGGTTGCTGTATCGGGCGCTTCCAGGATGTAAAATCACAATTTGGGTAGTTCGCACAGCCGTAGAAAGTCCGTCCTTTGCGCGTCTTTTTCGCGACAAGGTCGCCGCCATCCTTCGGGCAAAGGATGCCAATCTTCTCGAGCCAGGGTTCTGTATAACGGCAATTGGGGAAGTTGGCACACGAGATGAATTTTCCGAAGCGCCCATAGCGGATGACAAGCTCGCCTCCATCTTCGGGACAACTGCGCCCCAATTTCTCAGGCTCGCTCTTCGTGACAGGCATTTCAGCCTGCGCCTTTTTCAGGTCTTCAGCAAACGGATGGTAAAACTCGTAGATCACCTCCGTCCACTCCGCCTGACCATTCGAGATCATATCCAGGTCCTCTTCCATGCGGGCTGTGAACTGGTAGTCTACGATATCCGAGAAATATTGCACCACCAAGTCATTGACCTGAATGCCAATCTCTGTCGGTACAAGCCGTTTCTCTTCACGGACAACATATCCGCGCTGTTGGATGGTCGAGATCGTCGGCGCATACGTGGATGGTCGGCCAATACCATCCTCTTCCAGTGCCTGCACCAAGGAAGCTTCTGAATAACGCGGCGGAGGCTGTGTAAAATGCTGTTCAGGGATGAGGCGCACAAGTTCCTGTTTTTGTCCCTCGGCGATGCCGGCAGGGATTTTGACATTCTCTTCGTCCTCATCTTCGGTCTTTACATCTTCATTCTTCGCTTCTTCATACACAACCAAAAAACCTGCGAACTTTACGGCAGAGCCGGAAACACGCAGAAGATACTCGTGATCATTCGTCTTTCCAGTCACCTCCACCTGCAAAGTATCATACACAGCCGCTTCCATTTGCGAGGCTACAAATCTTTGCCAGATCAGGCGATACAATTTGAACATGGCAGGCTCAAGATATTTCTGCACCTGTTCAGGGGTATGCATCACAGATGTCGGACGGATCGCCTCATGAGCCTCCTGTGCATTGGCGGAACGTTTGGCATACTGCGGAGGTTCAGGCGGCAAAAAGTCTGCGCCGTATTTTCCTGTTATATACTCGCGTGCTTCCTGTTGTGCCAACTGCGAAACATTCGTCGAATCAGTCCGCATATAGGTGATCAAACCGGTCGTGCCGCCATTGCCCACATCCTGGCCTTCATATAACCCCTGTGCCAGAGCCATCGTTCGCCTGGCTGTATAACCAAGTTTGCGTGAGGCCTCCTGCTGCAAAGTGGATGTAGTGAACGGCGCGGCAGGTTTGCGCCTGCGTTCGCCGCGCTTGATTTTAGTGATCGAATATACGGCAGTTTCCATATCCTGGAGGATTGGTTTGACCATCTCTTCGTTTTGAAGTTCAGGGTCATTCTCATCCACCTTTGCCAGTTTCGCAACAAATGTGGATTTCAATCCATCCGGCTTGAACTCACCATGAATTGACCAGTACTCGACAGGCACAAATGCTTCGATCTCACGTTCCCTCTCGACGATGAGCCTGAGGGCTACAGATTGAACTCTTCCTGCCGAAAGGCGACCTCTCACCTTTTCCCACAGGATCGGGCTGATGCTGTACCCAACCAAACGATCCAGAATGCGACGCGCCTGTTGGGCATTCACCAGATCCATGTTGATCTGGTGTGGGTGGTCAAATGCCTCCTTGATCGCAGGCTCCGTAATCTCATGAAAAACGACCCGTTTTGCGCGCTCAGGTTCGATCTCAGCCGCTTCCATCAAATGCCATGATATGGACTCGCCTTCGCGGTCGGGATCAGTCGCGAGATAGATTTCCTGCGCCTTTTGCGCGAGCATCCTGATCTCCTTGACGATTTCCTTCTTCTCGTTGGGCACGCGGTATTTTGGTGTGAAATTATTTTCCACATCAACAGACAGTTGTGATTTCAGTAAATCACGCACATGCCCCACCGATGCGCGAACGGTGTATCCCTTGCCAAGATATCGCCCCACAGTTTTTGCCTTGGCGGGCGACTCAACGATAACAAGTTTGCCATCGCGCTTCACAACCTTCACCTGCTTCTCAGGCTTGGGTGGAGGGATCAATCCCGCGTGGGCATCAGATTTTCCCATTTTATAAAGTTTTGTCCCACACACAGGGCAAATACCAATTGTGACAGGAGAACCCTTTGCGTTGAAACTTGCAACAGGGTTATTCATTTCACGTTTGGTCTTGCACTTCATACAATAAGCTTCCATGTACACTCCTCCCTCACTCTGCCCATTCCCGCTGGGAGAGGCTGCCCGCAGGACAGGTGAGGGGATTTTTACAAAAATTTTTCCTGATTATTTCTCTTTAAATACTCGACAACATCACGTACTTTTTGTGATTGGTCCGTTTTGCAGACCAGCAGCACATCGCCTGCGTCCACCACAACAACTTCGTCCATGCCAATCGTTACAACAAGCCTTTGGTCATTAACGCTGTACACAAGTGCATTGTGGGTGTCGAGAGGCAAATGCTTGGAATTCACCGATACATTACCATTCATATCAGGCAAAAGGACTTCAAACAGCGAATCCCACGAACCAACATCGCTCCAGCCCAAACCTCCTGCGGGTAACACAGCCACGCGCCCAGCCTTCTCCATGATACCGTAGTCAATGGTCTGGGTCTTCAGGTCCATCCATTTGGACCGTAGAATACCGTCCCGTTTGGGTGAAGCCCACGCGGAAACGATCTCACTGACTGCCGCAAATAATTCGGGCATCTGTTTTTCAATCTCAGCCAGGATCACATCTGCGCGCCAGACGAACATGCCGCTGTTCCATGAATGGTCACCACTACGAAGAAGTTGCTGGGCTGTGGCTTCATCCGGCTTTTCCTTGAAACGCTTGACCATATATACAGGATACTTATAGTCACCATTGAGCGGCTCACCCTGCTGGATGTAACCGTATCCAACGGAAGGGTATGTCGGCGTTACACCAAGCGTGACCAAATATTCCTTTCCTGCCACTTCAAATGCAGTCTTAAGCAGGTATTGAAACAAATCCTGATTGCGGATATGATGGTCGGCTGTCTGTATCGCCATGACCGCTTCCGGATCACGCTTCACAAGTACAGCAGCCGCCAATGCTACCACAGATGCCGTCCCACGCGGCGCAGGTTCGATCAAATAGTTCTCTTTGGGGATGGAGGGAGCCTGCTTCTGCATCACACGCGCCAGTTCATCAACAGTGACGACAAGAATTCTATCAGGAGGAAAAAGTTTTTCAAGCCGTGCAATCGTGCTTTGAAATAAAGTTTCGCTGCCAAGCAGAGGCAGGAGTTGTTTTGGCAGTTCTCTTCTTGAGATGGGCCAAAGACGGGTTCCCTCGCCCCCGGCCATGATGACAGCGTATGAATGTTCGGTCATGTTTTTATATACTCACCATATATTTTTCAAACATTGTAATCGGATTGTACCTCACGCACTGCAACATAATTCATGCCCCCCACTTGACGCACCATCCCCTTCAGTTCCATCAACGCCAGGGCGGCGGACACTTTCTCTATCGGCAATTCAGACTGGCTTCGTATTTCATCCACATGCAGGGGTTCACTGCCGAGGACGCTCAACAATTTCGCTTCTGTTGCATCGCTCGGCATGATCTTGCGTGCGGCTTTTTGTTCTCCAACACGTGTAATATCCAAAGCCTGCATCAAATCATTGACGTTCAACAAAGGAAGCGCGCCATTTTGGACCAACTTGTTCGTTCCCTTGCTTTGTGGCGCAAGTATACTACCAGGCACAGCAAAGACCTCACGTCCCTGCTCGGCGGCAAATTCAGCGGTAATCAAGGCTCCGCTTGTCGCTCCTGCTTCGGTCACAACGACCGCCAATGATAACCCGGAAATGATGCGATTACGCGGCGGGAAATTGGATGCATCCGGCGGCGTACCCGGGGCATAATCACTGATAATCGCGCCGCGCTCCATCATTTGCTCTGCCAGACCACGATGTTCAGGCGGATAAATCTTATCCACGCCCGAACCCAATACTGCAATTGTCCGCCCCCCTGCTTTCAAGGCGGTCTGATGTGCAATCGCGTCCACGCCGCGTGCGAGACCACTGATGACGGTCAATCCATTCACGGCAAGGAAAGATGACAGCTCTTCAGTAATTTGTCTTCCATAAGGTGTAACTCGCCGCGTGCCGACAATCGCAACTGCAAACAAGTCATCAGGCAGATATTCGCCGCGAATATACAACACGGGCGGAGGTTGGTCAATTTCCTTTAATCGTTGCGGATAAGCTTCATCCTGCCATGTCAGGATTTTGATTCCCTGCTTCTCGATCTTCTCCCAGATTTTATCCAAATCCACATTTTCGCGCGCCTGGACGACCCGCTCGATCACTTTCAGTCCCAAGCCTGCTCCAGCCAGATCAGCCGGTGACGCCCTCCATGCGGACTCCAAGTCACCGAAATACGCGATGAGACCTTGCATCCGCACCGCGCCGATGCCTTTGATCAAATTGAAGCCGATCCAGTATTTTTTATCATCCATAATTTGTTTTACCACAAAGGGAGCAAAGGACACAAAGAATTTATGAATTCAAGGCTTGCATGACCCGCAACTTGTAACGTATAACTTGCGGCTCGCACTAAAGCCCTTCGAGCAGATGAACTTTCAGAAAACCGCGCTCAATATCCAGGTCCAGAATGACCGAGGGAATGGCAGGCAGGAGGGTCTCTTTACCAGAGTCGTCCCGCACAACATACACGTCATTTGCGCCTGTTTCCATAATTTCCACCAGCCCGCCAAGCGGATTGTTGTTCTCGTCCACGACCTTTAATCCCAGGAGTTCATGCTTGTAATGCTGGCCTTCAGGCAACGGAACGTCTTTCGTTTGCACATACACCCACTGGTTGCGATACAAACCCGCATCTTCCGGCGTGTCAACGCCTTTGAATTTTACAAGCAACCCAGTTTGATGAGGGCGTACGCCGGCAATGGTCATCGGCTTGTGGTCATCGCCAACGAAAAGTTTCCTGCCCTTTTTCATTCGTTCAGGGAAATCGGTATGCAGATCCATGATGATTTCACCGCGCACACCATGTGGACGCCGTAAAAAACCCGCACTCAAATAAAGAGGCTCGCCGTTTGGCGAGCCCGTGTTTTTCTGATCAGCCATTATTCCGGCTCTACCACATCGAGTGTGACTTGCCTGCCCTCTTTTTCAGCGGCCACCCTCAAAAGCGTGCGGATGGAGTTGGCAACCTTGCCGCCCTTGCCAATGACTCGTCCCATATCATCTTTGGCAACGCTCAACTCAATGCGGGCTTTCGAGCCGCCCCCCATCTCGCGCACCTGCACTTCTTCGGGATGTTCCACTAACGACCTGGCGATGTATTCAATGAGTTCTTTCATAATATCAACTTATTCCCCTCTCCCGCGTTTCGCGGGGAGAGGGGCTAGGGGTGAGGGAATTATTTACTCGTCCTGCTTGTTGCGCCGCGCTTGGTTTCGGCCTCTGCCGCTTCCTTCACGAGAGTCTCAACAGACTCG
>DATIUT010000199.1:0-8769 GCA_035466615.1 Anaerolineales bacterium | reverse complement strand
TGAGGGATTGAACTTTTAAAGTTGGGTATGATGAGGAAGGATCGAATTCAAATTCGTGGATGAGCTGGGTCGAGCCTTTTCCTTCGTCATCGCGAACGATCTCGAAGGGGATGTTGTCCGCTTTTCCAACTGCAAGGATGTGCAACTGATAATCCCGTCCGATGGTCAACATCTCTGTCGGCACAAAGAAACTGTTGTTCGGTCCGGGTTGATCGAATGTATATTCGCCCACTTTCGAACCCGCTTCGCTATCCCAGACCTCTATCTTAACGTAGCCTACCAGTTCGGATGAAGTCAGGTCAAGTTGGATTTCGTAGGATTGTTTGGCGGCATTGAGCAATAAGCCGGCAAACCTTGCCGACACCGGACTTGGCGGACCGGGGTAATCGGTGTTCGAGGTGACGGTGAAGGCAGTGTTGAGGGAAAGCCCGTCCTTGAGTGTGAGATTGAATACAGCATCGTTATTGCCACGGCGGGGATAGATGGCGGCTTCCAGCATCCATTGTGCCTTCAATGACGACATGATCTTTTCGAACGCATCATCAAGGTTGCTCTGGGTGGCAACTGCAGAGATCCCGCCTGTACTACCAGCCATGCTCTCCAGTTCAAGAGAGTTGATCGCCCCTTGATTATAGGATAGCCCAATCGTGCTGATCGGCACTTGTGATTTCATGGCTAGGTCTACAAGTTCTTGATATGTATGCTTGCTGCATTGCTTGCCTTCCTTGTTCTCATCCTTGCCGTCAGTGAACAGGATCACAGCACGGCGACCTGCTGGAGCTTTTGCCATGGCCTCCACAGCTGAATAAGTGGCGTCATACAAACAGGTGCCGTTACGAGAAACTTTGTAACGGTCAATCGCATAAAGAAGGGCGGGTATGTTTTCGGTAAAGTCTTGTAACAATTTAATTTCTTCATCGAATTGCACAACCGAGAAAAGTGAGTTGTCTGGGGTGTTATTAAATGCCAGCTTGGCAGAGTCCTGTAGGTCTTCGGCTGCGCCACCCATACTACCACTGGAGTCCAGGACCATTGTGATATAGATCGGAACATCCGGCTTCTTAAGCTGGCCTTCAACAGTGTAATTCGTGTTCAATAGGGTGATCTGGGCGCTCTGTGCATCCACAGTCAGCATTGGGGTGCCTGTGCGGTCATCATATACGTTGAAATATAACCGCAGGGTCATTGCATCAGGACCCTCCAATGTGGAAAACTGGTTGATACGTATCTCTCCCTGTGACTGTGCCAGAGCCAACGAGAATGGCTGAAAAATCAGAATCGCTGTCAGAAAAAGAACCGACAATTTTTTCATGCGTCTCCCTGAATTTTGCGCTCTGAGTTTGGTTTGCAAATTTGTAATTAAACCTTCTTACATTATATAGGAAAAATCCCCAAAATGTACATTTTTAATCCTCCCAAATTAGTACTATTTTAGGGAATGCCAACTTCGATCTTGATAATCAAACGGATCGATCTTATAGGCGGCTCAAAAAGCTTATTGACCGTAGAACAAGACATGGATTATTTTCAGTTGAAAAGCTTCAGCAGTACCGCCACTTGGCCAGTAGCAGCAAGTGGTAGTCGGGTTACTGCTGACCAATATGTACAACGATTTTTTGCCCTGCTCTTGAATGGGATTGAACAGATTGTTCGTAGGAATGAGTATAATCTGCTTGTCGTCACGTCCCGTGCGGGAGTCAACCAGATTTTCGCCATCCGATTGGACCTCATGCCCAGCTCATTCATCTTGACGCGAGAGGAATACCCGTTGATGAGTAGTTGGCTTTGTTGACCTGTGTCTCTCGGCTTTTTGACTTCGCCCTTGCATCTCCCCGTGGCCGACAGAATTAGTTGGGCGAATCGCAGTGAACGGTTGTTTGGCTTGCTAAAAACAGGAAGTGTCAGACGAGGCGGCTCTTCTCCCAATTGAACTTGTTATCCGCCGCTCGTGCGGATGTCCGGCCTGAGCGTCAATTTTTTGCCATTGGTTGTCACTGGAGTCGAAAAAATAACATGCTTAAAGTCACTTTCGCCCCTTTACTTTCAAGGCCTAGGCGTTATTTTCTTGACGCCGACCTTCACACAACAAAGGTGTGATCCGAGCGGAAGAGGGTTTGAGCAAAGTGGATGTCGAAGTGATGATGGAGGCGTGATGTTCGAATCAAGGCTTCCATCTGAATCCATAGAAAATGAATTTTTGCGCCTCGAGTATTTGAAGACGACAGGGCCTCGCATCATCGGATTGTATGCGAAAGGCGTGGACGGCAACCTGCTCGCCGAAACGCCTGATGTGCATTGGGCGACACCGCACGGCGAGTTTTACCTGCGTGGCGGGCATCGTTTGTGGACTGCGCCTGAAGATCCGCTTTATATGTGCCCTGAAGAGGGTTTGAACGTGACCAAAAACCACAACGTTGTTTTGAGAAGCCCTGTGGATGCCTCGGGTTTGGAAAAAGAGATTACGATTCGGCTGGATGGAACCTGTGTGCATCTTTCGCAGAAGGTGACCTGGCACGGCGATGCGCCGACTGAACTGGCGCCATGGGGCATTACGCAATTGCGTTTGGGTGGGGTGGGAATCTTGCCTCTATCCATTGCGGGCGGGCTTGTACCAAATCGTAATATTGTGTTGTGGCCTTACACGAACTTGAAAGATGAGCGACTCGAATTGTACGATGACTTCATATTGCTGCATGGCAAGGCGTCCGAGCAGGCAGTGAAGATCGGAAACCGGAACTCGCACGGATGGATCGCCTGCGCGTTAGGCGAAGCATTGTTCGTGAAACGATTTGCTGTTGAGGAGGGGATGCTCCCCGATCTGGGTTGTAATGTGGAAGCATATGTCAAGGATGTGTGCATTGAACTCGAAACGCTCGGTACTTTGAAGACATTGAATAAACACGAATCGGCAACACTAAATGAGACGTGGGAAGTGATCGTCGGGAAATTTCCTGCGAACGTGGAAACAGCGCGTATAATCGGCAGGCGGTTGAAGTAACCGCACCACAAGACTTATCTCGCAACCTGTATAAAGCGACATCTATGCCGCACTTATGGAGCAACGAATGGCAAACAAGATTATTTTTCCTGAAGATTTCATCTGGGGCGCGGCGACAGCTTCGTACCAGATCGAGGGGGCGTGGAACAAACACGGCAAGGGCGAATCCACGTGGGATCGGTTCACACATGCGTTTGGCAATATCAAAAATAACGATAACGGGGATGTGGCGGACGATCATTATCGCCTGTGGAGAAAAGATATCGGTTTGATGAAGAAGATCGGTTTGCAGGCGTATCGTTTTTCGATATCCTGGCCTCGCATCCTGCCTGGGGGACGGGGTATGGTCAACCAAAAGGGACTCGACTTCTACAGCAAACTTGTGGATGGCCTGCTTGAAGTGGGTATCATGCCATTCGTTACGCTCAACCATTGGGATCTTCCGCAGACGTTGGAGGATGAAGGTGGCTGGGCGGTCCGTTCAACAGCCGAGGCGTTCGCGGACTATGCAAACGTTGTTTCCCATGCACTCGGTGACCGCGTAAAGAACTGGATTACACATAATGAACCTGCCGTCGTTGCCTGGCTGGGATACGAAACCGGAACTCATGCACCGGGCATAAAGGATTATCCCAAAGCGGTTCGCACAACGCATCACCTGTTACTTTCGCATGGATGGGCAATACCTGTTATTCGACGTAACAGCCGGAACGCGGAAGTTGGCATCACGCTCAATATCAATTGGAAGATGGCGGCGTCCAACAGCGCGGCAGATATGAAACTTACCCGGGAAGATGATGGCAAATGGTTTCGCTGGTTTGCTGATCCCGTGTATGGTCGCGGCTATCCATCAGACACGCTCGAATATTTCACAAGACTTGGTGCACTCCCGAATGGCCTGGATTTTGTGCAATCGGGCGACATGAACGTGATCTCCACGCCAACGGATTTCATTGGTTTGAATTATTACACACGTCATCTTGCACGTGCAGGTGAGGCAAACAACGATCCGCAGACTGTTTTTCCCAAATCCAAAACTCCTGAAAACTGGACAGAAATGGGCTGGGAAAATTACCCCGAAGGATTAACCGGTGTTCTTGGCAGGGTCTATTTCGATTACCAGCCGCTCAAAGTCTATGTAACAGAGAATGGTGCAAGTTATTCCACAGGTCCTGACAAAAATGGAAACATCCCTGATGAATTGCGTACGAATTACTTGCGCACTCATTTCGTTGCCGCACATCGCGCCATACAGGCAGGCGTTCCATTGGCAGGTTATTTCGTCTGGTCGTTGATTGATAATTTCGAATGGTCATTCGGGTATAGTCAACGTTTCGGCATTATCTGGGTGGATTATGAAACACAAAAGCGCACATTGAAGGACAGCGCGAAATGGTATAAGAATGTGATCAAAAAGAACGGTATCTAATAAGCATTTAATCCATTTGCACACTTATTTGGTTTTGAATAGCGGTCCTGCGCATCGTGCCTGTGATGTGCAGGACTTATGGCTTTGACTGCCAGGCGGTTGCTTGCGAAACTATCAGCCACCGTCAGTGTTCATATGGGTGATGAAACAAAAGGAGTTTTAATGACTACGGAAAATTCCACCCCTGCAAACGCGTCCTTCTATGACCGCCCTGGCATTGAAAAGGGCATAATTCCTGTTGGTGGAGGCATTCCATTCGGCATGGAACGTGTATCCAACCCATCCGTTGGGATTGGAGGAGTTTATGGAACGTGGGGAGATAGTTACGATAACAATACCTTACCTCAATTTCTTGAACAACGCCTCGGCCACCCGCTTCCTTCGACCGAGAGGTTGAATCTGTCTGAATTGGGCTTTCTCAACCGACAACATCTTCCGCTCACTTTAACGCGTGAGGAGCATACCCAATTGGAGGTGGAGGTCGGGAAAAGGTTCCTCATTGAAGCCATGAAGGCTTGCAACTGGAACCCTTCTGAAGTGGAGGCGGTACTAATCGGTATGAGCGCCCCGCTGACAGAGGACTATCTGGACCAGATCACGAAAGCCGCGGGCATTCCCGACTCTGCTTTGAAAGTTGCGATCCACAAGGCGTGCGATGGTTCAACCAGCAGTCTGCATCTGGCGTTGAACCCTGAACTGCCTGAGAATTTGCAATTGGATCGGAATATTGCAGAATCTTTATATGGAAAGAAAGTGCTTGTCGGTGGGATCGAAGGTCTGAGCCGCTTTATCAGTTCATCACACGATGCCAATGCCTTGCAATTATTTGGGAACGCGGCGGGCGTGATTGGAGTGATCCCCGGACAAACCATGAAATTCTTGGCGGGTAAATCGCGTGAAGTCTTCGATGATGGTGGAGTATTGCAGGTTGCCATGTATTATCCCCACTCCCGTACCGTCAATGACGGATATAATGTGGATGTGACCAAACCTTTTGAAAATAACATCCGTGTAGCTGGATTGATGCATGAACCGCATGACGGTTCTTCCATTTCAATGGCGGGACCGATGGGCATGGTCAAGTTGTTTGTGCGGACGGGCGTGCAGGTGGTCAGGGATGTGTATGTTGCCTATCAAACCAGACTGAGCGATCTTGGCATGGCTGGCAAGTCGCTTGCCGTAGCAATCGTTCATCATGCGAATTACAAGATTAACAAGTTGAAGGAAAAACACCTGCAAAGCGAAGGGATCGTCCTGCCGATGCCGTGGCTGTTGAGCGAGTTTGGGAATGTAAGCGCCGCCTCAAATATGATTGCCTTCCTGCGCGAGCTCCCAAACATGAAACCGCTTGATCACATCCTGATCGACGGTTTTGGGGCAGGAACATACTACGACGCTCTGGCGGTGGAACTCGGAGGGTAGCGTCTCTATTAGGTCGTAAGATGACGACTATCTTGATTATATGATTTAAAAAACGCTCCCAAAATGGGAGCGTTTTTTAAATGCGGGATATTTAAACCGGTTTTATGCGGCAGCCGGTTTGCTACGAAACCAGTTTTTCCATTCGCGGTTTTCCCACAACACAAGGATTGGGGCGGCGATGAAGATGGATGAGTAGGTCCCACTGAACAGGCCGATCAGCAGGATGGCCGCGAACTCGCGCAGTGTAATTCCGCCGAACATGGCAAGCGCCAGCAGGAGAAATTCAACTGTCATCAATTGAGTATTGATGGAGCGCTGGAGGGTTTGAACGATCGAGTGGTTGACAAGCGTCTCAAAATCCAGGCGGCGGTAGACATTCGAATTTTCGCGGATGCGGTCAAATACCACAATCGTATCCTGCATTGAGAAACCGATCACGGTCAGCAGGGCGGTCAGGAAGAGAGAATCGATCTCCCATCCCCACAGAAGGCTGCCTAGTGCTGTGACGCTGAAGATGATGGCAACGTCGTGGATCATGGCAAGGATGGCGCAGACACCATAACGGAATGCATTCGCAATGCCGCGGAAGGACCAGGCAATGAAAAGAACGACCAACAATGAGGAAACGACCACAGCCAGTGCGCCGCGCGACGTGACCTGTTTGCCGATGCTGGGACCCACGCTGTCGAAGCGGATGACGGTCACTTCGCCAATGGTCTCGTTCAGTGACGCAAGAACAGCATCCCGGTTGTCGTTTTCGAGAAATTGCGACCGGATGATATAACTGCCTGTTTCGCTGGTCTGTACCTGCACGTCTTTGATGCCGGCATTATCGTAGACCGCGATAATCTGACTTGTTTCGGGTGTTTGTCCATTGAACTTAACTTCAAGCAGACTCCCGCCGGTGAAATCAATGGACAGGGGTATTCCCCCTGTGAGTGTGATGACAAGACCGATAAGTATGATCAACAGGGACAAGCCGAAGAAGATATAACGTTTTCCGAGGATGTTCATTTTTCTGCTCTCCTAGATGCCGAACCAGCGTTCAAGATTTTTGGGTTTGAAAGTTTCCAGCGCCAGTCCAAGCAATGTATGCGTGATGAACAGGGAGGAGAACAAACTGATGACCACGCCGATTGCCAGGGTCAATGAAAAGCCCTTTACGATGGTCGCGCCAAATGTGCTCCCGAACCAGAACAGGATGGCGGATGTGATCAGAGCGGCGATGTTCGAATCGCGGATGGAGGGCCACGCACGATTCCAGGCCTGACCGAAAGCCTGCCTCATCGTCCGTCCGCCGCGTAACTCCTCCTTCAACCTTTCGAAGACGAGGATGTTCGCGTCCAGCGCCGAGCCTGTGCTGAGCATGATGCCCGCAATGCCGGGCAGGGTCATTGTAACGCCGATCAATTTGAAGATCGCAAATAAAATGACCGCGTACATCAGGATGGAAATGTTTGCTGTAATGCCAGGCAGGCGGTAGTAAATTCCCATGAACAGGATCACGATCGCGAACCCGATCAAGCCGGCAAACAGACTGCGTTGCAGGGAGTCGGCGCCCAATGTGGGACCGATGATGCGGGTCTCCACGACCTTCAATGGGATCGGCAGGGAGCCGTAGCGCAGTTGAATGGCGAGGCTATTCGCTTCTTCCGCAGTGAAACTTCCCGTGATCGTGCCGGAGCCGTCTGGGATGGGGCTATTAATGCTTGCGGCTAATATGACACGCTTGTCCAGTGTCGTGGTTAATATTTTGCCAACATTTGCGGCGGTATGGTCGCCAAATATCTTGGCGCCTTCCGGGGTTAGCGTAAAATCGATGGAATAATTATTACCCAATTGATCGGGTGAAACACCCACGCTTCGCAGATCTTTTCCGGTCATGATGGTGTGGTAAACGGTTTGTTCGCCTTCGCCATTCGTTGCCGGGGCGGCGTCGCCGGAGGGATTAAGCCCAAAATCTGTTTGAAGGACTGTGTCCCTCTCTGGTCTGAAGCCGCCAGTATCTACAAACTCAAGCAGACCCGTCTGCTGGATGATGTCAAGAATGGCGTCCGAGTTTTCCACTCCGGGGAACTCGCCCACGATGCGTCTCTCACCCGCTACCTGGATCAGGTTTTCGCTCACACCCAGTGCGTTGGTCCGGTTCTCGACGATATTGCGCGCGGTTTCCATCTCTTCGGCGGTGATATTGGTGGTTTCAGGCAGGTCGGCTTCCAATAACACTTGCAGGCCGCCCTGCAGGTCAAGACCAAGTTTGGGCGATGTGTCCAGTTGGAATAAGACGGAATCGTCTCTGGGGTTGTTTAATTTGATCTCATCTGTTAAGTCAACCCACAAAGCGACCCCGACAATGAGAAGGACGAAAAGGATTCGGTTGGTTAAGTTTCTTATCATGCAATGGGTTCTCCACTCACAAAAATGCCAGCCTGGGGCTGGGCGGCAGTCATTATACTCCCGTTGACAGTGAGTGGGTAGCCCTTATTCTTGAATCAACCCCTCATTTTTCATTTTCTCGTAGGAATCATTGATCTTCCTCTCAAGGTCGTCTTCAATTCCATAGTAGATCGCGATTTGAAGGGTACTTCGCAGGAGATCCATCACTTCCTTGGCGAGTTTGGCTTTATCCGGCGTGCCGTATTTCTCGCGCTTGACCCCTGTCCCTTCAAAATGATTGACCATCTGTGCCAGTTCGCCGCCTTCTTCGAGCAGACGGGTCATCATTTGAAAGGGATCGTTCCCGTTGGGAAAGCGGCGATTGAGACCGTGTGTTATGGCATAGAGTTTATTGAGAGTCATGGATACACCCACTCCTCGAAAAGCGTATCCAGTTCGCAGGCGCATTTTTGTTCTGCAAGCGACTGGAAATACTCAGGTGTAGCGATGCCCCACGAAAGCGTCTCGGTGTATTCTTTCAGGA
>DATIUT010000198.1:0-23773 GCA_035466615.1 Anaerolineales bacterium | reverse complement strand
ACTCTGGTGCCGCAATTCATCCCGGTGGAGGATATACAGCGCGAACTGGGGGATGTGAAAACACTTTTGAACAATCTGCCGCCAGCAATACAGGTGATTTTCGAAGGATTAAAATTAGAACAAATGTTCGTATTATATATGACGGCATTTATGCTCGCGCCGTTGTTTTTGATTATGCCGCTGATGTTTTCATCGGTGGTTGGTGCAGACTCCTTCGTCGGCGAGCGCGAACGCAAAACATTGGAAGCATTGCTCTACTCACCCGCGACGGATATGGAGCTTTTCCTTGGAAAAGTATTGGCGGCTGTCATTCCTGCGATTTCACTTTCGTGGTTGACATACCTCGTATACATCGTCGTGGTCAATGTGGCAAGTTATGGGTTGTTCAATCGGATCTGGTTTCCTTTGCCAACCTGGTGGCCCATGATGTTCTGGCTGACACCTGCGTTCGCATTGCTTGGAATTTCGGCAACCGTATTGATCTCATCGCGAGTCAAAACTTTTATGGAGGCGTATCAACTTACAGGGTCGCTTGTTGTTTTCGTACTGGCACTGGTGATCGGACAGGTCACTGGTGTGCTTTATCTCGGTGCAGGGACGGTCATGCTGGTTGGAACATTGATCTGGATTGTTGATGCGATCCTGCTCCACATCAGCATCCGCAGCTTCAAGCGAAGCATGCTCATCGCAAAACTATAGGAGACGAAATGAACAAACCATTCAACTGGAAAATCTTTTTCATCTTGTGGATCGCCGCAATATTCGGCGTGATCGCGATCATCCCCTATTCGCTGGCGCTTCAGAGTGGGATATTGCAAACTATGGAATTGCCCATCCCGTTGCCAACCCTGATCGTAATCCAAATTATCCAGAACGCCTTGATGTTTGGCGTATTGGCGGCAGCAGGACTTTTCTTCGCCAACCGCGCCGGACTTGGCGTTCCGATCCTGGAGGCGAAATTGAACGGCGAAGAGGTCGCGGATAAAGTTCGAGCAATACTGCCTATCAGCGTTTTATTTGGTGTGATTGCATCGCTCCTGATCATCGGGCTGGATGCTTTTGTCTTTCAAGCCGCACTGTTGCGGGAATTTGGCGGTAAGGTGAAGGATATTGCACAAACTGCTCAACCTGCCGCGTGGAAGGGATTCTTCGCATCGTTTTATGGCGGCATCGTAGAGGAAATCCTTCTGCGGCTATTTCTCATGTCTCTGCTTGCATGGATCGGTTCCTTTATCAGTAAAACAGCAGAGGGCAAACCAACAGGCATGGTATTCTGGACAGCGAACATCCTTGCCGCAATATTCTTTGGCCTTGGACATCTACCTGCAACCGCAACTGTCATGCCCCTCTCACCACTGATTGTTACACGGGCAGTCGTGCTCAATGGGGTGGCTGGTATCTTCTTTGGTTACCTGTATTGGAAACGCGGACTTGAATCTGCGATGATCTCCCACTTCTCTGCCGACATTGTCTTGCACGTATTACTTGCACTTTAGGAGGTAGAAATGACCGAAGAAATCAAACAATGGGAATATCGTGTCCAAACGATTGGCAGTATCTTCGGAACAAAGGACGAACCCATTCAAAACACATTGGATGAATGAGGCGAGGAAGGCTGGGAGGCGATCAATGTATTGACACCAGAAGGCAGCGGCAAGATACCCATCGTTGCCAAACGCCCGTTGACCGAACGGGCAAAACGCATGAGAAACATCCCGCAGATGAGGCAGGGTTCATAAATCAGGATCAGGCTCCAGCTTAATGTGAAGCGTATAAATATCCGCTCTGATGGGCGGATATTTTTTACAAAAAAACACAACGGATATCCTGCACATATTAGCGATAAAATTATTCATATGATCAAACTACGGGACCCGTTCTTGATTGTTGTTTTGCTTTTGAGCCTGGTGCTTGGCACATCCATTCTTACGCGCGGGCACGAATGGGGTGACGACTTTGCATCGTACATCATGCAGGCACAAAGCATCCTGAATGGTAACATGGATGAATTCATCGAGCGCAACACATTCACGATCTTTGAATCATCGGTTCTAATCGGGCCTGTAGCTTATCCCTGGGGATACCCGCTCGTGCTTACCCCCGTGTTGTTGCTCAAAGGCGTGCACGCACTCGCATTGAAACTGCCCGGTCTCTTTTTCTTTGCGGGATTTCTTGTCTGTCTCTATCTGTTAATCGAAGCCCGCCTCACGCGGACCGAAAGCCTGCTCCTCGTCTCCCTGCTCGCTTTCAACCCGACACTTTTAAGATACCTGGACTATATTATTTCGGATATGCCTTTCCTGTTCTTCGTGTTCCTGGTTTTGTTATGGATCACAAGACTCAACGCGAAACAGGGAATATGGACGTTGGTCTTTCTGGGAACCACCATATTCCTTGCCTTCTTCATCCGCACAAATGGAATCATTCTGCTTGCAAGTTTTCTTGCTGACCAGGCACTGCGCTTTTACCAGGAACAAACCAAACGAAAAGACAGGATACTCAACTCCACTGTTGTAGTTGCTGTGTTCGGCGTTCTTTGGTTAAGTTCATCCCTGATCTTCCCGAACGGACAGGGCGCGTATTTCCGTCAACTCATGGGGTTCACCTGGGAGAAATTCATCACGCGAAATATTCCCGGCTACTTTTACTTTGGCGCGGAGTTCCTGGGCATCCAACGCGATTCCGCGTGGGTCTATGTTTATTACTTGCTGGTCGCCCTTTTTATCGTTGGTGCGTGGAAACGCAGGAATGCCGACCAGCACATTCTCCTTTTCTTCATCATCTATCTCGGGGCAATGATCGTCTGGCCTGAGTGGCAGGGAATTCGTTTTGCCTTTCCAGTGTTACCGATATTCATCTATTTTGCTTTTCAGGGCATGAACGCCTTTGTCAGAATGTTGCCCGAAAGACAACACCTCCTCGGTAAAGGGGCCGTCTCCCTGCTCTGGCTCATCCTCGCCGGGATCTTCCTATTCAACTCGGGGACTCAAGCCTATGCAAATCTGAAAGACGGAAGAAAGATCAACGGACCATTCGATCCATTCAGTTCGGACATGTTCAACTATATAAAGGCAGAGACGCCGCCTGAAAGTGTGGTCGTCTTCTTCAAGCCGCGCGCCATGCGCCTGTTCACAAACAGGGATTCGATCATGGCGCTTGAATGTGACCATCTCACACGCGGCGATTACATTGTCCTTCACAAAACCTGGGAATACAGCCAGATACTCCCCGATAAGATACAAGACTGTAACCTGCCCCTGACAAGCATGTTCGAAAACCGCAGGTTCATCATTTACGAAATATTAAAATAAATCAGGAAACTGGTACTTGAATCTCATTGCCGAATTTTGTACACTGTATCCATGACCACAGCGACCGGCAAACTCCGCGATCTTGAGGGGCGCCAGAATCAGTTGTTGCGCCTTGTAGAGTTGAGCGTCACCTTGAACTCAACCCTCGATCTGGATGAACTCCTCCAGCAGATCACCGCGACCGCAACCGAACTTCTGGACTGTGAAGCATCTTCCATTCTCCTGTATGACGAGAAAAATCCGCGCTTGTATTTCGCCGCGGCAACAGGTTCGGATCCCGCCAGGCTGGCGGAGATCCCCGTGCCCATTGAAGGCAGTCTTGCAGGGACAATCTTCCGCACCAATCAACCGATGATCCTGAACAACGTCGAACAGGACCCGCGTCATTACTCACTGGTTGCGGATCAAGTCAAATTCAAGACCAAGACTCTGCTTGGCGTTCCCATGCCCATCAAGGACCGGACCATGGGCGTGCTGGAAGCGATCAACAAGCGCGATGGCGAATTCACCGAAGGGGACGTGGCGGTCTTATCTGTCACTGCCGCACATGCCGCCATTGCGATCAACAATGCACGGTTATTCCATCAAACGCAACAGGCCCTGGAAAAAGTGCGGGAAACGAACAGTATCAAAAGCAACTTCCTCGCTCTTGCATCCCACGAACTGCGGACTCCCCTTGGCATCATCATTGGGTATGCGACCTTCCTGCAGGAGGGAGCCAGGGACGAACTCTCAGATCATGCCCAACAGGTGCTGAACGCCGCATCACAGATGCGTTCATTGCTCGACCAAATGAACAACCTGACCTTGCTCCAGGCAGATGAGATGGAGTTGCGATCTCAGAAGATCTCCATTCAGGATATCTTGAACTTTGCATGTGATGAGATCATATATTTCGCGGCAAGACATAACCTGGAATTGACCTATGCATTCGGCGACGACCCTCCCATATTTATAAATGTTGACCAGGAAAAGACGACACTCGCGTTCGTGAACCTGCTCAACAATGCCATTCGTTTCTCACCAGAAGGGGGTCAGATCGTAATCGGCGCGGTTGAACAGGGAAAGGATGTTCTGGCATGGGTGCAGGATCATGGCAACGGCATCCCAAAGGATAAACTACAAAAAGTGTTCGAAGAGTTCTATCAGATCGAACCACCCAACACACGCCGTTATGGTGGTCTCGGAATTGGACTTACCATTGCCAAAGGCATCATCGAAATCCAGGGAGGAAAGATCTGGGCTGAGTCGGAGGGCATGGGCATGGGAGCAACCTTCAAAGTAACGTTGCCAAAGGCATAAGACTTTCCTCCCCCTTTGAAGAAGGGTTGGGGATGAGGAGAAACCTTACGAATCAAAAGCGCCTTGCCTCTCGACAGGGCGCTTACTGCTCACTGAAAACTGATTACTATCTACCCCAAATGCATCGGCATAATCACATGCAGGAAATCATCCTCGCCAACCGGCTTGACTACACCCGGCGCGTTCGGCGCGGACGTTTCCAGCGCAACATTCGGTGTGCGGATCACTTCCAAGGCTTCACGCAGGAATTTCACATTGAACGCGATCAACAACCCGCCGCCATCCACTGTCGCTTCAACGATGGTTTCATTCTTGCCGGTTTCTTCGGATGTGGCGGTGATTTCCACTTCGCTGGGTTGCAGTTCACCCTGCGCGCTCTTGATATTGAAGCGCGCCACATTCGAACCTTCACGGGCGAAGATCTCAGCCTGCTTGCATGCTTTCAATAACGAAGCGGTCGAAACCAGCGTGCGCGACTTATACGAACGCGGGATGATCTGTTGGAAATCGGGGAATGTGCCGTCAATCAACTGCGAGACAACTTCCACATCCTTTACGCGGAAGATCACCTGACCGCGTCCCTTTGGCAACACCATGTAAATTGGCTCTTCGCCGTCACCAGCCACGCGCGCCAATTCCTTCAAGGCTTGGGCAGGGACAATCGCTGAAACAGGAGCAGGCACAGGCATAGAAAGAATCGCTTTTCGGACGGAGAGTCTAAATCCATCCGCCGCGGCCATCGTCAGCTTGTCCTTATCCACTTGAATGAGCACGCCCATCAAAACGGGGCGTGCCTCATCGGTCGAAGCCGCGAACGCCACCTGATGGATCATTTCGCGGAAGTCGCCCGAATTGATCTGCACCGCACCGTCGAGATCGGGCACGGGCAGGGGCGGGAACTCCTGCGCGTCGATGCACTTGATGTCGTTCGTGGATGTGCCGCCGCGCACATTCAAGGTTTGCGTTTTCACATCGAGTTTCAACATCACCTGGTCGCTCGGCAATGTGCTGACCAGATCGCTGAACGTGCGTGAAGGTACAGTGGTCGAGCCTTCCTCTTCGATGCGCGCAGGGATCCAACATGTAATGCCCATTTCAAGGTTGGTTGCAGAGAGGCGCAAACGTCCCTCGTCCGACGCAACCAACACATTCGCCAGCACAGGCAGAGTACTGCGCGGTGAAACAGCTTTCAAAACAATTCCCAAACCGCGTGCCAGATTTTCCTGAAGGACAGTTACTTTCATGTCGCGTCTCCTCGATCAATCAATGATTGACGCAATTTTACATCATAAATAAAAATCCGACGGCATGACCGTCGGATTTTATCTCGTCATAGACCGCCAGCAACCAGCGATATTCCCAGCGTAAGCAGGAAAAACAACAACTCCAATGCGAACAACGCCGCGAACACATACACCACATAGGTCCACGCCGAACGCGTTTGTTTTTTCTTCTGGATTTCCTGACCCTCGGCCATTCTCTGCACTGACTCTGCCGCCTGCACCGCATCATCCGCCCATACGAGATTGGTCGCTTCATTCTGCACGATGATCCTGTTCCCGCCAAAAGACTTGACCCACGCCGGCGCGCCTTCAGCCGCCAAACTTCCGCTAAGGATGACCGCGCCAAAATTGCCCTTCGGCCTTTCGATTGGCGCCGCAACCGTGACTTGAACCTTCGCGCCCAATTTCACCAATGCCGCTTTGACAGAGTCCACGAACCCATCTCCCGCGTCGATTACCAGCACCGAGAACGCGTTTTGCTTTTCCGCCAGTGCATTCACCATCGACGCGCCATCCGCACGCAAAACGTTCAAGTGATAGATTAACACCACAACGAACAGGAACAGTACTTGAATGGTATTAAGCAGGGTGTTTACAAAATCGCCTCCTGCATCGCCTGTCAACACGACCCGGATAAGTTGATAAACCAATCCTACTGCGGCAGCCATGCCGCCAATGACCGAAGCGAACAACGCAAGATATAGATATGTTTTGCGAAGCACCGACCTGCGGGCATGATCGCCCATCTCCCCGACGGCCAGCGCGTCGGCCTGCATCGGTCGCCATGTCATCAACCACAACGGCAAACCGATGACTAATAATGAGATGGATGTGGCAAGGTTGGAGCGATTTGAATCGCCTGCAAGGAATGAATTGCTTGTCATCATGTCGATGATGAACGAGAGCAACATTGCAACGCCGATGAACGAAACGACCAATCCAATGAACGCAAGGATGTAGTTGTAGAGTCGTTTCATCCCTGCCTGACGCACCTTATCGCCAACCGCCTCGATGTGCCGATTGAGCCAGTAACCGTAATACGCCCAGATCATTCCCAATGGCACGCCGACCGAGATTGGTCCGCCAAGCTGCTGGACGAAGTATTGTGCCGTCCAGTCCGCGCCGAACAGGCGTGTGACAAGTACATTCACCAGCATGGACGATGTCGTCACAACGGTGATGACTCCGCCGAGGGCAAGGATGTAGAGAATGCCAAGGCGCAAGTTCGACCCCATTTCGGAGGGATCAGTTAAGGAGTCCTGAATGACGCGCCACGAATACACCCACACGGGAGTCCCGACCACGATCAAAGCCATGCCATTGATGAGAACCTCACGTCCCATTTCCCCCAGGACATCGCCAGGGAGGTAAATAAGATAACGCAAAATCTGTTGCGAGCCGAAAACCGTCATCAACAGACCGTAGAGCATCCAGAGATAACGATACAAACGGCGCACATCGGAAAAGTTTTCTTTATCTTTGAGGATCGCCCACTCGCTGTTCAGAACATTCCAGAAATACGCCGCGACGATCAGGTTCATCCCGATGGCGATCAGGTTGTCGGCGAGGGTTTGTTCGCGGAACGACATGAACGCGCGCCCCGCGCCCAAACCCGCGACCTGCACCAATGAGCGGTCAATGAACGCCAGAATGTTTTGCACAACGGGGATGAGCGTGCCAAGCAAAATCGCATACAGGAACACGGCACGCAGTGTCGCTTCTTTTTCCTCCTCTTCATGTGCGGAGACGCGTTGCGCCCACATCCAATGAACAAGGAAGATCGGCACGCCAACAAGGATCAATGCCAATGCCTGTGCCAGCGCATCTGCCCCGCCTGAGACGGTTTGATCGACAATGGATCGGAGCAAACCGACCAATCCCCACACGACAACCTCGATGCTGATGAACGCAACGAGATAAAAGTAAAGACGACGGATGGATTTCATAAGGATATCCTCCCGTCATTGCGAGCCCTGCTGGTTGGGTAGCCCTGGGTGTTTATTGCGAAGGGCGTATCGAAACCGAGGGGCGAAGCAATCTCCTGATTGATTCGGGGATTGTTTCGTCGTGGCGCAAGACGCCACTTCTCGCAATGACAGATTATTTTGGCACTTCCTGATACCAACTGTAATCCCAGAAATTATAGGCGGGCATGTTCGAGAGTTTCCATGCACCGTTCTGCTTCACAAGGATGGCGCGTTGCACATCGCGATACCCCGAAGAGAACGGGTCGCCCGAGTTATAGATCTGGGACACTTCGACTGAGGCTTCATCCCCGCCGATCTCTGATTCGCCAACATCCACAGCCGTGTTATCGGGGTTGACATACCCGTTCAAAAACGGACGGCGGAATTCTTCGTATGTCGGCTTGTTTTTCAGGTCGGCGAGGTAACCGTACGCCTTCTCATAATCCTTGTTCAACAAAGCCAGCACATAATTGTGCACCACGCCTTCGGGGGTATCCTCTGCAATATAGGTTTGTGTATCCTTGCGGGTAAAGAACACAGCCAGGGCGATCACTACCAATACCCCAATGCCGATCAAAATACCAGTCAGGAAACGATCTTGTTTCATGAGTTCCTCCGATGTTCAATGTCATTGTAGTGTTTTTGGGACGAAAAGACAAGCGGATTGTTCCCCTGCCGCTTGAATCAGCGTTCCATTCCCTGTATACTCAACCAGCCGGTACCTCTCTTTTGAAGGTTCAGATGTCTTCAAACGCCTTTAAATACCACGCCGCCCTCCACGATTTCCAGTCCGCGCGGCAACGCGCCGCGGTGCAGGAGATTCTTGCGCGCCTTACGGGAAAATCCACACAACTCCTTTCATATGACGAAGTTGCCGAAAAATTAAAATTACAGGTTCGCACCGAACGCGGCCTGCAACAAATTCCGCTCGATGCCATTGTTGGAAGTGTCGGTCGGTACACCGATTTTACGCGTACCTTCCTGCCGCGCCGCGCTGATGACCAGCAACGTTGGGTGGGTGTCAAAGCCGCCATGGAGTCAGGTGAAGGCTTGCCTCCCATCGAAGTGTACAAGGTGGGCGAAGTGTATTTTGTCATAGACGGCAATCACCGCGTCTCCATCGCGCGGCAGGAGGGGTTCGACAGCATCCAGGCACGCGTCATTGAACTCAAAACCGATATCAAACTCACGCCCGACATCCAGCCCGATGACCTGATCATCAAAGCCGAATATGTTGAATTTCTCAACACCACACGCATCCATGAAATGCGCCCCAATGTGGATTTGAGCGTCACCACCTGTTGCCAGTATGACAAGTTGATGGATCAGATCCGCGTAAGCCTGTATCTCCTGCAGGAGGAGCAAAAGCGAGACAGCCCCTCAATGGGAACTGTATCGCTTCAGGACTCCGCCGCGTACTGGTACGACACAATGTACATTCCCCTCGCTGAAGCCATTCGCGACCGAGGTCTCCTGCACTGGTTCCCCGATCGAACCATCACGGACCTGTATGTCTGGATATCAGAGAACCGCGCCGCGCTCGAAAAAGAGCTCGGGTGGGAGATACAGTCTGATGTCGCCGCGACAGACTTGATTTTGGAAAGAAGCGTCCAATCCAAGCCGGGCAGCTGGCGCAAAGCACGGACCGTCACACGATACACCGATCACCTCTTTGACGATATCCTCGTCCCCTTGAGCGGCGATGCCAAAAGCTGGGACGCACTCGACCAGGCCATTCTCATTGCCCAACGCGAGAATGCAAAACTGCACGGCTTGCACATTGTGGAAACAAAGGATGATGCGGAAAAAGCGGCAGCGTTTGGAGTAAAGGAGCGTTTCGATGAAACCTGCAAAGAGGCAGGTGTTAACGGGAGTCTCGCGATCAATGTCGGTGATGTAACAGACAGAATCTGTGAACGCGCGGTATTGACCGACCTGATAGTTGTGAAACTTATGAACCCGCCAGGCACAGGGGTCTCCGCATTGCAATCCCCGTATCGTACGATCATCGAGAGATCGTCACGACCATTATTGACTATCCCATCCCAGGCGACCCAATTCGAACGTGCCCTGCTGGCATATGACGGCACGGAGCGTTCAAAAGAAGCGCTGTTTGTCGCAACTTATCTCGCAGAAATGTGGAAGACCGAGTTGATCGTGTTCACAGCATTGGACAGAACAAAGGTTAAGGCAGATGTGCAGGATTATGTCCGCCGTTATCTTGATATCCACGAAGTGGATGCGGAATACATCGTCAGCGAACACGGCGCCATGGACTTCCTGAAGCAGACAGTGAATGAAAAAAACATTGACCTGGTGTTCATGGGCAGTCATGGCGGGACGGTATTTCAACAGGTATTTGTCGGCAGCACCTTGGATTACATGCTGAGAGAGTCCAAGGTTCCGATCTTCATTTGTCGTTAACAACCCCTTCCATGGAAGGGCAAAGATCTTATTGAATTTGATATACTTATTTCACCCACTTCAAAAGGAGTAAACCATGACCACTACAGCCCCTCGCTGGGATATGACCAACGTCTATCCATCGCTTGATTCAAAACAATTCAAGAGCGCTGTCAGGAAATACAAATCCGCACTGGATGAACTGGAAGCCTTCTTTAAGAAAGCTGGCAAAGCCGATTCAAAGACCGACCCGAAGAAACTCGGCAAACTGCTCGGCGAATCCGTGGACCGCTTCAACGCACTCTTCGAACTCTCAGGAACCATCAACCCATTCATTTACTCGTTCGTCACCACCGACTCGCGGGACAAGGAAGCCATGCGCGCCCTCTCGGAATTCGAGCAGATGTCGGTGCAGGCCAGCATCCTCAACACCAAGTTTCAGGCATGGGTTGGTAAACTGGGCAAACCAGCCGTCAAAAAAGCCGCCAGGACGAACGCCGTGGCAAAGGCGCACGAATTCGCCCTGCTCGAGAACGCGGAACAATCCAAATACCTGATGAGCCAGGCGGAGGAAGCCCTCGCCGCCGAACTGACCTTGAGCGGGGGCAACGCCTTCGGCAAATTGCAAGGGACAGTCACTTCGCAAATGACAGTTGACTTCGAAATGGATGGCAAGACCCAAAAGATGCCGATGCCCGCGTTGATCAACCTGCGTTCGCATCCCGACGAACCCACCCGCCGCCGCGGCTACGAGGCGGAGAATGTCGCCTGGGAGGGAGTCAAGGAAACTTTGACGGCGTGCATGAACGGGGTCAAGGGTGAAACGCTGGCGCTCGACCAAAAACGCGGACGCGAGGATGCTGTCCACGCGTCCCTTGATTTTGCCCGCATCGACCGCGCCACCCTGGATGCCATGCTCGGTGCAATGAAGGATTCCTTCCCAATGTTCCAGCGCTATTTCAAACACAAAGCCAAACTGCTCGGCAAGGAAAAACTTGCCTGGTGGGACCTCTTCGCCCCGATGGGCAAGACCGACAAGGTCTATTCGTGGGATGAAGCACGCGACTTTATCGTGAGCAACTTCAACAAGTTCTCGCCCGAACTCGGCGCCTTTGCCAAACGTGCCTTCGATAAAAACTGGATCGACGCCGAACAGCGCGAAGGGAAACGCGGCGGCGCGTTCTGCATGGGCGTGGAAGCTGTGAAGGAAAGCCGTATCCTCTCCAACTTCGACGGCTCGTTCGACCAGGTCAGCACGCTGGCGCATGAACTCGGTCATGCCTTCCACAATGAATGCGCCTATCAGGCAGGCAAGACCCCCATCCAGCAAAACACGCCGATGACACTGGCGGAGACCGCCTCCATCATGTGCGAAACCATCGTCACCGAAGCTGTACTGGAGCAGGTTACTGACCCGCAGGAGGTGCTGGCTGTTCTCGAAGCGCAGATGAACAACGCCTCACAGGTGGTCGTGGACATTTACTCACGCTACCTGTTCGAGAAGGAAGTCTTCGAGCGCCGCGCCAAAGCCGAACTCTCCTCCGATGAATTGAACGAGATCATGGAACGCGCCCAGAAAGCAACCTACGGCGAAGGGCTTGACGAGAAGTACCTGCAAAAATTCATGTGGACGTGGAAACCTCACTACTACTCCAGCGGCTTCTCGTTCTACAACTACCCCTATGCCTTCGGCTTGCTCTTCGCCACGGGCTTGTATGCCATCTACCAGAAGCGCGGCGCGGAGTTCGTCCCCGCGTACAAGAAATTGCTCGCCTCCACGGGCGAAGCGCGCGCGGCGGAACTCGCCGACCAGTTCGGCATCAACATTCGCACCAGAAAGTTCTGGGCAGATAGTCTCGCCATCATCGGCAAGCGTATCGACAGATACTGCCAGTTGTAATTAAGAATGACAGATACGCCTCACGTCACCCCCTGGGCTAATTCCACAGCCCCAAACCAATCCACGCTGTGGCAGACCATGACAGACGAGGGTCTCAGCCCCTGCTCATGGTCGAACAGCCCGCACGATATGTATTCTGCACATACCCATTCCCACAACAAGGTCATCTACGTTGTGCAGGGAAGCATCACCTTCGGACTGCCCGAACTCGGAAAACAATTAACTCTGAAAGCAGGCGACCGTCTCGACCTGCCCGCCGGCACCGTCCATGGTGCGGTGGTCGGCGCGCAGGGGGTGGTCTGTTTGGAGGGGCACAAAGGTTGAAGAAAGCAGAATCAGTTTGACATTATGAATGAAGCGGTAATAGTCCAACAAAAAAGGACGCGCCCATTGAGACGCGTCCTTTTTTGTTGAAGGTGATTCTCTTACCAGGTGGCGTTCAGCCAGCCGCGCAGTTCCATGGCTTTCACCACGCGCATGATCGAGACCATGTACGCCGCGTCGCGCATATACACGCCCTCGCGCTCACTGGTCTCGAGGACACCATGGAATGCACTGGTCATCTTGGTGTCGAGTTTCTCGAGGACTTCGTTCTTCGTCCAGTAGAAGTTCATATCATTTTGAACCTGCTCGAAGTAGGAGGTGGTCACACCGCCCGCGTTGCAGAGGAAATCGGGGATGTTAAAGATCTTGTTATTTTTGAAGAATTCATCCGCTTCGGGTGTACAGGGGCCGTTCGCGCCTTCGGCAACCACCTTGACACGGCTCGACATCTTCCTGACCGTTTCTGCGTTGACATGACCTTCGATGGCGGCGGGGATGAGCACATCGGCTTCCTTGGTGATCCAGGCGTCACCGTCTTCGATCACGTAACCGGCCTCTTCAGCGGCTTTTTTGTCAATGGTACCGTATTGGTCCACAATGGTGAGCAGGAAGCGGGGGTCCACACCCTGTTTATGGCTGTAGGTATAGGATTTCTTGTCGTGGCGGTCCCAACAGGATACACACGCTACCTTGCCGCGAAGCATTTCCACAAAACCGATGGCGGCATACTGCGCCACATTGCCAAAACCTTCGATGGCGGCAACGGCTTTTTTGGAATCCATCTTGAGGTGCTTCAGTGCTTCGCGCACGTTATAGATCACGCCATAGCCGGTGGCTTCGGTCCTGCCTTCAGAACCACCACCGCCGAGGGGCTTGCCCGTGAATACACCGGGGGTATATTGACCGACAAGGCGGGAATATTCGTCCATCATCCAGCCCATCATTTGGGGGGTGGTGCCGACATCCGGCGCAGGGACGTCATTGCGGGGACCAATGTTCTTCCACATGGCGTCCACCCAACCGCGGCAGATCTGTTCCTTTTCAACGGAGGAAAGGGATGACGGATCACAGATCACACCGCCTTTGCCGCCACCCAGCGGGATATCCGCCACGGCACATTTCCATGTCATCCAAGTGGCGAGGGCGCGCACGGTGTCAAAGGTCTCGTTGGGGTGAAAGCGGATACCGCCCTTGTTGGGGCCGCGCGCATCGTTGTGTTGGACGCGGAATCCCTGGAAGACGCGGGTCGAACCGTCATCCATGCGGATGGGGATGCGGAAGGAGTATTCCCGCATGGGCCAGCGCAGAACTTCGCGCACGCCGGGGTCGAGTTTAAGAATCTCGGCCACACCGTCGAATTGTTTCTGCGCCATTTCGAAGTAATTGATTTGTTCAGACATTATGAATCTCCTGGAATAGTGTATTTATCAGTAGAGAAAATATAAGCGGGCATCCCGGAACGGGTGCCCGCTTTTTACCTGGGTTATGTTGACTGCATTATCATCGAGTCATCCCAATAAAGTTAACTTCATCTTAACCATATCATGGGAGACAAAAACCCGTCAATATGATGAAAAGCAGTTATTTTTTAAAGAAAAGACCGGGGTTCACCCGGTCTTTCATATCACTCAAGGTCACTTTCGTCTGTATCATCTTCGCCCGTGTCGAACTCATATTCCACCTTTTCCTGGTCAAGGTACACCCACAGGAGGAGTACATGACCTTCAGGGGTATCCACGTTACGTGCCGCCAGGATGGGGGCGGATTGTTCCATGCCCATATCGTTGCGGTAATGCAGGTGGATGGGGGATTTGGCCTTCCACGCGCGATAACAACGTTCCACAAGCGCCGGACCGTTGAGGGTCCGTAGGCGCGTCAGCGCCGGGACCGATAGACCGGCGCTCTCATTCAAGCCCAACGCCCAACCGTCGTTCACAGCCTCGAAAGCAGGGGGTGGTCCTTCGATAATTGTAATTTTGTCGTCCATAGTGAACGGGAATATACCACAAAAGAGTGCACGAAATCATTACGAGACTGTTAGCCTAAAAGTACCTGAAACCCGGTAACCAACTTGTCACGCATTTTTCTTGCATTCCCACTTTCGGATGGGTATACTTGAACCATTATGACACCGGAAAAAATCGGACGTTACGAAATCAGGGCAGAGTTGGGACGCGGGGGCATGGCAACCGTCTATCATGGCTATGACCCGCGCTTCGAGCGCGAGGTGGCCGTCAAGGTTTTACCCTCCGAACTTCTGCACTCTGACCCGCAGTTCAAACTGCGCTTCGAGCGCGAGGCGAAGATCATTGCCCAGCTCGAACATCCATCAATCGTGCCTGTATATGATGTGGGCGACGAAGGCGGACAACCGTATTTTGTCATGCGGTATATGAACGGTGGCTCCCTCTCCGAGCGAATCAAAGCCAAGGTAATGAGTATCGAGGAGGCAGCCAAGATCCTTGGGCAGATCGCGCCCGGACTGGACGAGGCCCACAGCAAGGGAATTGTCCATCGCGACCTGAAGCCAAGTAATATCCTGTTTGACGCCAAAGGCACACCCTACATCTCGGACTTCGGAATTGCCAAGTTATCCCAGGCACAGGCGAGCAGTGTCACCGGCAGCGCCATCATCGGCACCCCGGCCTACATGGCCCCTGAACAAGCTTCCGGGGAAACAGTTGACAGCCGTTCGGATATTTACGCTCTCGGCATCATCCTGTTTGAAATGCTGACCGGCAGGCAACCCTATGAAGCGGATACGCCCATGGCGATTGCCATCAAACACATCACGGACCCGGTACCCCATATCCTTGAAGCCAATCCCAACCTGCCACCCGATGTGGAGGCAATCATCCAGACGGCGATGGCAAAGAATAAGGATAACCGTTTCTCCACCGCTATGGAGCTGGTGGACACCCTGCGCGCCGTGGGTTCAGGTTCAGGCGGAAAAACACAATTTCGCACACGAACAATGAAAGCGGCGCCCAAGACTGTGATCGCCAGTGCCAACATCCCATCGCAAGCCGCGAAGAAACCTTTCAATGTTTGGGTCGTGATCGTTCCGATTCTTTTGCTGGGAATGCTCGGGGGAGGGTATTTTTTGTTCAACGGGATCAACCAATCCGTAGAAACAGAGACGCCAGCCGCGACATCCGCACCTGCCACGGCAACATCCGAACCCACCATCGAGGCGACGGATGATGCATCCCCGGTTCCCCCGTCCACCGAGATCCCAACAGATACACCGGTCCCCGCAACAGATACACCATCCGCTCCTGTAGTGTCTGTGATTGGCGGTGCAGATAAGATCGCCTTTGTTGCCAACAAGGAAATCTGGCTGATGAATGTGGACGGCTCGAACCTGAAACAACTCACCACCGATGGCGCCACCAAGAACGACCTGCAATGGCTCCCCGATGGTGAAACCATTGTCTTCCTGAGCGGCAAGACGGTGAAGTATTTCAACATCAACACCGACACGGTGGATACACTTGCCACCTTTCCGTCAGAAGCCTCGGTGGATGCCTTTCAGGTTTCACATAACGGCAAACTGGTCATGATCGCCATGAGCAACGAAATTTTCGTCGTGCCGTTCGGCCTCGAAACCATGAAAGGCTTCACGAACCGCAACCAGGTGTTGAAGATGGAAGGCAGCTGCATTCTGCCAACCCCAAAAACGCCCGCGGCGCTCAGGGTTCAGGAGGCGCGCTGGTCTGTTGACGATCAACTGGTGGCGTGGCTCTTCAAAGGCAGTGATGCCTCAAACCCGGCCGTGCAGGCGGAACAGGTCAGTGTGTACGATATTTCAGCCTGCAATCCGGCGTTTATAGACCTCAAGGATAATTTCCCCGGCACGCGCTTCACACCGGTTGGTTATCAAAACCATGAAATTCCCGATTTTGATTGGGATGGATTTGAGCAGTTTGCCTTCAACACCTCCCGGCGCAACGGTGGCTGGGGCGAAATGTACATCTACAACTGGAAAACCCACAAACCCACGCAAATAAACCCGGGCATTTGTTGTTACCGCGATGCGCGCTGGAGCCCCGACGGTACCTATATCCTGTATGAATTCCAGGACCAGACGGCAGGCGCGGATGCCCAAAATATGTTGTTTTATGTTCCAGCGGGCGAATTGAATACCGGCGCAAACTTCATCCCCCTTCCCCTGCCGTACGGCTTCTTCAAAGATATACGAGAGGGCGCACAAGCCGCCCTGCGTCCTGCACAATAAAATAACTACAGCGCTCTTACGATTTGCTGGACCAGTTTCGGGCCGCGATAGATCAATCCTGTATACACCTGAACAAGACTCGCTCCCAAAGCGAGTCTTTTCTTTGCATCATCAGGATTCATGATTCCCCCTGCACTGACGATCGGAACCTTCCCATTAACGAGTTTTACAACACGACTCAAAACCGCCTCACTCTTAACCGCAAGCGGACTCCCACTCAACCCGCCTGACTCACCCTGATGCCTTGACCTCAAACCCTCACGCGCCAGGGTTGTATTCGTGGCGACGACTCCATCCATGCCCTTATCCAAAATGACTCCGATGGCATCATCGAGTTCTTCATCACCCAAATCAGGCGCGATCTTCACAAGGATGGGAGCATGCCCACCGCGGCCAAACGAAATATTTTCGCGTTCCTTTTGAATTGCGCCAAGTAATCCCTCAAGCATTTCCCGCCCTTGCAATCTTCGTAATCCAACCGTGTTCGGCGATGAGATATTGATCGTCAGATAATCTGCATAGAACATGAAGCGTCGCATCAATTCAATATAATCCTTCGATGCGTCTTCCAGAGGAGTATCCTTGTTCTTTCCCAGGTTTAGTCCAAGCACAATGTTCGCACGTTTGAACGTTTGAACGTTTGAGCGTTTCAATCTGTCAACGACGAAGTCTGCACCTTTGCCCGGAAAACCCATCCGATTGATAACAGCTTCATCTTCGATCAACCGAAAGAGGCGCGGTTTCGGGTTCCCAGCCTGAGGCTTAAGCGTGACCGTCCCCACCTCCACGTGACCAAAGCCCAAAGCGGAGAGTCCGCTTATGGCGACGGCATCCTTGTCATAACCCGCGGCAAGCCCAACCGGATTCTTGAAAGTTAATCCGAATGCTTGAACAGGTTTGGATGGAACTTTATAGAGTTGCCTGAGAAACCAATTCGAAAGCGGAAAATTCCCAGCAATGCGTAAAGCATTTAGTGTGAACTGATGCGCGGTTTCAGGGTCGATGCGAAATAAGAGACGGCGTAACCAGTGATACATCTATTTCGATTTATGGATGGCAATATAACGTTCGCAGTCGAGTGCGTATTTTTGGGCGCGCTTCTGCAAATTGGGCATGAGGGAAAAATCCCCTTTGATAAATTCTGCTCCATATTCCATCAGTTGCTGTACCTTCTTCTCAAGGTCAGATGCCAGTTTCCCGTCCGGCAAATGTGTGGAACGAAAAGCTGCTGCGGGCGCAGGTGACTTTTCGACGCCGCGCTCGACCAACAGCCAGCCCAGCGTGGATTTATTTTCGGCATTCTTAATATCTGCGATGGCGAGCCACGGCTCCCTACCCAGTTCATAGTGCAAAGTCACATCCGTGGTGGCATTTACATACTGGATCGCGCAATTTTTTTGAGAATACACGGCTTCACCCATCCTAAAACCATGCTTTAATTCAAGACTGCGGAAGGCGCCTGTCACAATACGTTCAAATTCTGATTTTTTCATATTACCGCTTTCGGTGGGATGATTACATTCTATGTAGGGTTATACCACCTAATCACGTTTACCGAAACATATCCTGCCCGTATTTTCAATCAAAAGCCGTCTGGCGGTCTGGATCTTTGACATGCGCGAACACCTCCTGCAACATGTCTTCATTCGTGCGATAAATGGATAACGGAGGCAGGCCGCTCAACCCGAAGAAATCCACCGCCATTGTTTCGTTGCTGGTACGCGGTTCGCCATCGATCAGCCTGCAAAGAAAGATGATCTTGAACGCGTGATAGAACTCCATCGGTTCGAGGCGGTTGGCATCGATAACGGCAATCACCTTCTCAGCCTTTACGCGATAACCGCTCTCCTCCCACACTTCACGTTCCGTTGCGGACGCAGGCGCATCGCCGAGGTCCACCCAGCCGCCGGGCATCGCCCATCGCCCGTCTGTTCGTTCTTGAATCAACAATATTTTGTTGTCACGCACTACTGCGCCGCGCACGTCAATTTTCGGTGTGGCATATCCCGCCTGCATCGAAAAACTATCAAGAGTGGATTCTTTCGAGACATCCGATTGGCTCTCGATCATCTCCGCTGTGATCTCCTGCAAGCGTTTATAGCGTTCGATATCGAATTCATTCCTGCTGTAGGTTAGCCCCGCCTGACTCAACGAAAATATTTCGCGCGCCCATTCGATCCATTTGGGTTGTTTCATGCGTTACCCACTTCAACGATTTCTTTCGACTCTGCCTTCTCGACCATCTGTGAGTAAAAATTTTTTCGGGATAAACCGGATTTATCACGGAGTTCCAACAATTCTTTTCGTGTAATTTTAGCCGGTATTGCAGGAAGTTTAATTTCCTGTAAAACGGCCAGGCCGCTTGCTCCATTGATTGCATCTTTGATTCTTCTTTGGTGTCCCAGTGAAAGTGGGGCTGGAATCTCATCAAAGCCAAACCATTCTACAGCGATGGTTTCACCTTCCTGACACTTTATCTCCCCACCCACCGGTTTCGCGGCAAACAACACCATGTAACCGGGAAACATATTATTTAAACGAGAGTAAACGCCAACCAATCTCGTTAATTCGACATCCAATCCCGTTTCCTCTTTTGTCTCCCGGATAGCCGCCTGAGCCAGGCTTTCCCCTTCCTCCACTCCGCCGCTTGGCAAAACCCACGTCTCAAAATCCTCGCGCTGTGTGAGCAATATCTTTCCTTCATGGATGACAGCGACATTTACAGCCAAACCAGCCATTTTAGCGTCTCCTTCCATTCCTTGAGAGTCTCGTCAGTGTTTCGAGCATGGGTAAGACGTACTTGAGACGCTTGTTTGTTTCATCCAAACTCTGCTCACGTTCGCTTTTCAACTCAAATGCATCGCGATTGAGGATGAATGGGTCCTCCCATGCCAGCCAGTCTGCATCGCGGGTTTTGATTTCATCCTGCATATAAAAGACCATTTCAGCGACCATGCTCAGGTCGGGATTCTTCACCAGCGGCATGATCTCACGCAATTGTTTTGCTTGAACGACAATATGGCACCACCCGTAATCCAGTTCCCTGCCGAAGAGATTCTTTCCAACAGTTGTGACGATCCCCTCGAGTTGACGATAGTTTTGCGGGTGGGTCTCCCATGCACATTGCGAACGCTGAAAGATAAGCGGCAGGTCATCGGCAGTAAGCGAGTCGACATCTGCGAGAAACGCGTCTCTGTATTCGCCTTCCAGTGCAAATGCCATGCGGTCTGGATAACAAAGATGAAGCGGTTGATCGGGACGTGCTTCCTCCGCCGCGCGTTGATAAAGATATGCAAATCTCTCGCCGATGAGGTTTTTACCATCCATAGGGTAGACGGTAAAAAAATCGCCGGTGAGGGTCAGGTCATTTTGCTTGAGCAGTTCAAGGGAAGAAGGAGGCGTGGATATGTAGGCGCGGTCAAAATGATTCTTTAAATCCGGTAATATCGTCTGCAAATGCGGGAGCATTGCCCCGTCTGGATCGTTGTAGGGAAAGACAAGGGCGGGTTTCATCTATCCTTTGCGTTGTCCGCTCTTGATCAAAAAGTACTGCACGATCTCCTCCTCGGGGTGCGGAATGTCCATGAGCGCGAACATCGCCGCCAGTTCGCCGCGATGATGTGTGTTGTGGTTCGGCGGCTGGACCATCATCTGCCATAACGGCAATGTGAACGTTTCGCCCTTCGGGTTGGTGTAGGTGACATGGCGCAAAAGCGACTCTTCGGTTTGTACGGCAATGAAGGCGCGCATGTTCTCCTCCACATCCACCCAATATTCGCAAATGGACGCGACGGTTGAAAAATCTTTTGGATCAAGAAATGCGCCTTGCTCGCCCAACCAACGCATACGCCACATCCGCTCGGACCCCATCATGTGCACAAACACCGCATGGACACTGTCCCATGAATGCCCCTGCCTGCGGAAGAGTTGTTCCTCGTTGAACGTTTCAGCAACGGCGAGGTACCGCTTATTCGCCCAGTAGTTGTAATCGTAAAGATGTTCGAGATATTGCTTAAGTTCCATAATTATTTCCTCGATGGCCGAGTGGTCCCGCGTGTTGTTCGCGGTGCGTATCGAGACCAAACCTTCAAACGCCTCTCTTTCCCTTTTTCAACATCTCGATCGTTTTGACGATTCGATTTTGCCGCGTTTCTTCCTTTTTTGCATCATTGATCCATGTGACGTATTCTTTTTGATGCATATACGACAGCTTTTCGAAGGCGGCTTTGGCTTCCTTATCAGACTTAAACATCCGCTTCAACTCCGCAGGGACAACTGCCACGCGCTTCTCGACATCCAGCTCCACTGACACCCTGATCTCATCCCCGAACGTCCTGTCTCCACTCGCTCCGCTCGCGTTCTGGATGACGGCATTGAAAGTTTGTTTCTCGAATATGAGAACTCCTTTAAACGTTTGAACGTTCTAGAAACTTCCTCGTCTCCTCGATTTTATCCTTCTCCACCTTTCCATTCTCTTCCCAATACCCCAACAATTGACCAATCGTCAGCACCGCGTGCATGGAATAGCCTGCCTGCGCCAGTGACTCCTTCGCGCCTGATTGACGGTCCACCAGCACAACGACATCTTTCACGACCAGACCCGCACCGGTTAGCTTTTCGATGGCTTCGAATTTGCTTCCGCCCGTGGTGGCAAGATCGTCAATGACGGCAACCATCTCGCCCGCGTGATACTCGCCTTCGATCTCGGCTTTCGTGCCATAGGTCTTCACTTCCTTGCGCGGGTAGATCATGGGATAGTTCCCTGCAAGGGATACGGCAGTCGCAATGGGAATTGCCGCGTAAGGCAAGCCAGCGATGCGGTCGAATTTCAAGTCTTTGAGCAAAGGCAAATATGCCGCACCGATTTGTTCCAGCAGTTTGGGATAGGAGATGATTCTGCGCAGGTCAATGTAAATGGGACTCTTGAGCCCCGACTTGAGGGTGAACTCGCCGAATTTGATACAGCCTGCAGAGAGAAGTTCGTCGGCGAGAGATTTTTGTGACGGAGTAAGTTCAGTCATTTTGTCGTCCCTTTATATTTTTTCATCCAAGTTTCTAGGACATTTACCAATATAGGATTTCCTTCTTTTGCTTTTTCAATAACAATATCTTTTTTATCTCTAACTCGTATGTGAACAGGGTATGTTACAACATTCTTTCCATATTTCTGCTCAAGAGTGACAGACCAGACCTCATTGACGTGGAATTGTCGTTTCCAGATAAGATGTTGCACAACAAGAACATCTCCCTCTATTGATAACTGTCTAATATGGAACAAGTTAACCTGATGTGCAAGTTTTGGTGACTTGACAAGAGAAGGAGACCGTCGTATTTGTGAAGTTGCGAAACCAACACAAAATACGAGAGGTCTCCCCTATGGATATTACCACGTTCATGATAGCAGTATATTGCCTGATCGACGATAATATGGCGAGCCACCGGTTGCGGAAACGAGGTCCCCAGCCGACGTTGCGGGATAGTGAAGTTCTCACCATCGAAGTGGTGGGAGAATTTCTTGGGCTGGATACAGAAAGTAACATCTTCACTCACTTTTGCAGATATTACTCGGACTGGTTTCCTGGGTTACGCCAGATCACGCGCACAACCTTCACCCGACAAGCCGCCAATCTGTGGAAGGTGAAACAGGAATTGTGGCAGAGGCTGGCTCGATGTATTCCACATGATCCCTATCTTTCCATCGTCGACAGCTTTCCGGTGCCGGTCTGTCGTTTTGCTCGCGCCACCTATTGTCGTTCGTTTGGCGAAGTGGCGACCTATGGCTATGATGAAGTCGCTCGTCATATCTACTATGGTCTGCGTGCGCATGTCCGTCTGGCGTGGCCGGGTGTGCTGGTGGATTGCACTCTGGCTCCTGCCCATCTATCTGACACCGAAGGTGCGGAAGAAGTACTGCAGGGTGTGGCTGGTTATGTTCTGGCAGACCGCAATTACTGGAAACCAGATCTTGCGCAACGCTTGAAGACCTATGGGCTTTATCTTCTAGCTCCCTACAAATCTGCCAAACACCAGAAACAACCTTATCCACGTTCCTTGACCCATCTGCGTTATCGCATTGAAACAGTCTTTGGCCAACTCGTAGAGCGGTTCCACGCTAAGCGAGTTTGGGCTCGCGATCTCTGGCATCTGACTTCTCGCTGGATGCGAAAATTCTTGAGCCATACTTTGGCGGTCTACTTTTGTTTTTTGGAGGGCATCTCCTTCTTGAGTTTCGCCAAGCTCGTGGCTGCCTAAACTTGCACATGTCGTTAGCTAATAAGTTGACGCTGTAGCGACTGGTTTGGGTCGTCGAGCCAGGTTTCCCTTGGGCAAATGAGCAGTCACTGATTTCTTTTTGCGAAGTCGCCCCGAAATAGGGACATCTTTGGGAAATGGCTTGCCGATCAGGATGGCAAAGAGCAGCCCGTCTGCACGTCCATCGGCGAGGCGGCACTCAGGGTGACAATGTGTGCGCTTTCGGGATGTATCGTGAGTGTGCGCGGGACGGGGATTTGTACGAGCAGGAGAAATAGGGGATGAGTTTGTGATATGAGATTGCCTCCGGGTGCGAAAGCACTCGGAGGTTTTTATTTCCCGGCATTTGGCTTTTCCTATATTGCCTGCCATGCAGACAAAACCCTCCCCGTTCGGGGGAGGATAAGGGTGGGGTCTAAGCGGCTGAGATAAGGCGAATTCTCAAATTACATCGCTATAAAAATAAATCACAAAGCAAGAATGACGCGTTCCGCCCTGCCGTTGATTTCACGACTGTACTCTTGTATAAACCATAGCTGCCTTTCACGAATCTGCTAAAACCGCACTTTTTATCTGCGTGAATTAATTGCGATTATCCGTGAATGTAATACGATATTAATTGCAGAATCTGAATACATGCCCATATGGATATTGCGCTTATAATAAACCCATAAGCGAAATACCTTAGGTCTTTGGGAATCTCAAGACGTATCTCAGAAGGTTCGTCAACTGATTTCCAAGATGACAAAAACTCTACCCATACCAAGAAAAGTGTTGCCGCACCTAATATTGCT
>DATIUT010000197.1:0-4673 GCA_035466615.1 Anaerolineales bacterium | reverse complement strand
ATTGGGTCTAAAACAATTAAATCTTGGAGTTCTACATCGGATGTTCTAATCGCTTCTACAATGTTTATCCCTGCTTGCTTGTCGGAAACGTTGTATTCCAGTGCTGTTGCCGGATCCGTGCCAGGTTGCCAATTTTTGACTCTGTCGCGCCCGCTTTGAGCAAATACTGTTAAATATCTCAAGCTGCCTTCTGCGGTGGAAGGCTCACATCCTCCGGGGCAGAATACTTTAGCTCGATTATGCATAGCCTCTCTTACCAAAGGCATATCGAGTACAGCATCGTAGCTCCACATAATCGCCATGAACTCCCAGATCGTGAATCCGTCTTGTCCACCATATTCTGTCCACCACCATCCCTCCGTATGCTTGTGCGCCTCAAGATAAAGGTCGTACGCCTTTTCTGCATTAGGAGCCCCGGGTAGTTTTAGTAAGTCTCGTTTCAAATCACTTGCGGCTATAGGGGTAGGTATTAGCGTCGATGTCGATATTGGTGTTGATGTACTCGTTAATGTCGGTGACGGGGTTGGCGTGCATGTAAGAGTTGGAGTCTGCGTTCCGCTACCGGGGTCATTTGAACCATTTCCTGGGTCAGTTCCATCGCCTGTATGGACATTGTTTTGGTTGGAAGGTTGAGTTGGTTGTTGTCCAGTTCCATTTTCACCGCCACTACCACCACCACACCCCGCCAACGTCATTCCCACGGACCCAACCACCAGCACCAAAGCCAGGAACGTGCCAACTTTGTTTCCTTTCTTCCTTCTGCCAAAGACCAGCGCAATCAATCCCAGCGGACCGACGATCGCCCCAATGGGATTCCACGGCACATAGGGATTGGCGCTGTTCGGTCTCGCGTCGCGAGTTAAGAATCTGCCTGTGGCGGGATCATAATACTGTCCGTTGCCAACGTAAAGGAGTCCAGTCGCAGCATCCAGCACGCCGCCGAAGTAACCGAAGGTGAAATTGCCCTGAGCCTGTCGAAGGTTTGGCAGTACCGTCGGAATCGAGGGTGCTGCCCATACTTGTTCAGGTTAAGTTTGAGCAAATGTATCAATCAACAATTTGAAATTCCCACCCACCGGATACAGGATGGGGCAGGTGCATCCGCGTTTCTTATATTCCTCCACTTTGGCTTTTGCCTCGACGGGCGTCCCTGAAGCGGTGATGTGATGGACGAGGTCATCCGGCACGAGATGCTTTGCCTTGTTGATCTGTTCCTTCGTGGCGGGCCATCCTAGAATGGCTTGGATCTCGGCGATTACATCCTGCGAGACCTGCGAAGCTTTGGCAATGTGCGGTTGTTGGGCAAGGTACTGGCAGAGCAATTCTTTTGTATATTCAATCGCCTTGTCGTGACTCTCATCCACTGAACACACGATGAGTTGCGGGCGGTCAAAGTCTTCCATCTTGCGCCCGGACTTCTTCAACCCTTTTTCCAGCAACTCCATCGCCTTGTCGTTGTAATCAGGCGGGACGCAGTAATTCAAGACTGCGCCGTCTGCAATTTCCCCGGTCAATTCCATCATCAGGTCGCCGGTTGCTCCAATCATGATCGGGACGTTACGCGGTTCGCGGCGTCCGTGTACGACATCCAGTTCGATCCCGTCCACGTGATGGAATTCCCCGTGGAAGGTGACGCGTTCCATGTTCAACAATTTTCGCAAAACTTCAACTGTCTCGCGCATGGCGAGTAATGGTTTCCTTCTTTCAATTCCCACATTTTTTGCCAGCGGATCCCACCAGGCGCCGATGCCGCAAATGATGCGATTCGGTGCCAGATCGTCCAGTGTCAATAAAGTCGCCGCAAGCAGGCCGATGTTACGTGTCCAGTTATTGATCACGCCCGAACCGACCTTGAGTTTGGTAGTCACCGCTGCATACGCCGCCATCGGTACAATGGCATCGCGCACCAGTCGTGACTCCGCCTGCCAGACTGCTTCAAAACCTTTCTCTTCTGCGTAACGTACATAATCCAATCCATCTCTCAGGTCGTGCGAATCTTGCAGATACAGCGCAACACGCGTGTGCCCTTCAGGGTATTCGGTCATTGGATGTTCTCCTTTGTCAGAGAGTGATCGTTTTTTCGAGTTCCCTTATGATCTCGAGGTCTTCGGGCAGGTCGAGGTCCAATCCAAGGGACGGGAGGTCCACGATCTCGAGTCTTGCGCCTGTCTGTCTTGCGCGCTCGCAATGCCTTTGGAAGGAATTGTCTCCAAAATCGTATTCGATCAGCCCCGAAGGCGATATCAGCAACGCGTTCGTCCCTTTTCCATGTCTATCCGGAGCGATCACTACGACGGGAGGCTCGCCAGCCTTCTCGATTAATGTTAGCACATCTTCCTGTGATATCAAAGGAAGGTCGGCGGGGAGTATCAGCACGCCGCGCGTGGCGTGCACCTTTGCAACGACGGTTGCACGGGTCAACGCCATATTCAACTGGGGCTGGCCGTCCTCACGCACCGTGCGCGCCCCGTACTGGCGCGCAATGGTCAACGCGTGCGGGTCGCGGCTCACGACCAGCACCTGTTCCAATTCCTTTATATCCGTAAGTACGTTCAGGGTATGTTGCAGCAGTGATTGATTCAGTTCCGCCCTTTCGTCTTCTGATAATGTCCCAGCCAAACGGGATTTTCCGCGTCGCAATGGCTTTACAGGTACGATTGCCCAGATGGTCATAAAGCCTCTCTAATAAAATGTATCACTTCATCAGCAAGTTGTTTCCTATCATCATGACTCTTCATCAGAGTATATGTTACATGAACTTGCATGTTTAAACCCTTTACACTTTCAATAAGTTGCCCGTCAATTTTGTCAATTACAAATCCCTTCAACCAATCGCGATAATGATTTGCCACAGCGAATGCGGACGGTTCGATGCCAAGTTCGCCATACATCTTTGCCGCGGGACCCTTTACGGTCTGGCCTCCTATGATCGGAGAAATTGCAACTGACCTCACCCCCGCCTCCTCTCCTGAAAGGAGGGGAGAGAGTACTTTCAAAATGGGATCTATACTCACCCACGGATTCGACGGGCAGATCACCACCGCATCAGCGGATTGGATCGCCTCCCGCGCACCCGGAACTGGTTCAGCGGATTCGACCCCATCAAACCTGAATCCTTTTACGCGCGGCTCGCACCTGCGATGAACAAAATATTCCTGAAATGCGAGTTCGCCCTCATCGGTATCCACCATCGTCCTCACCGGCTGATCGGACATGGGCAGGACAGTGTGTTCAATTCCCCACGCCCTGCAAAAATCCTTTGTGATCTGGCTGAGCGAATCGCCTGCTTTCAGCCTTCTCGTCCGTTCGAGATGTGTTCCCAGGTCCTGGTCGCCAAGATTGAACCAACTGGGTCCGCCAAGTTTGGATGCATTCCCAAAGGCATTCCATGTTTCATCTGCCCGCCCCCAACCTGTCTCTGGATTTGCCAGCCCCGCCAATGTATAGCAGACCGTATCCAGATCGGGACAGATGTACAAGCCGTAATGTTCAAAGTCATCGCCTGTATTGACAATGACTGTCAAGTCTTCGGGAGGAAGTATTTGAGCGAGTCCGTGGGCGAGTTTTGCGCCACCAACCCCGCCCGCAAGTGCGACGATTTTCACTATTTCAAATAATCTCCGTTGGTCGAGTAGTATCGAGTATAACGGGAGACATATCGAGACCAACAAATACAATTCAATATTTGCTTGTTATGTTGTGGTCTCGGTACGCGCTTCGCGCTGCTCGACTGCCATAATCTCTTGTAGCGACTTTCTTTCGCTTACATCTGGAATTACATCCGGATACCCAATAAAAAACATCGCCTGCGGTTCCCATGTGTTCGGTAACCCAAGAACGTTTTGAATTGTTTCCGGCGCGAAAAGTGGACTGCACACCCAAACCCCGCCCAGGCCTTCCGCGTGCGCGGCGAGGAGCAGTTGCATCCCTGCATTTGCAACGGATTGGACCGCCATCAGGTATTCGGCTTGTTTTCTTTTCGCGTCAGGGTAAACGTCCATTTCGCTCATATCGAGATTGAGGAGGATGACTGCGGGCGCGGAAAGAATCCGTTCGCGGGAACGGGATGTTCGTTTTTTGATTTCGTCTTGGGGGAATTTGTCATTCTCAAGATCACGGGCAAATTCAACAGACATTGCATCCGCAAGTTTTGTTTTGACGGACAAATCCGTCACTACGGCGAATCGCCAGGGTTGACGGTTGTGCGCGGAGGGGGCGAAGGTCGCGGTGAGGAGAATGTTATTTATGACGGAATCAGGCACCGGGTCCGGTTTGAAGCGGCGGATCGAGCGGCGGGTCCGTAAAAAATTGTGCAGGTTAGTGCTGGTCAAAGTGAGTCGGCTTGATCTTGTAGATGATCCGCTTCTGTCCTTCGTGATAGGTCCAGGGTTTGTCGTCGTATTTGAGCGAAAGCTGGCTGATGTGCTCATCGGCGCCTTCCCTGATGTATTCCACGACTTCGCCGCGGATCTGGAGATAGCGATAGGGCGTGGATGGGTCCTGAATGACCATTGCCACTTTGGGGCGCGCTTTCATATTTTTGTCTTTTATGCGCCCTTCGTTGGAGTTGATGAAGATGTATTCGCCGTCGGTGTTGAACCAAATGGGCGTGACTTGTGGCGAGCCATCGGGCATGATGGTTGCAAGAAATAGAAAGGCTTTTGTTTCGTCTT
>DATIUT010000196.1:0-21266 GCA_035466615.1 Anaerolineales bacterium | reverse complement strand
TTCTGCTGGCTGCCATCCCGCACTCGAAGAGACACCTGCCCGGCTTGCATCTCATTGTCACCGACCACGATCATATACGGCACCTTCATCAACTGTGCCTGTCGGATCTTGGCATTCATGCGTTGTGACGACAGGTCGGCCTGCGCACGGATTCCTTGTTCACGGAGTTGTTTTGCGATATTTTCCGCATACTCATTCTGAGTATCCGTAATGGAAATGACGCGTACCTGCTCCGGAGACAGCCACACCGGGAAGTTGCCTCCGTAGTGCTCGAGCAGGAAGCCGATCATGCGCTCGTGCGTGGACAGGGGCGCGCGGTGGATGCAAAGCGGCATCTCATCATTGCCTTCCTTATTCGTGAATTTCAAATCGAAGCGCGCGGGCTGTGCAAAGTCCACTTGATTCGTGGCAAGCGAAAACTCGCGTCCGATCACGCTCCAGATTTGCACGTCGATTTTGGGGCCGTAGAACGCGGCCTCATCCTCGGCTTCCACGAACGGTATGCCGCCATTATTCATGGCCCGCCGGACCATATCTTCCGTTTTGAGCCACAGACGCTCGTTGTCCACGTATTTCTTGCCAAGCCCGGCCTTGCTGTGCAGGCTCAAACGCATGACATATTTCTCGACGCCGAACAACTCAAAGTATTTTAAATAGAGGTCGACGACAGCCAGGAATTCCTTCTCGAACTGGTCTTCTGTAACGTATATGTGAGCATCGTTCATCTTCATGGAGCGGACACGCATCAACCCAAAAAGTTCACCCGATTTTTCGTATCGATAAAGCGCACCGTATTCCGCAAGGCGGAGCGGCAGATCGCGATAGGACCGACCCTTCGAGCCAAAGATCTTATGGTGCATCGGGCAGTTCATCGGCTTGACATAATACTTCACGCCTTCCAGTTCCATCGCCGGATACATGGACTCGGCATAATAGGGCAGGTGACCCGAGTGTATGAAGAGATCTTCCTTGGAGACACTCGGCGTAGAAACGCGCACGTACCCGGCTTTTTCTTCCATCTCTTTGGCGAGTTTTTCCAACTCCTCGATCATCACACCGCCGTTTGGCAGCCATAATGGCAGGCCAGGACCAACCTCATCGTCGAAGACAAAGATTTCCAACTCCTTGCCCAGTTTGCGATGGTCGCGTTTCTTGGCCTCCTCCAGTTGATGGAGATATTCCTTCAACTGGTCCCTGTTCTCCCACGCCGTGCCATAAATGCGCTGGAGCATTTTGTTGTTCTCATCGCCGCGCCAATACGCGCCTGCAATGTTCATCAGTTTGAAGGCATCCTGTTTGATCTCTTTCGTATTTTCCACATGAGGCCCGCGGCACAGGTCTGTGAACGAATCATGTTGGTAGATCGAGATCTCGGGTTTCTCTTTGAGCGGATTGCCGTATTCGTCCAAACCGCCTTTTTCGAGTCCCTCGATCAACTCCAATTTATAAGGCTGGTCGGCAAAGATCTTCTTCGCCTCCTCCGCGGAGAGAACCTTCTTTTTAAATTCATGCTTTCCCTGCACGATCTGCCTCATCCGTTTTTCGATGGCTTCCAAATCCTCGGGCGTGAGATTGCGCGGCAGGTCGAAGTCATAATAGAAACCACTCTCCACCGGGGGGCCGATCGTGTACTTTGCCTCCGGGAACATTTCAACCACTGCCTGCGCCATGACATGCGCCGTTGAGTGGCGGATCTTATAAAGATGAGACTCTTCGTATTTTTCCTGAATTTGTTGCGACATTTTCGCTTCCTTTCTTGACTTATGGTTGCTACCGCCAAATGGACTTTTCGCGACCCGAAGAGGCGGTAGGGACATAACATGTTATGTCCAACCTCCGAGTCGCTGACGAGTGATGGTAGTCATAGCGACCTCCTTACAAACAAATATTCTCGCCCGAACACGGGGCGAGAATATGATTCACGCGGTTCCACCCGACTTGTCCCAAGCAGAGTAAGGGATCTCCTCTTTGCCCGAAACATCTCGTTCAGCCTCTAACGGAGCCACCCGTTCAACTTACTTGCTGACAGCTAAACGCTGCAAGCTTTCTGTCTCACGCTCGCGAGTGGTTTTCTGTGATTTTCCCTGGAAGAGATTCTCAATCACTGATCTCTTCTCCCTGTCAGGGACTTGGCCACGTACTCGTCTCGGTCATCGCGTTTTTTGGCTAATAGCTAAATGCTGCAAGCTACCAGTTGATTTGTGGGCGAGATAGGGCTCGAACCTACGACCTCTGCTATGTCAAAGCAGTGCTCTAACCAACTGAGCTACCCGCCCGAAGGATTTGTATTATAACGAGGGAGAGTGGAATTGGCAATCCCTTGCGGTATAATCCCATCGCTATGGCTCGAAGAAAAGCGCCTGAAGAACTTTCTGTGGAAGAGTTACGCCGTTTACTGATCGAGAAACGGCGCGGCGCGCGTCGTGAACGACTGGAGCATTTCAGAAGGACTGGCCGTGTTGTGGATGTGGAACCCGAGTCCATTGCTCCGGTGGTGGATACGCTCGAGGGGTCCAGCGACCAGCCTCAGGTCCAGGTTTCGACGCGCCGGCGGGTGATGGACCGGATCCTTTTGGCAGTGGAAGTCCTTGCCGTGGTTGGACTCGTCGGAGTCCTCATCAGCGGGTTCGGCATCCTGCGCGACCTGAATGAAGAGGTGGCATCCGCTCTGATCCAGGAAACCTTCACGCCAACCCCGCTGGTAATGGCGGTCGTTCTTCCATCGGGACATACGCCGCCTGATGCGCAGGGAAATACCCGCCCGAACGATGCGGAAATACCCGAACATCTGCGGCCGATGGTTCAGTCGCTGGCGAGCATTGCAATACCCACGCCCGCCCCCGATCAGGCAATACGACTGCAGATCCCCGCGCTCAACGTGGACGCTCCGATTGTGCAGGGCGATGGCTGGGAACAGTTGAAGAAGGGCGTTGGACAAAACATCGGCTCTGCGAACCCCGGACAAAATGGCAACGTGGTCCTTTCGGCGCACAACGATGTGTATGGAGAGATCTTCCGATATCTCGACCGGCTTGCGCCGGGCGATCAGGTGATCGTGTACACACAACAGAGGCAATACGTCTATGTGGTTGACCGCACTGTCATCGTCGAGCCGACTGCCGTGGAAGTGATGGCATCCACAGGCAACCCGACCATAACCCTGATCTCGTGTTATCCGTATCTTGTAAACAAACAGCGCATTGTTGTTTTTGCGCGTTTGCAAAATTAATACACCCATCAACAAATCCGCTGGCGGGGTACGAAGGTATCGAAACCAGCAAAAACGAGGAGTAAAAACAGAATGGCAAAGAACAATAAACGAAAGACCACAGCGGGCGTGACCGTAACACCGGGCCGCAGTGAGTTCAATCCCGATTACACTTATGTCAAAAAGGATCTGGCTCGCATCGGAACACTCGCTGGATTCTTCATTGTCCTGTTGATCGTTATTTCATTCTTTTTGAAATAACGTGTAGGGGTACGATATGTCACGCCCCTAAAAAATGGAGACTTTATGCCCCGTATGTTCGTTCCCGGTCCAGTGGATGTCGCTGACGAAGTCCTGCAGGCGCAAGCCGCGCCGATGCTTCCCCATCGAAGCAGGGAATTCGAAGCCATCTATCGCCGCGCCTCTGAAAAGGCACAGCAACTCTTTTACACACAATATCGTGTATTCCTTACCGCATCCTCCGGCACGGGGCTTCAGGAAGCCGCCATTCGCAACTTCGTCAACAAGCGCGTGCTTTCGGTTGTCAACGGCGCGTTTGCAGATCGTTGGTATGAGGTCGCTGTATCGAATGGAAAGGACGCGGAAAAACTTTCCTTCGAATGGGACATGCCCGCCTCTCCCGAACGGATAGCTGATACCGTCCGAAAGGGCGGATTCGAAGCCCTGACCGTTGTCCACAACGAAACCTCCACAGGGATGCAGAATCCTGTTAAAGAAATCGCAGAGGCAGTCCGCACCGTATCGCCCGACACCTTGATTTTTGTTGATGCGGTTTCTTCATTGGGCGGCGCCAAAATAGAAATGGACGCGTGGGGGCTCGATATGGTCCTTACCTCCTCGCAGAAATGTCTTGCGCTGCCTCCGGGGCTGGCGCTTGGAGCAGTGTCTGACCGCGCCATGGAAAAAGCCAAATCCGTGGAGAACCGCGGCTGGTACTTTGACCTCGTCCGCATGGAGAAGCATCGCCTGAAGGATTCCTCCCCCGCGACCCCGGCCATGTCCCTGATCTTTGCGCTCGACTTCCAACTCGACCGCATCCTTGCCGAAGGACTCGACAACCGCTTTGCGCGTCACTCCGCGATGGCAAAGCGCGTACAGGACTGGGCAGATGCACACGACCTTTCGATGTATGCCCCGGAAGGTTACCGCTCACAGACGGTCACAACGATCAGGAACGAACGCGGTATCAACGTCTCAGACTTGAACGCCTTCCTCAAGCAACGTGAAATGCGTATCGCAGGCGGATATGGACAGATCAAAGAGACGACCTTCCGTATCGCACACATGGGCGAGATCCAGATGGCGGACATCGAGAAATTGCTCGCCGCGATGGAAGAGTATTTGAAAAAATAGTCGAACGTCGAAAGTCAAACGTCGGAGCTTGGTGAAGTTGTTCCATCAAGCTCTTTTTTATTTATAATCAACACACATGAATTCAAAACCTGAAACCTTCGACATTCAACTCGAAAAACCGACCTACGGCGGCGATGCAATGGGGCGTTTACCCGATCAGCGAGCGGTCTTCGTCCCGTTTGGGTTGCCGGGGGAAAGAGTCCGTGTGAGATTGGTGGAGGAGAAGAAGAATTTCGCCCGCGGAGAGATCGCTGCAATCCTTGAACCTTCTCCAGACCGAATTGAAGCGAAATGCAAACACTTCGGCGAATGCGGCGGATGTCATTACCAGAACCTCCCCTACGAAAAACAACTCCCAGCCAAAACGGATATTTTGATTGACCAGCTCAAGCGCATCGGCAAGATCGAGAATCCACCCGTCAAGCCGATGGTTGCGTGTCCCTCCCCTTGGAATTACCGCAATCATGTGCAATTCTCTTTGGATAATATCGGCAAATTGGGATTTCAAGCGCCCAATTCAAACAAGGTGATTCCAATCAAGGAATGCCACCTCCCCGAACCCTCCATCAACGATCTTTGGCCTCAACTCGAATTTGAACCCGGGACCAATGTCGAGCGCGTGTCCCTTCGTGTTGGCGTTGACGATGACCTGATGCTCGTGCTTGAATCCGAATCCCCGGAGCCGCCTGAACTTGAGATCGAAGCTGGGGTTTCAGTAGCGCATGTTTATAAAGAGAACACAGTTGTCATCGCGGGCAGTGACCATATCGTCATGAGCGTGCTCGACCGTGATTTTAAAGTCTCTGCCGCGTCATTCTTTCAGGTGAACACGGTCATGGCGGGGAAGATGGTTGAACACCTGCTTACCTGTCTACCTGTATCCCTGTCTACCATTCTTCTTGATGTCTACTGCGGAGTCGGGTTGTTCAGCGCTTTTCTCGCGCCCAAATGCAAAATGGTGATCGGGATCGAATCATCGGAGTCATCGTGTGAGGATTTCGCTATCAATTTGGATGAGTTCGATAACGTGGAACTTTATGAGGGAAATGCCGAGGATGTGATCCTGCATCTCGAAGCGAAGCCGGATATCGTCCTGGTTGACCCGCCGCGCGCGGGCTTGGATAAGGCTGTAGTGGACGGGATTCTGAAGTTGAGTCCGAGTCTGATGGCATATGTCTCATGTGACCCGTCAACGCTGGCACGAGACACGGCCAGATTGATCAACGGGGGATATCGTCTTAAGGAGGTCACGCCGTTCGATCTGTTCCCGCAGACGTTTCACATCGAAAGCATTTCCATCTTCGAACGTTAAAACATAAGACCCCGCGAAAACGGGGTCTTGTCGAATTTAGCTTGCGGCGGGAATTTCCTGCACTTCCACTTTGCCGTTGGGTAGTGCTTTTATCTCGCGATAGGTCAACGTCCAGACGGTGGATGTGTATACTGCCTGCCAACTGCCGAGCAGCAACCAGGGCGAGAAGGCTAGCGTGAAGAACAGGGGCGCCACAAAGAGGAAGCCTGCAACCCACGGGAGCCAGCCAGCGAGGAAGGTACTGAAGATGCCAACGAACAGCAGGAACGGAAGGGCGGCTATGAGTACTGCAATAACCACTGTCACGATCACAAGCGGGATGGTGATGATGATCAGGAGGATGGAAGCAATCGCCCAGACGATCCCCAGACCGATCATCACAAGCCACATCAAGCCAACGCTCTTCCAGTTCTCGAGCACGAACGCAAATCCGCGCCGTAATGATTCGCCGACACCTGCATCCTCCAGCACACTGATCCGCCAGAAGAAGTGACGCAACAGGCGCAACACAATGGATAGGATCACCACCACGAAGATGGCGAGGAAGGCCAGTACCAGTGTGGACACCACGCTGAGTGCTGTGAAATCCGCAGTTCCGTTGACGATCGCAAAGTAAAAGCCGACACCGATGGAGAGCAGCACCAGCATCAGGGCGATGCCTGGAAGATTCACGATCAGGTTGATCAGGAATAAGCGCCACGCTGATCTGGACCAGCCGATGCGGAAACCCTGACGAACAGTCATTTGGGTGCCGCTGGCTTCGTATTCATCCACCATGCGGATGACCGCGGTCTCAGAGACATAACGGGCGACTGCCATCACGATTCCCAAAACCATCATGAACAGGACGAAACCACCGATCACCCACAGGAAAGCTGTCAATGCCTCGCCGGTGATTCCCTCTTCGGGAATGCCCTCTTCGAAGAGTTGGGTTATTTCACGTTGGAATTCTTTGAAGCCTTCCTTCACATCTTCCGGAGTCATGTTCACTTGCGGGGTATCATTCCGGTTATATTGGTAATTGCTATTGTTCGAACCCTGGCTGGATGCGCTCCCGGCAGCCAGCGCCAGTATCAGGCCAAATACCCAGAGAGCACGATAACTCCAAAGGATGTGCCATGCACGTTTTAAGATTTTGACGGGATCCATTCTAGTTCTCCTTGTTGACTAACTTTCTCGTTCGATTCTTTTCTGACTGTGGGCCTGTCTCAGCCTTCGAGGAGCGGTACCTGCTCCTGACGCGTGCGGCGCGCCCACCAGACTGCCAGCCATACGATGTACAACAGCGCAACTGCAACCTGCCATACGATCTGCGGGAACAGGTTCCTTGTATAACTCTCGGACCTTTCAGCCCATTGCAGGCTGTCACCGCTCAACACACCGACCCGACCCAATGTTGTCGTCACATCCGCCGTTTCGGATGAACTTGAGATCCATGCGGAGGTCGTGTCATCCAGCAATCCAAAGTTATCTGCGGCAGAGACCACTTTGCTTAGCAGGACGGCTGTGCTGATAAAGACCCACACGGCAATCAAGCTGACCGGGATCATCCACCAGCCGATCTCGAAGAGTTGAGGCCGGGACGGCGCGGTCCGCTTTTGGGGCAGAAGCAGGTTGACCTGAGTCACGAACCGCTCCGCTGACGGGAACTCCGCCGCTGGGACTTCCTGCAACAGGTTTGATAAGCCTTGTAATGATTCCAACTCTGTCTGGCAGGCTTCACATTCAGCGAGATGCTCTTCCACCTGGTGAAGCCTTCCGCCTTTCAACTCGCCATCGAGATAGGCATTCAACCATTCAGTGACGTGGTTAGACATGTTCAACCTCCAGTAAAGACAATTGCGGTTGCAGTTTTGCTTTCAATAAATTTCTCGCATAATTCAAACGTGACATCACAGTTCCAACCGGTATATCCAGGGTCGAGGAGATCTCCTGATAGGAAAGACCTTCATATTCTCTCAGCACCAACACAGCCCGGCTTGCTTCTGGCAGGGACAGGATCGCTTTCTGTACCAATATTGTCCTTTCCTGCTGTGATACAAGAGACTCGAGTCCGGGGCGCCCATCCGTCAGATGCAGATCCTCGATATCGTCAGGCAGGATGCGTTTCTCCTTGCGGAGCATGTCCATCCCGGCGTTGACGGCAATGCGGTACAGCCAGTTGCGGAGCGACGCCTGCGGGCGGTAGGAGGGGATGTTTTGCCAGGCTCGGATAAAGGTCTCCTGCGCGGCGTCTTCCGCCAGTTGCATATCTCCGCACATGCGATAGATGACGTTCAACACACCCTGCGCATGGAGGCGGACCAATTCGCTGAATGCGTTCCGGTCGCCGTTTTGTGCCTGAGTCACAAGTTGTGTTTCATTGACTGTGAAGACTGTCGCCACCGTTGGGTTTCCTTTTCTCCTGCCAATATCTTAACGTAAAAGCCCCTGCTTTTATTCGGAAACCAAAGGGCGACCTTTGCGGGGTCGCCCTTTGGGATTATTCTTTCTTATCCGTCTTACCTGTCATACTCTTGCGGATCTCAGACCGCAGTTGCTCGGCCTCCTCCGAACGTTTTCCCTGCGCTTCGTTGGCAAGTGCACCGAAGCGGTCGGAGAGCAGCATGGCGAGCAAGCCTTCCATGATACTGCTTGTACCACTTTCCTTGTCGCCGCCCACCACCACGCGCGGGACTACATCCACTTTGGACTGCTGGATGGCTTCCGCGAAGCGGTTGAGCACGGTCTGCGTCACCTGGAATTGCGGTCCGCCATACGCCCGGACCTGCTCCTCCGTTGCCAGAGCCTGAGCGATACCGATGCGTGCCACCTTTTCAGCTTCCGCTTCAGCCAGCGCACGGATCTGTGCCGCCTGCTGGATGGAGCGTTGGTAATCCGCTTTACCCTGGTTCGATTGAATCTCGATGTTCAATTCAGCCTGTGTCATGCCGGTTTGCATTTGGGTGCGTGACTCAGCTTCACGGAGTTCGCGTTCCTTGACCGCGGCTTTCTCCTGGCGGTCGTATGTTTCAATTTGCTCGGCGGCAATTTGACGCGAACGTAACTGCGTAAGAATGGTTTCAATTTGAACATCGCCCTCAGGGGATGACGGTGTCCCGATCAGCACTTCCTCCAGTTGAAGGTTGTAATGCTCGAATTTTTCCTTCATCTCCTTGCTCGAAATTTGCTGAATGTCGCTGCGTTCCTGCAATAACTGGATCAGGGTGCGTGTCTGACCGACGTTCTTGAAGTATGCCGCCACCATCGGGTCGAGGGTCTGTTCCACGAGGCGCTTGATATCGCCGAAGCGTTGAATGACCAGCGGTGCTTTTTTATAGTCAATGTGTACCACCACCGAAAGTGGCAGGGACGGTTCGAACGCGTCCTTGGTGATGAGCGAAACTTCGCTGAGGTTCTCGTCGAACCTGTGCGCGCCGGTCTGGTTGCGGATCCATTTGAGGATGAAGTTGGTGGTGGGTACCGCAACAACTTTGCCGGCATACGTGTTAAACGCATATTTGCCAGGCATTAGCGTCTCTTCCCATACACCGCGTTTGCCGCGCGCCACCAACTCGCCGTGACGATAATCTATGCCTGAAAGGTCTTCACCGGCATCACCAGTATAAGAAACGACCACACCCACATTGCCCACTTCGATGACCGTCTTCTGGATCATCTCAACAGTGGCGAACAGGCGGTTGACGTAATACGTGCCTTCCACCAAAACTTGTAACTGACGGCCACGGAAACCGCCTGCTTTCAGGAACTTGTCGGGGTCCTGGAATTTGTTGTGATACGTTTCAGGATCCTTCGAGTCATCACCGACGACAGGGGCAATGATCTCGCCCTGTGCCAGCGACGGACCGTCATGGACAGTGGCAATGCCGATCTTGTCGTCTGTATCCTTGATGATAACAGGGACGAAGCCGCCACGCTCCGCAATCACTTGTGCCATGCGGTTGATCACATCCTGTTCCTCCCGGCTGAGAGGCAGGGAGTAGACGCGCTCATCCGTCAGCACGATAAACTGCATCAGGTTGATGGCATATGTACCTTCGCGCAGGATGCGGCGCTGCGGTCCGCGTTGACCGTTGTTCTTGAGAAAACCTTCCACATCCTGAAAGTCACCGACCTCTGCATTGGATGCGAGTGTCTGGGTCGCGTCCAGCAGTTTACCGTCACGAGCAAAGATGTAGCCGATCTTCCCTTGTGGGATGGTCACCAGTGGCGCCATACGGACAACATACTGGATCGGCATCAGGTAATGCAAACCACCGCGCAAAACCTTTGGTTGAAAGCCTGCCTCGCCATTGAGCGCGATAAAACCGCTTTTTATCGAACCTTTCAGGCTAAAGCGTTTTTCGACAATGCCGATGCGGGTGTTGGGGATGAAACGGACTCCTGACAGAACAAGCAGGAACAAGATGCCTGCCAATATCAATCCGGCAGCCACAAAATAACCTGTCATTTTGACCTCCTTTTGGTCACAAATGTATCTACGATGGGAAAGGTGACAAGTTGTATTCCATTGAAATTGAAGACTGTTGTCACAGTTGGGGTATTCGTTTTCTCCTGCCGTTATCCTAACACAAATTGACCTGCTTTTATTCGGAACTGGAAAGGTTTCTCCATTAGAATATCGGATGCCTGCAAGGTAAAGAAGCAAACACTATGCAATCCAAGCCCAAAATCGTTCCACTCGGAGATTCGTCACTTCTCGTGCAGTTTGGGAGTGAGATGGACATTACTATCAATCAAAGAGTCCATGCACTTGCGGGCCTTTTGGATGTTTCACCCCTCGCGGGGATGATCGAAACCGTCCCCGCGTACGCGACCTTGCTTGTGCAGTATGATCCGCTCGTTCTTTCTTTTTCACAAATCAGGAATTTTCTGCGCGAGAAAATATCTCAAGTGGAGAAAATCACGCCTCGAAAGTCGAAGCAGGTGGAAGTCCCTGTGCGATACGGCGGTGAGTATGGAATCGATCTGGAATCCGTTGCGCGTCACCTTCATTTGCAAGTCGAAGACGTCATCCGCATCCACATGCGAAGAACGTACACAGTTTACATGATGGGTTTTACGCCGGGATTCCCATACATGGGTAAACTCGATGATCCGCTTATCATGCCGCGGCTTGAAGTGCCGCGCACGCACGTGCCTGCTGGCACGGTTGCCATCGCAGGTTCGCAGACAGGCATATATCCCATCGCTTCACCGGGCGGGTGGCAACTGATCGGATGGACGCCGTTGCGATTGTTCGACCCCAATTCCAAAACTCCTTTTTTATTTTCGCCGGGCGACGAAGTGAAATTCGTCGTTGAAGATCATGTCGCTTGAAGTCATCGAAGTCAATGGGCTGGCAACGCTTCAAGACCCTGGCCGGGTGGGTTGGAGAAAATTCGGCGTACCAACTTCGGGAGCGATGGATTCTTTTGCGTTTCGCGCGGCGAACCTGCTGGCTGGCAATGATTCGAATTGCGCGGTTGTCGAGATCGGATTAGGTGACGTTGCCCTTCGTGCCTTGCATGATTGCATCATCTCAGTCGCGGGTGTTGGTTATGGCTTGTCCATATACATCTGGGATTTCCCGCTTTGGAGTTCGTACTATGTGCGTGGCGGCTGGACGATCCGGCTCGACAAATTGGACTTTGACATGTGGGCATATCTCGCCATCTCGGGCGGCGTTCAGACGCCGCCGATGCTTGATTCTCGATCTACCTACCTTCGCGGCCCCTTTGGTGGACTCGACGGCAGACAATTGCAGGTTGGCGACGTGTTGAGATCAGGGACCCCATCCCATCCATTGAACGAACTTGCCGCTCGGACACTGCCCGAAGATGCGCGTCCGGTTTATTCCCATCATCCAACACTCGATGTCATCATGGGACCGCAGGAAAACTATTTCACAGACGAAAGTATCGCGGCATTCCTGTCACAGGAATATGCTGTCAGCCATACATCCGACCGCATGGGATATCGACTCGAAGGTGCAGTATTGAGCCACCGCGGCAAGACCGAACTCATCTCTGAAGGAATGGCGATGGGCGCAGTCCAAGTCCCATCGAGTGGACAGCCCATTGTGATGATGGCGGATTCTCCAACCACAGGTGGCTATCCCAAAATTGGAACCGTCGTCAGCGCAGACCTTCCCCTCCTTGTACAGTGTATGCCGAACAAAAGCAAGGTCCGCTTTCGGAAGACGACGGTTGCAAAGGCGCAGAAAAAGTATCGTGAGTTGATGGGAGGGTTCGAGAGGATTATGGAAGAATGATCATGTTCTGCTGGTCGAGTAGGGCAAAGCCCGTATCGAGACCAGCAAATAACAAAAGCAACTCTGCCTATGGGTGGTCTCGATGCGCCGCTTGGCGGCACTCGACCACCAAGGAGCAATTGACATCATGAAAATCGACCTCAACTGTGACATGGGCGAGAAGATCGGCAATGATGAAGACATCATGCCGTACATCACATCCGCCAACATTGCCTGCGGATACCACGCAGGGGATGAAAACAGTATGCGTGAAACTGTCCGATTGGCAAAGCGATATGTTGTGGTTGTTGGCGCGCACCCAAGCTGGAGGGATGTAGATGGGTTCGGTCGGAACGAGATGTCAGTGCCGCCCGAGGAAGTGGAGGCATTGATCCTTCATCAGGCGGGTGTTTTAGCCGCGATCGCAAAAGCGGAAGGCATGGAGTTGCATCACGTCAAACCGCATGGCGCGCTGTACAACCAAGCCGCAAAAGATCGTATTTTGGCAAATGCCATCGCGCGCGCGGTAAAAAGATTCAGCGTGGACTTGGTCCTGGTGGGGCTGGCGGGTTCAGGATTGGTTGAAGCGGGAATTGAAGCCGGGTTGAAAGTCGCGAACGAGGGATTCCCCGACCGCAACTACAATCCCGATGGAACACTGGTCTCACGCAAGGAGCCTCATGCGATCATCGAGTCGCCTGATGAGATCGCACGCCATGCAATTGAACTTGTGAAGCAGGGAATTGATTTCAGAGGCAGGCGCATGAAGGTGGATACCTTGTGCCTGCACGGGGACCATCCGCACGCGGCGGATAATGCAAGAATCGTTCACGAAACGTTAAAGAACTTTGGAATTGAAATTACCGCGTTATGATTTATTCCTCGGCGATCACGACCACTTTATCTTCGGGTGCAAATGTCACTTCATGTGATTTCTTGGGGTTGGTGTGAATGCCGTAGGCCTTGTTCGCATCCTTTGATTCGGAAATCAGGCGATAGCCAATGGCGGTCTCACCGCGTCGGCGTGCCGCTTCAACGACCGTATAAAAATTGACCGGTGTCCCGGTTTCCACGTAGTCGCTGACGGGCTTGAGATAGATCTCCGAGCCTTCGGGGTCGAAGATGTCCTCGAACACATCGTACAGGTCGGGACTCTCGGAGAGTTGCGCCAGCATCAAACTGATGAGGTGTTCGCTAACGATGAAATCGTCCACCTGGGTGACTTCGGCAAGTTCGCGGTTGCGGATGTCGAGCATCTCACTGACGATGGAGAATGCCTTTGCATCGCGTCCCGCCATGTCGCGCAGGTGCAGGAGCGTGACGAGAGTCTTCGCATCGGCCTCCTGCGGTTCGAGGGTGCTGTAGGCCAGAACAATGATGTGGTTGTAATCCCCCACCTTCAGGTTGTTCAGCAGGGATCGGTCGGCGGTGTCGCCATCCTGCACATCCAGTTTTTGGTTCACCAGTTTGACGCCCTGTGCCTTGAGTTGTTTTTCGATCCCATCGATATCAGCAACGATGGTTATCAACGACCCCCCGGGGACGTAGTGGTCCAATTCGCGCACGATGATCGCGCCGCTTCGGTTCCAGCCAAGGATGAGGCATTTCTCTGGCTGGGGTTTTTGTGCCTTGCGGCTCGAGCGTATGACCTGTTCATTGACGGGGATCAGATTGAGGTTTGAGAGACGAATCGTGTCGTCATCCGCAGAGAGGGCAATGACCCGGTCGCCGCTTTCGATCTGCAGGTCCATGCGCGGGTTGAGGAGGATTTCCTCATTCATCTTGCGAATGCCCAACACACAGGAGTCTTCATACATGAGCAGGGCTTCGCCAAAAGTTTTGCCCGCCAGCGCAGGTTCGTTCTTGAAATAGATCTCGCCGCCGTCGAAGTTCATTAACTCGGTGTATACGACCGAAAGCCCCGATTGACGCGAAGTTTGTGCAACAACGCGTGCAATGATCTCCTCGGTAAATACGGTCTGCACATTGTCTCTTTCACCGATGATCCTGATGAGGCTGAGGTTCTCTGATTTGCGTATCTGCGTGACGATGTGATAGGGTTTTTCGTGGCGGTTTGGGTTGTTGGTGATTGCCAGCACGGTCTTGATGACATCGGTATCGGGATCGTTATTTTCGGGCGGCAGGACGATGATGGATTTCGCGTTATGCGGACTCACGATCTCGAGATCGTTCGGGTCGATGGGACTCCCGCTTCGACAGATGATGCGCGTCTTCCCTCGGACTTCGACCCGGTCGCGTATTTCATCCTCCATCTCCACCTTATCCTTATCCGCCAGAATGACGATACGCGCCCTGGCTTGGTTCTCGTTCGCGATCATCAACTCATCGAGGACCGTAAAGGTCTGCGCCGACCATCCCAGGACAAGCGTATGATTCGATTCGAGCACGAGTGAGCGTCCCTTGCGCAGTCGTTCCATCTGACCTTCGATGGCGTTGTTCAACACACCGATCAATGCACTGACAATGAAGATGCCGCCGAGAGTGACGAACAACATGACCGCGCGGTACCCTGTACCTTCGTCACCACCCATCGTGCCTGAATCGAGCGTGCGCATCAGGCTTTCCCATACGGCTTCGGCGAACGGCAGGGCATCGCCGCCATCCTGTGTAAACCCGGCCAGCGCAATGACCGCGCCCGCGATCAGGACAACAGCAAGCGAGAGCACGAACAACATCCCGATCATGGCGGGTATGCCGCGCGACATCAAATTATCGAAATGATAGCGAAGGCGTTGGCGTAAGGTGGGTTTCATAAGTACTCCTGAAATGATTTGTTGTATTATAGGATTTTTCGCCCGACTTGCCAACAGCATTTGACTCCTGTTTGATTCCGTCTATACTTGCAAGTGGGATGGCGTTGTTGTGCTCAACATATCTTGAAGAGGAGGCTTATATGGCAACCAAAATCACGTGGTACGGACATGCCACACTCGGACTGGAAACAGGCGGATACAGGCTTATCATTGATCCATTCTTCAACGGGAATCCTGCGGCTCCCATCGCCTCCGAAGCTGTTGAGACAGATTTCATCCTTGTCAGCCACGGACACGGCGACCACGTGGGAGATACAGTCTCCATTGCAAAGCGCACGGGCGCGACCGTCATCAGCAACTTCGAGATCGCCAGTTGGTTCGAAGGGAAAGGGCTTCAAAAAACCCACGGCCAGCACCTCGGTGGAGGGCACAAACATCCATTCGGTTATCTCAAATTGACACTTGCCCTGCATGGCTCCGCATTGCCGGATGGCTCGAACGGCGGCAACCCGGCAGGCTTCCTCCTAACAACGAACGATGGGAAGAAGATTTATCTCGCGCAGGATACCGGTCTGTTCGGGGATATGAAGTTGATCGGCGAAGAAGTTCTGGATCTGGCTGTCATTCCCATTGGCGATAACTACACCATGGGACCAGATGACGCGTTGCGCGCAGTCAAGATGTTAGAGCCCAAAGTTGTCATACCCATCCACTACAACACATGGGATCTGCTTGCACAGGATGCAAACGCCTGGGCGGAACGTATACACAAGGAAACAAAGACGAGGGCTGTCGTTCTGAAGCCGGGCGGGAGTTATTCATTGTAAGCCACATACAAATGATAGAAGGCCGAGCGAATCGTCCATGCCCGTGCCATACTCAATCTTTATTGATGATCGAGTATATTGTTGTCATAAACCATCTATGAAGGTCATGAAGGACTTGTAGAAATCTCGATTTTGTATATCGATGAACAACAACTCTTTCCTCATCGATATAAATGTTCCTGTGGCCCACATTGGTATTTTTCGATTGCGAATGGACCCGAAAAGCCGCGAGATATTCAGGAATGATCACAAGCGGAAATTTAGCATTCAGTCTCAACCAATATTCATAATCCATGGCATAGTGTAAACTCTCATCCAAAGGGCCAAGGTCCCTGAAAACATCTGCCCGCCAGAAAGTTGCAGGTTGCGAAATATAATCTGTGATCAAAAGCAATGAGCGATGATGCATACACAGGTATAGATTCTTATATGCTGTAATCAGCCCGCGAACCTCCCGGTCATTCTCGTTAATAATGCGGCACTTGCCGGTGATCCACACTGCACCAGGGTTTTCCATAAATTTTTGGGCGACTTTTATCAATGTTCCCGGCAAAAGTAAGTCATCGGCATTGAGATAAGCCAGAACTTCCCCACTGGCCATGTACAATCCTTTATTAATGGCATTGGTCTGACCTTCATCCTTTTCACTAACCCATTTCACGCGATCGGAATAAGAATGGAGTATGGCCAAAGTGTTGTCAGATGAACCGCCGTCCATGATTATATATTCCAGATTTGGGTACTCCTGCGAAATAACGGAACGGATTGTTGCGTCAATGAATTGCCCCTGGTTTAGAGATGGGGTAATTATGGTCATTTTGGGATATTTTGCAGGAAGATTATTCATGTTGGCCGGATTCATACATCAGAATATGCCACCTAAATTATAATGGGAAAATATCCGAGAGGAGATTGCCATTCAATGAGCGGATCAGGCGAAAGAATAAAGATATCAAAGTTGGAAATCTTTTTAATGGCCGTTCTGCTCATTTTCGGGAGCATCATGATTGTGATGACACCTTTAGGAGCGGGCTACGACGAAGACCAACATTTGTTTCGCGTCTGGCAGTTGTCCAATTTAAAAATGCTTCCGGAAGAACAGAACTGGCGTGAAGCAAAATTCCCAAACATCTACTTCGAACTGTCATACAGAAAACAACCACTGGTTGAGTCGGTGGGTTTTGACTATTGGAGAAAATATGGCAAGTTAAAATTGTATGACCATGGTTATTACTACCGTCCAATCAACTCCCGTTCTCGCTACGCACCCCCCTTGTTACTGCCTCAAGCGGTTGCCTTACGCTATAGCGCGGGGAGGTTCAATCTATCGGCCATGTCAACATACTATATGACCCGTTTTGCCGGCTTATTGACATACATTTTTTTGGCATGGCTGGCAATTCGTCTCATTCCATTTGGGAAATGGCTTTTTACAGCGTTAGCAATCGCGCCCATGGCTATTTACCAAGCATCTACGATTAATACAGATACCATAACCAATGGAATAGGGTTGTTGTTCATTGGTGGAACTCTCCATATAGCCGATAAAAATTCAATCAGACTGAAAGAAGTGGGAGAATTACTTATTCTGGTTTCTATACTGTTTCTTTCGAAACCAAACATATATCCTTTTATTCTTTTACCTTTTCTACTCATCCCGCCATCAAAGTATTCAAAAAGAATCCTGTATTCATTATTGATTCTGTGCACGCTCATCTTGTTTGGAATTGAAGTTATGGGATGGAATTTGATCAGTCCAAATCCGGGCTTCGAGTCAACTGGAAACGTCAATGCAACGGAACAATTGAAATATATCCTGTCCAATCCTCTTGCGTTTCCTAAAGTAATTCTTAACGACCTGCGAATCTATGGCCCTACATACCTGAAACAATGGATTGGCGTATATGGCTATGATTATGGCAGTGTTCCAATATTAACTTACATATTTTTTGTCATTGGCATATTCGTGGCGCTTTTTCTCAAGGATGACTACATGCCAAGCCGTAAAGCAAGGCTGAGTCTGCTGCTTGTATTTTTCCTTTGTTACATGGCCACGTTACTGTCACTATACTTAACCTATACAGCAGTGGGAGAAGGGTTTGCTTACGGTATACAGGGGCGTTATTACATACCCATTGCCCCCCTTCTATTTCTAGCTCTTCATGGCATTCCATCTATCAACAGGTTCCAACCCAGTTTTTTTTCCGTGAGCCTATTTTCTCTGGCGGCTGTAATAACCTTCACAGGCGGCCTGATCTTAACCTACCATGTCACATGTGGATCAGCGTACTATAAAATGGAAACCTGCTATCAACCATTTTATAAGAATTTTTCCCCATTGACCGTTTCATCACCTCCGGTTTCGGAGGGCATGGTTCTAATACAGGAGATCGTTCCAGTCTGCAATGGAATGACCGAAATCCAAGTCCGTGTTAACTCTCCCGGGAGTGCGGCGGGAGGGAAAACAGAGTTTACACTAAGCGATACAAAGGAAAATTCGATACTTGCGCATCAAGTGGTTAATAACCTGAATTTACCGGAAGATGCGTGGTATGGGATTGACTTTAAGCCGGACCAGCATTCTGCCGGGAAGGTGTATGCTCTCACCATACGCGGAACAGGCAGTTCGTCAACTGACGGTCCTCTCCTGGCCTATTCCATAAAGCCAGAATATCCTTTGGGAGTTTTATTCGAAAATGGAAAGCCGCTGGAAGACGATATCATTTTTCGATACGGATGCCTTGTTGGTATAAAAAAATTTTGGAATGAACTGAATCCATAATTGGTTTTTCAATCAGATCAGATACGATATGAATCCCGCAAACAAGGAAATCACCAACAGCAACATCATCGCCATTGTTCCATGTTATCGCGTCGAAGCGGAGATTGGCATGGTGATCGCGAACCTGCCGCGTTATCTGAAACACATCATTTTCGTTGATGATGCGTCTCCGGACAGGACTGCCGAAATCGTGGCAAGGGCCGCTCCAAAGGACAGGCGAATTCTTCTGATCAGGCATGATAAAAATCTGGGAGTCGGGGGCGCCATGGTTTCCGGATTTCGAAAGGCTCTCGAACTCAAAGCCGATATCGTCGTAAAAATTGATGGCGATGGGCAAATGGATACCAATCACCTCCCAGAATTACTGATGCCAATTCTGCATAGACAGGCAGACTATACCAAAGGAAATCGATTTAGAGATTTTCAGGCGCTCCAAAAAATGCCACCGATTCGCCGTATTGGCAATATGGTTCTTGGTTTCCTGACAAAGGCCGCAACAGGGTATTGGAATCTTTTTGATCCGACAAATGGATTTGTCGCGATACATGGGAAGGTGCTCGCCCAACTGCCTCTTGATCGAATAGACAAGACCTACTTCTTTGAAACATCCATGCTTGCCAATCTATATCTGCTCGGAGCCGTCATAAAGGACGTTCCGATGCCTGCCCGTTACGGGAGCGAAATGTCGAACCTGTCCATTCGCCGGTCGATAATCGAATTTTCAGCAAAATTACTGAAAACCCTGTTTCGTCGTTTGATATTAAAGAACTTGATCTATGATTTTTCAATGGCATCCATCTATATGCTTGCAGGGTTCCCTCTTCTTTTATTTGGCTTGACCTTTGGCATCAGCAAATGGGTACAATACTCAAAGATGAAGATCTCAGCCCCCACCGGAACGGTAATGCTCCCGACATTGTCGGTCATTCTTGGGATTCAATTTATCATCGCTGCAATTGAAATTGACCTGAGATCTGTCCCCAAGAACCCACTCTCACAGCAGTTGTAGTCACAAACGCAAAACAATACGGTGAGTGATGAATTTAATTTCCAGATTGTTGACAAGAGCTTCAAATTCACTGAAACCCTTATTCAGCGCTGTTCTCGTTACCTTTGCCTGGTTTTTCCTATGGTACTGGCCGTGGCAGATATACTTTCATTCTCTGATCTGGCTCCGATTGGGAGTTGGATTAAGTCTTTTTGTCATTTCTGGGCTATGTGTTTATGGTTGGTTGGTGGAACAATCTGATTTTACTTTCAGCCATATCACTTTTGGGTTTGTGATTTCACATCTTCTATTTGCTTTGCTGGGTACAATGGGGCGATTCATCCACTTATCGTTCGAGACAGTAAAGTTTCTTATGGTCTTGATAGGTTTAATTCATACACTCGCATATTTAATGCGCAAAATCCGGAGTGGAATCAAGACAAGTTTTCGGTTAAAAGAGACAAATCAGACCCTGCCAGTATTATTGCTGTTTCTGGTCTCTGCTGTTGTCTGCCTGGTTGTCATTCAACGTGTTCTGGGGGACGATGATTTAACCTATCTTGCCTATGTTACGAATTTGCAGAATTCGACCGGCCTGAGTTTTAAGGACATCATATTTGGTGTGCCAGAACTTGTACATCCTCGATTCTGGATTATGAGCGCCCCCTTCGCACAGGCCCTTCTCGCCGATATCAGCAAAGTACCGGGAATATTACTGCTCGGCGGATATTACGAACCGTTTCTTGTGATACTAGCGGTTCTAAGCTGGTATGAACTGGCCCGCACACTGACATTTTCCCCCCGGGCGGCAAGTGCCTCGTCAATTTTGCAACTGGCATTCCTCTTATTATTGTCAGAATACCTGCATCCTGGCGCGCCTTTTTTTAAACAATTGAACACAGACAAGGCAACCGCGGCATTTATCATGGTGCCTGTCTTTTTTCAGAGCCTAATCAGGATTCTGAAGCAACCGACAAAGAGCAATTGGATCATTTTCCTTCTCACAGGCTTAAGTCTAACTTTCATGCACCCGGTCATTTTGGCATATTCAGTCTTTATCGGCAGCGTACTTATCCTTTTCAACTGGAAGAGCGTGAGTATGTCAAACAAGATTCTCGCAGCAATCATTCTCCTTGTAATTCTACTGCCACAAATTGCCCTTCGGTTTGCAAATACACCTGCACAGGCAAAAATCCCATACACTTCCCAAGACGTTCTTGACCAGAGAGGCATTGAAAACATGACCAAAAGGTGGGGAGATACTCTATTCTATGGATTCAATCCCGCGATATTGGATATGAAAGTCCCTTACGCAGACAGTATTCCCATATCCTTGCCAATCCTGACAAGAGGCTGGCTTGTTTTCCCGATTCTGGCATCGCTATTTGCCTTAGGACAGGCAGGGAAGAATACCGTCGCTCAATTCGTGCTGGCGTGTTTTCTACTGAGCACTCTTGCATGGCTCCCGTTCACGGGATGGGTCATCGGTTATTTTCTGTCTGCCTATATGCTCGAGAGGGCAGTCTGGTTGTTCCCATTTGGATTAAGTTTGGTCTACACGGCGCTGGTCATCAGGGACCATGTCAAAATCAAAAGGCCACTCATTTCTCCAAACCAGCTTCTACTGATGACCACAACTTTCGTCATTGGCCTGTTTTTCCTCTACATGCATGAAAATTCCCTCCCGGACTTGGGAAAATTCACAGCGAAGACACAAAGATATAAGGGCCTTGCAAGTGCAGGTCAGGAACTTGACCGGCGAATATCCA
>DATIUT010000195.1:0-2957 GCA_035466615.1 Anaerolineales bacterium | reverse complement strand
GACATTCCAGCGCTGTATCTCCATCTGTGCAGGTCTCGAGTTCAAAATCTGCCTGTAACGTGATGGAGACGATCTCATTGAGTTTGGGGTCATCTTCGATAATGAGTGCAAATGGTTTTTTCATGGCCTTTATCCCGCCTGCGTGATTGGAAGTAGTATGAAGAATGTGGAGCCTCTGCCGGGTTCGCTTTCGAGCACGATCCGGCCGTGCATCAAATCCACAAGTTGCTTTGTGATGGATAATCCCAAACCCACACCGCGGTTATCACGCGTGACAGAGGAGCTCAACTGGCGGAACGGTTCAAAGACAAGCGCCTGTTCCTCCTTTGGGATGCCAACGCCTGTATCTGATACATTGATCTCCCAATGGTTTTCATCCGGCCTCGTGACGTTCAGGCGCACGCTTCCAGCGCTCGTGAATTTGATCGCGTTCCCGATGAGGTTGATAATGATCTGGCGGATGCGCCGGTCGTCGCCATAGATTTCCTGCGGCAAATTGGGGTCAATTTGAATGGAGAATGTGAGTCCCTTTTTTTGAGCGAGAATATCCAGCCCAGAGACGGCGGCTTGGATAAGCTTGAAGGGTGAGAACATATTTTCCTGCAATGTGGCTGTGTTCGAACGCAATTGCGCTTCATCAAGAAGTTCGTTGACCATGTTGGCCAGGTAGTCGGCGCTGTCAACAATTTCTGAAACGGCCTTGTGCTGGCGTTGGCTCAATTCTCCGAAAGCGTGGCCTTGAAGCAGTTCAGCATACCCAAGAATTCCGCCCAGCGGTGTGCGCAATTCGTGGCTGACCTTTGAAAGAAGTTGTGTTTTTGCGCGGCTGGCTTCCAACGCCTGGTCACGCGCGATGCGCAGGGCTTCCTGTGCCTGTTTGATGACGGTGACGTCGCGCGCAAGGGCTTGAAAACCGGCAAACTGATCACCATCATAGATAATCTCAAGATTCTGTCCAAACCAGATTTCCCGTCCATCTGTTGTCTGTGCAGGGAATTCATTGTAGGTATTTTTTGTCCTGCTTACAAACTGGCGCTGATAAATGCTCCTGACCTTGTCGCGCGCTTCAGGCGCGACCAGTTCGAGGAAGTATTTACCGAGTATATCCTCCTCCTTTTCCATTCCCATGACGTGCAACACGGCCGGGTTTGCGTAGGTGATGCATCCATTGATGTCCGCGCGGTAGATCAGATCGCTGGCGTTTTCCACGATCTGGCGGAAACGTGCTTCGCTTTCCTGTAACAAATACTCTGCCCTTTTTCGGTCGGTGATGTCGCGCGCTATGATGATCCGACCAATCAGGAGCCTGTTCTCATCCTGGAGGCTTGATAGATGGAGTTCATACCAGCGTTTTGTGTTTCCTTCACCGATACTGATCTCATCCTCCGCTTCCGCCACGTCCCTGTATTTTGCCACCAGGTCGGACCATGGTGAAAGGATATCCGCCAGTTGTTTGCCTATGGGCTGTTTCTCCCCGGAAAAGCCGATGATCTGTAATGCGGCATGGTTGATGTCAACGACCCTTCTGCTTGCATCCACAACAATCATGCCGTCCTTCATGCCGTCAATGATGATGTCACGCGCAATCGGGGCAATATCAAGCAGACGATAACGGAAGAGTGCATAAACCAGGCCGACGCCTGTCAATGTAAACGCGAATGGCGTCAGGTCAATCAGTATGGGCAGGACCTGGAAAGTGGTAATGATGTTGGCGATCAGGGGCGCCAGGGTGGAAAGCAGAATCCAGATCATTTGCCCGCGGTATTGAGCGGGCCATCGCAGTAGTGCGCGTACGATCAAGACCAAACCGATCATGATCAGTGTGTAGGTGTATGCGGCGTGTACCCAGAACCAGGGCCCGTTAACCGTTGCCAGCAACAGGAATCCACCCTCGAAGGCGAGATCCTTACTCGTCCAGAACAATCCATGCAGATCATTCGTGATCAGCACGATCATGGTTGTCAGTGGAAGGATGGAAAGCATTGCGAGCCTGCGCGCGTTGATCCATGCTTTGCGACCCGTATATTCGAGTGCAAAGATCAGCAATGTTACGGGTGTGGCAACCACGCCCCCGAACTTCATCATTGACCAGAATGTCTTGGTCTGAATGCCCGTTGCCGCGAGTTCAAGGATGTAACTGACCCCCCATTCGAACAGGATGAGCATCATCACCGAAAACGGAGTTGCCCCAACTGTCTTGCGGTTCCTCCAGGTATACACCGCGAGCACACCAGGGATCGCTGCAGCGAGCGCGAGCGGGAACATGTTGATTGTGAATTGATAAGGCATCAGGTGGCCTCTGTTTGGATGTTGCGTTCGATTATATCCCACGGAAGTGCTCTTTGACCGGGTGGGAAATTACGCCATGATGGTGCAATCATCCATCCAGCGGCCAGTGAATTGGGCATAACAGCCAAATTCGTTTATTTATTGGTGTTTCTGTTTTGCGGGGAATTTCAAATCGGGATTCAACAACATTCACCGAAACGAACCCATTGCCACCGAAATTCAAGCCATGGAGTCGGTGATGGTAATCCCGCCAAAGGAAGCCACGTCCACTTTACCGCCAACGGAGATTTCCACAGAGACAGCCGTCCCGCCCACACCAACACCGGGGACTCCATATGTGGTTATCACGGATATTCGATTGGACAATAATACTATGAGGCCGATTACGAAGTCCACAATTTTCCCGAGTCGCCATCGTTGCATGTCCACATGTGGAGACGATGAAGTGCGATAAAACACCCTGCCATTAATTTTCAATAAAGCATCTTGACGTTTTGGAGAGAATGATTAAAATAGAACATACGTTCTAAATTAGAAGGAGGACGTATGTCAGCCAGCAAACGACAATTTTCTCTTGCCTTGGAATCGTATCCCGAACTTAAAACGGATACGCCACCGCTTCGTCCCGCGCCCATGCCTGCTCCGCCCACCTTGAGCAGTGTCCTCAC
>DATIUT010000194.1:0-3299 GCA_035466615.1 Anaerolineales bacterium | reverse complement strand
AGTATAAAGACGTTTCGCCCTGTCAGGTACTAATATCGAGTCCTCTGGCAGTTTTATAGTTTTCCATGCTCCTTCAGCCAGGGATACCTATCTCCGTCCAGCAGGCCCTTTTCTGAGATTGGCCCTCTCGATTCCAGGAATCGCAGAAATCCGCTTCTCCAGTTTTGGTGGACCTCTGACCACGGTTTTTTTGTGGTTGTTTTCATACGTCAGGGCGTTGACTCGATCCGCGCTTTCTTCCCAATCCTTGCCTGCATCCGCACCCACTTGGGGAATTCGGGTTCCCGATCATGCAAACCGCCTTCCATCTGCGCGATGGAAATTTGTTACCATGCCTACAAATGCGCCGTCACATCTTTGATCGACCAGCCCAAGTCCCATTGTGGGATGGTGATCTACTCTTCGCTCAAGTTCGCGAGCGGTTCTTCCCAGCTTTTGAATTATTCTCTCAGCGCGGCAAGGATGTGGCCTTTCATGTTCATGAGTGGTCTCCGCTTCAAATTGTTTCCAGCCAATTTTAGCATTTCATCCCATCTCTCTTCACAGTCAATTCACAACCCAAAACTATACTGCAGGCACAAGTTCACATAAAGGAGTAGAACATGAACGAAAAAATTGGTTTGCGTATTGTCTCGGCTTTGGTGTTGATCGCCGCAATTGCAGGCATTGCCTTCTTTGCGTATCAGGCTGGAGTTGTCAAAGGTTCTCCCATCACCATCGAAGCGCCTTCAGGTGAGCCCTTGCCTGCGCCGTACCCGTATTATGGTTATGGATACGGGATGCCCTTCTATCGCTCGCATTTCGGATTTGGCTTCGGCTGTTTCGGCCCGCTGTTGGCGCTCTTCCTGCTCTTCCTCGCGCTGAAATCCTTCCGCTTCCTCTTCTGGGGCCCGCGCTGGGGATGGGGAGGCCATCACGGCCATCATGGTCATTGGGGCAGGCACTGGGAGGACGGTGCCCCGCCGATGTTCAATGAATGGCATAAACGCGCGCACGGTGAACCGGCGGAAGAGGGGAAAGAATAATATAATGCAACGCAGGGGCACAACATGTTGTGCCCCTGCAAGTAAACATGAAAACCATTCTCGTTGTAGACGATGAACCCAAGATCACCCAACTTGTGCGCGACTATCTGGAGCGCGCAGGATTTGGCGTTTTAATTGCACACGATGGGAAGAAAGCCTTATCTCTGGCCAAGACCGAAAAGCCAGATGCGGTCATTCTGGACTTGGGTCTGCCTCAACTCGATGGGCTGGACTTTACCCGTGAGTTTCGTAAAGCCTCCAATGCACCGATTATCATGTTGACCGCGCGTTCGGATGAATCTGATAAACTGATCGGACTCGAACTTGGCGCGGATGATTACATGACCAAGCCATTCAGCCCGAAGGAATTGGTGGCGCGTGTCCGGGTGGTGTTTCGCCGCATCGAAAATGCAACGAGCGCCGGCTTCGAAATGATCCGCGTTGTAGATTTGACTCTCGACGTTCCGCGAATGCGCGTCACTGCCGAATCCCGCGAGATCGAAGAATTGACTCCCACAGAGTTTGAATTGCTTGCAACATTGGCCCGCCAGCCCGGACGAGTCTTCACCCGCGCGCAATTATTGGATGCAATTCACGGTGTGGCATTCGAATCCTACGAACGCGCAATTGACGCGCACATTAAGAACATCCGCCGTAAAGTGGAAGTCAAAGCCGGTGAGCCAAAATATATTTTGACGGTGTATGGAGTCGGTTATAAGTTTGTGGATAAATAAGCACTCATCGCGCTAAGCGGAACCGGCCGACGGGTGAGTGTAGTCGAAGCGTGCATTGCAGGTTGCTTGCCCTTCGTCTGCGCTCTTCGTTGTCACTCGTCACCCCGCTCAGGCAGAGAGATAATCTTATGAAACATCATCCTCCCTTTTCTCATCGTCAACGCCCGCCCTGGTGGCCTGAAAACGAAGAATGGCCGCCGAAGCGCTGGCGTCACATGCGCGGCAACCCGTTCTTCCGCCGAATGGGTTGCTTGTTCGTTCTATTTAATTTATTTGCATTTGTCTTTTTTGGAATTGTTATTGGCGTAATCATAAGTACACTGGATCGCGGCTGGTCTCCAAACCACCCATTGAACTGGCTTCTTCCTTTGGGGGCAATATTTCTTGTGTTTGTTGTTGGGATGTCAGTTCTTGCAGCGAGAAACATCAGACGCATGTCGAGACCACTCGATGAATTGGTGGAGGCTTCCAGCAAAGTTGCAGAGGGAGATTTTTCCGCCCGCGTGGAAGTGAAAGGACCGCCCGAAGTCCGTACGTTATTACACGGATTCAATTTGATGGCGGAGCAGTTACAGGTCAATGACCAACAACGCCGCAATATGCTTGCGGATATATCGCATGAATTACGTACGCCGTTGACAGTCATTCACGGCAATGTCGAAGGCATATTGGATGGAATATATCCGGCTGACGAAGCGAGATTGAGGTCCATTCTTGAAGAGACGCAGGTTTTATCTCGACTTATCGAGGATCTGCGGACACTGGCACTTGCAGAAAGCGGCGCGTTGCAATTGAAGAAGGAGCCAACGGATCTGGCAGAGTTGATCCGTGATACGGTTACGGGATTCGAATCGCAATTCAAGGAAAAAGACGTATCTCTTGAATTGTCTTTGGATCAAATTGAGGAAGTGAATGTAGACCCACAGCGTGTACGTGAAGTGTTGTCGAATTTGATCGGCAATGCGTTGCGCTACACGCCGGGTCAAGGCGTGGTGAAGGTTGGTTTGGCGGGATCAGGATCAGGTTTAGAAGGGGGCGTTTTGCTTTTTGTGGAGGATAACGGCCCGGGCATTGAATCCGCTGATCTGCCGCACATCTTCGAGCGATTCTACAAATCCAGTGACTCAGGTGGAATGGGGCTGGGACTGTCCATCGCGAAGTATTTGGCTGAAGCACATGAGGGGAAAATCTGGGCGGAGAGTGAGGCAGGACGGGGCACGAAGATTTCGTTCACGTTACCTGCATAATCTCTGGTAAAATATCCGCCTGTGATTTCAGCCCGCATGCGTCCTTTCACGCACACCTCTATGCCTGCCTGAAACGCAAAACATTTCAAGGAGAAAAGAAAGATGGTTCGTTTACGTTTACGTCGCATTGGTTTGAAGGGTCAGCCCACCTATCGTGTTGTCGCCGCGGACAGTGAGTCCCCTCGCGATGGCCGCTTTTTGGAGATTCTGGGCTTTTACAACCCCCGAACCCAACCTGCAACAATCCATTTAGATGAAGGCCGTGTGTTCCACTGGATGAAGAATGGTGCACT
>DATIUT010000193.1:0-20642 GCA_035466615.1 Anaerolineales bacterium | reverse complement strand
TGACATGCAGAAACTCGCCAATGTGGCAGTCGGCCTCATCATTGAGGCATTGGATATCACACGCGGCTTCCTTTTCCTTGTGGATTCGGAACACACTGGCGACGGAACCAAGTCCTATAATATCCGCGCGGTGCGGAACCCGGGGGAAAGGCAGATCAAGATCCTGCCGCTTAAAGACGAAAGCCCCATTGTCAAACATTTCCTGCTGGACCAAAGTCCGCTTCTTCAATATGACCTGGACCTGCTGCCCGTCTATCGGTCTGTCTCCAGTGCCGACCGTGAATGGTTCCTGCGCCTCGAAGCCGAAGTGTACCTGCCCATCTTCTCCAAACGCGAGTGGATCGGCTTGCTCGCGCTTGGTGCAAAAATCAGCGGAAATCGCTACACCGAGGACGATCTTGTCACCCTCGCCACACTCGCCAACCAGACCGCCGTCGCGCTTGAGAACGCGCGCCTCGTTGAAAACCTGATCCAACTCAACACGGAATTGCGCCAGGCCTACCGCGACCTCGACAAAGCCAACCGCGACCTCGAACGCCTCGACCAGACCAAATCAGACTTCATCAGCATCGCATCACACGAACTGCGTACACCGCTCACAACCATGATCGGTTACACAGAGATGTTAATCGAGGACCAGTCCCTGCCGGAAACGGCGCATGAAATGTTGAAGGGTATTTCGAAGGGGACAAAACGCCTGCACGAGATCGTGGAATCCATGTTCGACATCGCGCAGATTGACGCGCGCGCCCTGCAACTCCACTTGACCCCCGTGGACACGAGTATCATCATCAAGGATGTGGCTGGCAAGCTTGAAAAGAGCATCAGGGAACGACAGCTATCGATGAGCATTGAAATCCCCACCCTCCCCAAGGTCAAGGCAGACCCAAATCTTCTAGAGAAACTATTCCAGCATCTGCTGAACAACGCCATCAAGTTCACACCCAACAAAGGGAAGATCAAAGTCACTGCCCAACCCGCCTCGTCACAGAATGGAGAGTTCCCAAATGGCGGGATCGAGATCATCGTCAGTGATACCGGCGTGGGTGTTGATCCCAACACGCGCGACCTCATCTTCAGCAAGTTTTACCAACCCGGTGAGCTTTCCAAACACTCCACCAGCAAGACGCGTTTCAAAGGGAGCGGCGCCGGCCTTGGGCTGGCGCTCTCGAAGGGCATCGTGGAAGTCCATGGCGGGCGCATCTGGGTGGAAAGTGCTGGTTATGATGAAATGAATTTCCCCGGCAGTCATTTCCATGTCATCCTGCCCATGAGCAAGGAGGAAAACATGGCAGGCACGGAAGTGAACTTAAAGATTCCGTAACTCAATCTTTCATCTTGCGCCGCTTTTTGGAATCACCCTCCGCAAATGCCATCCGGCGCGGCGGAGGGCTCGCAAAGGGTTATCCAACACTCTGAAAATGGCAAACAGGACAGGGGTCAGAAAAAGAAACGTGACAAAGAATCGTTTCGGGATTCCCGGGGAACAAATTCAAGTGAGTATCGTATTTTAGATGGTCTTTCTATAAACTCGATGGTTCTTATATTCCACGCCGTTCAAGTTCTTCAAGTCCGCGCGCATCTGCTCTGTGGTTTCGGCAACCTGGGTCATTTCCACGTGAGTGAATTGTTTGAAGCCGAGAAGTGTCTGTCCCATTTCGGAGTAGAGGATGGCATTCCCACCATGACCCTGAAACTCAGGCAGGATGCCCATGCCATTGACCGAGACTGTGTTCGTGCGTTTCAGTTCGAGCAGAATGTCAATGAGTCCAAATGGGAACAGCCGTCCTTTAGAGCGTTGAAGCGCTGCAGAAACATCGTGGAAGGCAAAGAGGAAACCGACCACATCCTCCCCATGCACGATGATCTTGATGAGGCGGTAGTCGGCAATGGTCATGATGTTATCCACGACGAAATCGATCTCGCGCTGTGTAAGTGGATAATATTCCCAGTTGTAGACAAAGGCCTCGTTATATGCCTTTCCAATACGCGGGGCCCAGGCAATGAGTTCCTTCTTGTTCCTGAACCGCTTCACCTGCAAGCCGCCGCGCTGCATCACACGCTGTGTGATACGCTCCACACGTTGGGGGGTCTGGAATTTGTCGGCGGGCAAATAGCATGAAACAAAGTCCACTTCCTTTTCAAATCCTTGCGCCTCGACAAGATTTTGATAGTACGCGTAGTTATAATTTAACATGGTCATCGTATTACGATGCTCATGGCCCAAGACCAGAATTCCATATCCATCGAGGGGCCCCACACCTTTGGGGCCGACAACTTCATCCAACCCGCGTCCCTTTGCCCAATCGAAGACCGTGTTAAATAATAAAGTTGCCACTTCGATGTCATTTTCGCAATCGAAGAAATAGAAGTTCGCCTTTTTCGTTTTGTGATACTGATTGAATGGCTTGTTTTCAATCGCAGCAATACGCCCCACATCCCTCCCATCGCGCACAGCCAGGAAAAAATCCATATCCGAATGTTCATGGAAGGGGTGCTTTCTACGATTGAGATAGGTATACGCGTCAATGTTGATCAGCGGCACCCATTGCGGACAATCCTTGTAGAGTTTGTGCGGCAGTTTGACAAATCGTTTCACCTGTGATTTATTACCTGTGTCAACTTTCTCGATGGTGAGCATAAAGAACTCCTGGGTGGAAATATTCCCTGCGCTCAATATAACACCAATCACCCGCTTCTGGTTTATACTTGATAAAAAACCGAGCCAAGGAATCCCACAGTATGACGTCTAAAAAACAACACCAGAAATTGCTTCAAAAATACGCCGAAGCCATCGTAAAAGTCGGCTTGAATCTGCGCAAGGGACAGCGTCTTATCATCACAAATGCCACCTCGCGCGGGGTTCCCCCTGCGGGACGTGCTCTCGTGCACGAGGTGACCAAAGCCGCCTACGCGGCAGGTGCAAAATATGTCGAAGTAATCTGGGGCGACGAGGAGATGCATCGCATCCGCCTGCAGAACGCGCCAGCCGATTCATTCGATGAATATCCCAAATTTCACGTCAACGCCGTTTTGGATATGATCAAAAACGGGGACGCGCTCTTGTCCATCTATGCCAATGACCCGGATGCCTTTGCCGGTCTTGATTCCGAGCGCGTAGCCGCCATGCAAAAAGGCCATCTTCAAAACTATTCCCCCGTCAGCGTGGAGGTCAGCCGCAACGCCATCAACTGGTGTGTGGTTGCCTCGGCGGCCCCGGCTTGGGCGGCAAAAATGTTCCCGGATCTCAAGCCGAAAGAAGCTGAGGAAAAACTCTGGCAGGCAATCTTCGAAACGACGCGCGCCACACAACCTGACCCTATCGCCGCATGGCAGGGGCATATCCAGACCCTGAAAAAGCGCAGCGAATACCTGCAAGCCAAGAAATATTCCGCCCTGCACTACAAGGGGCCCGGTACAGACTTCACCCTCGGTCTGCCAAAAGGACATAAATGGATCAGCGCGCAGTCCCTTGCTGAGAACGGCGTAGTATTTACTGCCAACATGCCTACAGAAGAGGTCTTCACCCTGCCCGATCGCCACCGCGCAGACGGGACGATTACGGCGACCTTCCCCCTCAGCTATGGCGGAAACCTGATCGAAGATTTCAATGTCACTTTTGAAAACGGAAGGATCGTCAAAGTCAACGCCAGAAAAAATGAAGCGATCCTGCAAAGATTGGTAGATACAGATGAAGGTTCAAAGAGACTCGGCGAAGTTGCGCTTGTCCCTGCCAGTTCTCCCATCGCCCAACGCGGACACCTCTTCTACAACACGCTCTTCGACGAGAACGCCTCCTGTCACATCGCCATTGGACGCGCCTACCGCTTCACGCTCACCGGAGGCGAGGAGTTGAACGACGAAGAATTTATTGCCGCTGGAGGCAATGTCAGTCTCAACCATGTGGACTTTATGATTGGCTCTCCGCACATGGACATCGACGGCATCAAGGAAGATGGCGCACGCGAACCCGTCATGCGTCGCGGCGAATGGGCATTCGACGTGTAGCTTACCGCTCAAAGCGGAATATCGAATACTTGTTGAGGTACACAGCCAAAGCACACACATAATCACATAGCTTCAAAGTGCCTCGAGAGGATGTTCTTTCAGGGAGAATCTCGAACGACATATTGATACAGTTGCCTCGGTTTGAGACTCGTATTAGCACATCTACCCATGAGCGCACCCACCCGCCAAACGGCGTATGGCACAAATGACGCAACAAAAATCATGAGGATATAATCCCCGACATGAAAGAAAAACACCCCCCTCCCATTGAGTTGGACGAACTGCTCGCCGCGGAATACAATTACATCGCGCAGACTGCCACACAGGCATTCGAAGACCGCGCCCGAATTTCATCCTTTTACCTGATCGCGGTCGGGTCACTTGTCGCCGCCCTGTTTGGCACACAACTCTTCGAGCCCGAACAATTCACGGAGACCGTCAAAATCACGTTCGGTGGGCTTTTCCTGTTGCTAACACTGCTCGGGACATCCACAGTCATGCAACTGGCTCAACTGCGGTCTGCATGGCATGAATCGATGATGGCAATGAATCAACTCAAGGACTTCGCAATGCAGCAAAGCCCTGAACTCGCCAATGCCTTCCGCTGGAAAACCGGCACACTTCCCGCAAAATACAAAAGGGACAGTGTTTCTTACTATCAGGCACTGGAAGTAGCCCTGATCGGCGGGCTGATGTTCGGCACGGCGGTGTTCTTCCTGCAACAGGCATTCTTCCCTGCAAGCATCCTGACCGGGGTCCTTTGCATTTTATCGGGGGTGATTGCCGTCCTCGTTCAAATGACAATCTACAAGCGTTTACTGAGATAACATGCCACGCGACTACACAGATCAAAATCCGACTGCATATCAACGCCTGCCCGAATACAAGCGGGATGACGAATGGATACGCGCCTTTCTCCACAATGCCAAAGTGGGACATATCGCCTCTTCCCTCAACGGACAGCCGTTCCTGAACCCAAGCACATTCTGGTTCGACGAAGAGAATCACCAGATTATCTTTCATTCGAATGTCACAGGTAGAGTCCGCTCGAACATCGAGAGCAACCCAAAAGTCTGTTTTGAGGCGAGTGAGTTGGGGGGAATGCTTCCATCGAATGTGGCGCTCGAGTTCTCGCTCCAGTATCGAAGCGTGATTATCTTCGGCACTGCGCGGCTGGTCACGGATCCGGCTGAAGCGCGGCGCGTCCTGTACGGTCTCATCCAAAAATATTTCCCGAAGATGCGGGCGGGTAAAGAGTATCGCGAGATCACGGACAAGGAATTGAAGCACACGTCGGTCTATGCGATCAGCATCGAAGAATGGAGCGGCAAGGAGAACTGGAAAGACCGCGCCGACCAAAGTGATGAATGGGCGCCGCTCGACGAAAAGTGGTTTACAGCATAAGGACAACTTCCACCGTTGAATAACGTAAACAGAATAGCAACGTTTTCATTCCTGGAGGAAAAATGTCTGAAGAAAAAGTGCGAACTGAGGAATTCCGCGTGGCCGGCGAGGAACTGCTCGCCAAAATCAAGAACCTGGTCAAAGAAGGAAATATCCGCCGCGTCATCATTAAAAACAAGGAGGGGAAGGTTGTATTTGAAATTCCGCTGACTTTTGGCGTGGTTGGCGCATTGATCGCCCCACAACTTGCCGCGATTGGAGCCATTGCAGCGTTGTTGACAGAGGCAACTATAGTGGTGGAAAAGTTTGAAAACTGAGCATGGATATTTTTGCAACAGTCTACTTTATTGCCATTATTGCTGAGATGGTTATCCGCATACCCTTGAACAGGAAGCGGAAACAGGAAAAGATGAGCAAGCAACGCGTCACATCCCAGGAAAAGACATTACTTGGTCTGCTCGCGATTGGTATGGTGCTGGCGCCAATCCTCCATGCTGCAACGAACTGGCTGGATTTTGCCGATTACCATCTCCCCGTTTGGGCTGGCTGGTTTGGGGTGGTTGTCATCTCTGGAGCCATCTTTGTCTTCTGGCGTGCTCACGCCGATCTGGGGCTCAACTGGTCCCCTACTCTTGAGATCCGCGAGAAACATGAGTTGATCACGCGCGGCATTTATGGCATCATCCGCCACCCGATGTACGCATCTCAGTGGCTTTGGGTCATTGCCCAGCCATTGCTTCTGCCAAACTGGATTGCCGGCTGGCTGGACTTGATCGTCTTCATTGTTTTCTACTCCCTGCGCGTCAAGGCAGAGGAACAATTGATGCTGGAACAATTCGGCGGGCGGTACCGTTCCTACATGCAGAAGGTCAACGCGGTGTTCCCAAAATTCTAAAGCTTGCAGGCTGTTTGATTTTTGCCGTCAAAAGTGCTATAAATAATTCAGGGGAAGCGTCCGGTACGTTAACAGTCAAACCCAGATAAGGAGGTCGTATGGATCGAAACGTCGGAGTATGGATTGATCACAAGCAGGCATATCTCATCTGGTACAAGGAAGGCAGGGTTGAGATGATCCCCTCCAATATCGAACCACCTGAACACTTTTCAGGCGGGACACAGCTCGGAGGCAAACTTAACCAAAAGGGAGATATGGAACTCCATCATAATGACCGGTACAGACTGCAACTGCACAAGTATTATCAACAGGTCATTGCCTCAATAAAGGATGTGAATTCGATCTTCATCATGGGACCCGGCGAAGCAAAGGTCGAATTCGAGAAAATCCTCAAGAGGCAAAAAGCCATGCAGAAGCGTCTTCTCAAGGTGGAGACCGCTGATAAGATGACAAAGAATCAAATGATTGCGCATGTCCGAAAGTTTTATAAAAGTCAGGCAACCATGTAACCCATGACAACTGAATAACAATAAGAGCCAGAGGCAACAACTGCCTTTGGCTCTTTGTTTTTGCCGTGAAGATGCAACAGATTACAGTCTTTTCACGCCCAAACCTGCCTCCTCAGGCAAAGACATCTTCGCCCCATCATATTTCAACCCGCGATATGGGTCGTTCTTTATCAACAGTGGACCATCCAGGTCGGCATAATCGCACAATGGTGCCAGATGCGCCGCGGCAGTGACGCCCACCGACGACTCAACCATGCAACTCAACATGATCTGCATGTCATGAGCCTGCGCCGTGTGGATCATCCGCAACGACTCGCGGATCCCTTCGCTCTTCATCGTCTTGACTACCACGCCATCCACCGCGCCCGCAAGTTTCGCGACATCATGCGAGTTCTTCGCCGTTTCATCCGCAAAGATAAGTGCATCGACTCTCAATGCGTTCAGTCTTTCCTTCAACCAGAAATAGCCCTCCACATCGTCCACAGCCAACGGCTGCTCGATGAGTTCCAAATCATACTCCGCCAGACGCGGAATGATTTGCAATGCCTGCTCGCGCCTCCAGCCCGCGTTCGCATCAACTCTTAACTTCGAATCGGTCGCCTTGCGAACAGCTTTGACAATCGCCTCGTCTTTTTCACCCCCCAACTTGATCTTCAAAATCGGATGCCCCGAGGCCTTCGCCTGTTCTGCCATCACTTCGGGTTCATCCATGCCAATCGTAAAAGACGTAAGCGGCAGGTTCTTGGGATTCAAACCAAATAATTTATAAAGAGGCTGCCCCAGTTTCTTGCCCCACGAATCATGTAACGCCTCATCAATCGCGGACCGCGCCGCGCGCGACCCTGCGGGCCGTTTTGCCAGCACCGCGTCCATATCAAACAGGTCATCGCCTAAATCAGGCACTGCTTTTAGGTATTCGATGATTCCTTCCTGGGTCTCGCCATAATACGGCACAGCCGCCGCCTCCCCCACACCATCATCCAGATAGACAAGCACATTATGACGCTCATCACTTGCCCCATGTGCCACACGGAAGGTGGTGCGTAATTCAAGCGTGATTGGTTCCCAATGTAGTTTCATATTTTCCCTAAATGTACTGGTGCTCTCGATACGGGCCTCGCCCTACTCAACCATCGGATTGCTTCTTATCCTTTTCTCTTCAAAAATTCCAACACCCTCGCCACCCACTCCTGCTGACGTTCCTGATGCACATTATGACCCGTCGCTTCGGGAATCCACAACTCGGCATTCGGCACATGCTTCGCGATATACTGCGCGTGCTCATCGGGCGCATTCACCATATCTTCCGCGCCCATGATGACCAGCATCGGCAGATTCACACGCGCCAGATCGGCAGGCGAATAGTTCGGTTCGGAAATGAGTTCCTTCAAGGTCAACCACAGCAAATCCTTCCAGTATTCCTTCCCATTTACTTCGCTGTGCAACGCGATCATTTCATCGCGCCATTCAGGCGCCTCACGCTCGACGCGGTCGGGGTCGAATATCCTCGGTTCACGTTCCACCAGATAACGTGTCACATACGCATTCGCGGCTTGCGGAATACATGTCTGCGTCACTTCGGGGTGTTCCACCGCGGTCAACAGTGCTACATTCCCGCCGTTGCTATGTCCAATGATATGCGCCTTCCCGTATCCCATCGCGCGCACAAACATGGCAACGTCGTCCGCCAGTTCCTTGAACGAGTAGCTCATGTGCGGGTTATTTGATCTCCCGTGTCCGCGGCAATCAGGCGCAAAGACCTTGTACTCCTTCGCCAGCGCAGGGATGAGCGAATCCCAATCGGTGTGACTATCAATCGTCGAACCATGGATCAGCACAATGGGCGTTCCATCGGCGTCCCCATGTTCCTGATAATAAATATTGGCATCGTTTATCGTTATGTATGGCATATTGCATATCTTAACACAACTCGTTACAATCGTCGGATGACAAATGTCCTCGAAGAATACACAAAATCCATCGACGCCCGTACATCCCTCTTCGACGTAAAAATCGACTCAGAGGCAAACGGAACCCTCACCCTAAGCGGGCGCGTCCTCGACAGATCACAACTGGACGAACTGCCCCGCCTCTTCCCTGACCGAAAACTGGACACTGCTTCAATCCGCATTCTCAACACTGAGACTCATGCCCGCGTCCATGTGGCGACGAACCTCACCGGCTTATATGAACGACCAACATTCGGCATGCCTCTCTCAAGTGAACTGTACTACGGAACTGACCTGGAAGTGCTGGATGAAAACGGGAATTGGGTGTTCACACGCCAAAAGGACGGCTATTTAGGTTGGGCATACCGCCGTTATCTTGGTGAAGGGACTGCGCCAGCAGCGACCCACCTTGTCCTTGCACCCGCCATCGAACTGCGGGAGGAACCAGATGAAAACGACAGGGTGGTCACGCGCCTCGTAAGCGGAACAGCCGTCCGTGTGGAAGAGAAGCGGGACGAATGGTCGCTTGTCCAAGCGAACAAGAAGGGGTGGATTCCATCCATAAGTTTGCGCGCGCTTTTAGACGTTCCAGAAAGTCTCGAAGGGAAACGCGCGTTGATGACCAGGGACGCAACGCGCATGATCGGTGTTCCATATCTTTGGGGCGGCACAAGTGGAAATGGAATTGACTGTTCAGGCTTTGCGCGTTTACTGCATCGCTGGGTGGATATGGAAATTCCACGCGACGCCGATATGCAACACAGAGCGGCATTCCCCGTCGAACCACCGTTTGAGATTGGCGACTTGTTTTTCTTTGCAGAAGGAGAGGGCAAACGGAACATCACACACGTCGGCATAAGCCTGGGCGGCTGGATGATGATCCATTCGTCGCGCGGAAGAAACGGCGTATATATTGACGACTTGCAGGAACGAAAATCACTCATGGATATTTTTGTGGGCGCGGGAAGTTTCTGGAGGAGACAATGAAATCGTACAGAAAAGAACTTTGGTTCAACATCCCATCCCGGAGAGGATTCGTAAACATCACGCATGAGGTTGAAACTGCTGTTCATGAAAGCGGCATCAAGGAGGGTCTCGTTCTGGTCAACGCCATGCACATCTCGGCATCGGTCTTCATCAACGATGATGAAAGCGGATTACACCAGGATTACGAGAAATGGCTGGAGAAGCTTGCACCGCATGAGCCAGTCAGCCAGTACCGCCACAATGACACCGGCGAAGACAACGCAGATGCACACATGAAACGTCAGGTCATGGGACGTGAGGTTGTGGTAGCGGTTACGAATGGACAACTCGATTTTGGCCCGTGGGAGCAGGTCTTTTATGGCGAGTTCGACGGGCGGAGAAGAAAACGGGTGTTGGTAAAAATTATCGGTGAATAGGAGACAAAATGAAACTGACAGGAAAAACAATCGCAACTCTGGTTGCTGAAGGCGTGGAAGATCTGGAGTATTACGTCCCAATGATGCGTCTGCAAGAGGAAGGCGCACGGGTTCTCTCGGCTGGTCTGGATTTGAAACCCACCCATGGCAAGAATGGGCTGGTAATTCAACCCGATGTGAAAATAGAGGAACTCAATTCCAGCGATCTGTTTGCGCTTATCCTCCCCGGCGGCTGGGCGCCCGACAAACTCCGCAGGTATGACATAGTGAAAAGACTTGTCCATAAAATGGATTCGGCAAACAAGGTGATCGGCGTCATCTGTCACGGAGGGTTGATCGCCATTTCGGCGGGTATCATCCAAAAGGGACAACGTACCGTCGGCTCACTCGGCATCAAGGACGATCTGGTCAACGCGGGCGCTGTCTGGGTGGATAAAGCGGCATTTCGGGAAAGGAATCAGGTTTGGGGAAGGGTCGTGGCGGATATTCCAGATTTTTGCAGGGAACTGGTCAAGGCTTTGACGGAATAATGATTTGGAGGAAAGATGTCTGAGACAAAGGCAAAAGGCGAAATGCACGGATGCATTGTATGTGGAAAACTTTATCAACTCTATGTGGCATATGATGCGAACGGGAAATATATTGGAAGCAGGGTGATGAGTGCAGGCGGGAAGGGAGTGACAGGTGCGAACCGTCCGCTTGTGGCTTGTGAGAGGCATACAAATGAAGAGATCGAAAGGGCGGTTGACCGGGTGTATGGGGAACACAATAACGAAGATGATTAAGTGAATACAGAAGAACAGGAGAGAAAACATGGAAACGCGTCGATTTGGGCGAACAGGACACATGAGCACAATTGCCATTTTCGGTGCGGCGGCATTTTGGGAAATTCCGCAGGCAGAGGCAGACAAGGTGATGGAGCAGGTCATCGAAGCCGGTATCAATCACATTGACATTGCCCCCTCTTATGGACAGGCTGAGGAACGCGTCGGTCCGTGGATGCCGCGTGAACGTGATCGCTTCTTCCTTGGATGCAAAACGATGGAACGGACAAAAGAGGGCGCGTGGAAGGAGATGCATCAGTCGCTCAAGCGTTTGCAAACCGGGACCTTTGACCTGTATCAATGCCATGCGATCACAACGATGGACGAGCTGGACTCTGTCACAAGGAAAGGGGGCGCGCTGGAGGCGTTCGTGGAGGCGCGTCAGCGTGGACTCATCAAATTCATCGGCATCACAGGTCATGGGACGGACGCTCCGAGAATCTATCTTGAGGCATTGAGGCGTTTCGATTTTGATTCGGTCCTTTTCCCGTTGAACTTTGTCCAGATGGCAAATCCAGAGTTTAGAAAATACGCAGAGGAGTTGATCGCCACCTGCAAGGCAAAAGATGTCGGCACGATGGTCATCAAAACGATCACAAAAGGTCCGTGGGGTGAAAAACAGCATACGGCCACCACATGGTATGAACCGTTCGGTCAAGTGGACGAAATCCAGCGCGCAGTGAACTTTGCGCTCTCATACGATGTGACGGGTCTATGTACAGCGGGCGACACACGCATCCTGCCGCTGGTTCTGAAGGCTTGTGAGAGTTTCAAGCGGATGGAGCCTTCTGAAATGGATGCGATGATACGATCCGGCCAGCAATACGAGCCCTTGTTTGCGTAGGAATCAAAAGGGACAGGCATGCGCCTGTCCCTTTTGATAGGAAACAGATGGTAGGTATTACGGACAATCTGCGGCAAACGTGACCAAATCAGTTATCTTTTCACTACGCGTAATAACATTTCCATCCTTGGCAAGGCCCACAAACTGAAAATCGAACCAGGCTTTCATATCCGACCAACGAGCATCAGTGGATACTTGCTCGCCGCGGAATACAAGGGTGAAGTTTCCGCTCCCGCCCTTGTCCATGTTGCCACCGTTCTTCCATTCAGAAATGAACTGGGTGGGAGATGTGTTAAGCTGATCCCGAATTCGATAATAGAGCGCCACATCCACAATGGCCGGGTTGATGGCATGCGCCTTGAAAGTGATATCCAGTGGATAACAGCTCAGAGAGAAGAAATCATCCGACATGGACATATTATCGAGCTGGCCTCCGCCAAGCGCGATATCAATCGGGATCGGTCCCCCGGCGGCGGTCGGTTGAGGCTGTACGGCGGAACCCTGTGTCGGTTCAACAACCACAGTTACAACGACAGGCGGCGCGGCGGTCGGCGGCACAGCGGTTGGGGGAGGAACATCAGTGGGGGCTTGTGTGGCTTCTACAACCACAGTTTGGACCAAAACGACAGGTGTGGCGGTCGGTTCAGGCGGAGCGGCAACCGGCTGTTCAGTTGGAACCGGGCTACTGCAAGCGGCTAAAGCAACCGCAAGCAAAAGAACAACAAATCTCTTCATTTGAATTACTCCTTTTCTAAGTTTCCAAAAATTCTAAAACATCACTGCACAATTAACCATACTAAACCACTTAACAACTCTGAAAAGCGGTCAAATTCCCCATCACATTATACCCCGGATAATATTAATTTTTATTCCGACAAATCTTGTTATAATTCCTGCCATGCCCACCCCTGAACAGATCGAGAAAAAACTCGACCGCATCCTTTTAAAAGTACAAAAGCCCGGCCGCTATGTTGGTGGTGAACTCAACAGCATTCACAAGGATTGGGATACTGTAAAAACCAAGGTTGCCTTCGTTTTCCCCGATATTTACGATATCGGTGTCTCGAATGTGGGGCTTAAGATACTCCTTGACCAGGTCAACCAGCGGGATGACGCGCTTGCCGAACGCGCTTACGCGCCCTGGCTCGACATGGAAACTCTCATGCGCGAACACGGAATTCCGCTCTACGCGCTCGAATCAAAACGACCTTTATCCTGCTTCGACATCATCGGCTTTACCCTCCCCTACGAAACCCTCTATACCAACGCACTCAACGTGCTGGACCTTGCCGGCATCCCTATCCGCTCGGCAGAACGCGACGAGACCCATCCCATCATCATTGCGGGTGGGCATTCCGCAATGAATCCCGAACCGATGCACGCATTCATCGACGCATTTGTGATCGGCGAAGGTGAAGAGGTCATTCACGATATCATCGACACGATCCAAAAATTGGGACCATCATTGCGAGCGGAGCGAAGCAATCCCCAACGCAGGGAAGGAATTTCTTCGACACCTTCGGTGTCTCGCAATGACGTATTAAGCGAACTCGCCAAAATTCCCGGCATTTACGTTCCACGCTTCTACGAGGCTTCCTATATGGAAGATGGCACAGTTTCCCACATCGAGCCGACCATCCCAGATATACCAAAGACCATCACGAAAAGGATCGTTGCCAAATTGCCTCCCCCACCAACGAAGTTCGTCGTCCCTAATGTGGATATCGTCCACAACCGCGTCTCGGTGGAGATCATGCGCGGATGCACACGCGGGTGTAGATTCTGTCACGCAGGGATGATCACGCGTCCCGTACGCGAACGAAGCGTGGACGAGATCCTGCAGGCAGCGGAGGAGGCGTTAAAGAATACCGGCTTCGAAGAACTGGCTCTGTTATCTCTGTCGTCATCCGACTACACGAACGTGCTTGAGCTCGTCACAAAGGTCGGTGAAAAGTTTAGTGGCAAGCATCTCAAGGTTTCCCTGCCATCACTTCGTATCGAGTCCGTTTCGATCGATCTGATGGAAAAGCTGAAAGACAGCCGCTCGGGCGGATTCACGCTGGCACCCGAAGCTGCAACAGAACGCATGCGCCGCATCATTAACAAATTCATCCCCGATGAAGACATCATCAATACCACGCGCGAGATCTACCGCCGCGGCTGGACGACGATCAAACTGTATTTCATGATCGGTCACCCAAGCGAAACATTGGAAGACGTGCAGGCGATTGCAGACTTGTGTAAACGGGTGATTGCCGAGGGGCGCAAAGTGATCGGTTGGAAAGCCAAATTGAACGCGGGTGTCAGCACCTTTGTACCGAAATCCCAGACTCCCTTCCAATGGGTTTCATGCGATACACCTGAACAGATCAAAGCCAAACAGGACCTACTCAAACGCGAACTGTACCGCGATAAAAATATCAAGCTCAGCCTGACAGATGCAGAGGATTCGTTCCTCGAAGCGTGGCTCTCGCGCGGCGACCGCCGCATGGCAGAGGTGGTGTACTCTGCATGGAAGAAAGGTTCGAAGTTCGATGCGTGGAAGGAAGGCAAGAAATACGAGGCCTGGATGGAAGCCTTTGAAGAACAAGGACTCGATCCTCTCTTTTACACACATCGCCAGCGCCGCACGGACGAAGTCTTCCCATGGGAACACATCACCGCCGCGGTGCGCAAGAACTTCCTGTTCCAGGATTTCCGCATGTCGCTCGAAGGCGAGATCCGCGTGGATTGCCGTTTGAACTGCTTCGCCTGCGGCATCCTGCCGACCTTTGCGGGCATGCGCCGTGAGAACCCCGGTGAGGGCTGGAAGTGTCCGGATGTGAAATCTCCGGCCAGAAAAGTTGAACAGTCACCGGCAATCAGTCTGCAAATGGTTGGGGATTGATGTCGAATATAAGGCACAGGGAAATTTTTGTTGAGCGCCTCATGCACGAGCGCGACAAGTTTGAGCTGCTGTTAAATCGCGTTGGCTACACGCGCCGCATGACGCTCAAGGGTGTGGCTGGGAGGTGGTCCATCAAGGATATTCTCTCGCACATCTGGGCATACGAACAATTTCTCGCAGATCGCATGCATGAGATACTGCACGATCAACAATACACTCCCTGCAAGACTCAGACCGCGCTTGACGCGTTCCTTGATGAGTTCGGTTACCCCGATTTCGGCTCCCCTCTTCTGGATGGCGATGCTCCCAATGAATGGGTCATTGAAAAATACAGGAACGTGTCACTGGATGATATAGTGGCGCAGGAAATTCAGGCGTTTTCTTCAATTGTTTTCGCTCTCGAAGCCATGTCGGGGGAATTAATAACCCGACATAATCTCTTCAACCGCATCATCAAACACACCTACGGGCATTATCATGAACACGCGCGCGGGATCAGGCACTGGTTGAGGGTCAACGGGATCCAACTCAAATAAATGCGTATTCAGATCACATTTTCCAAACAGGGCGCTTTGCGTTACACGGGTCATCTTGACCTGCATAAATTATGGGAACGCGCCGCGCGCCGCGCAGAACTTCCGCTCGCTTATTCGCAGGGATTTCATCCGCAGCCGAAGATGAGTATTGCCTCGGCACTGCCATTGGGATTTTCTTCGCGCTGTGAAGTGCTCGACATGAAACTGGAGAGGGATATCCCGCTGGAAGGATTGTGCGATACGCTTCAAGGTACACTCCCCACAGGCATCCAGGTGCTGTCCATCGAACAGGTGGATGACCGGGCGCCCGCCTTGCAGACCCAGGTGGTCTCAGCAGAGTATGAGGTCAATTTAACAGAATCAGTTGACGGGTCCGATCTGAAGCGCAGGGTTGATTCCGTCCTGGAATCCGAATCCATCATCCGAACCCGCCGCGGCAAAGAGTATGACCTGCGCCCGTTGATCGAAACCCTTTTCCTCACCCCACCCCCTATTCCTGAGGGAGCCCCCATCAGGGATGATGAGGGGCAAAGGACGAGGATATTCATGAAACTCTCTGCCAAAGAGGGCGCAACTGGACGGCCCGAGGAAGTGTTAGATGAGTTGGGTATTGCATTCGAAGAAACCCGCATTGAAAGAACACATTTACATTTTCTATCATAGATTGGAGGAGTTATGGCATTAATTGGAGCGTTCTTCTTTGGATTCGTGCCGATGTTCCTGTCGGCGGCATTCGTCAACTGGCTGGACCGGTACGAGAGGGAGCCAAAACTGTTACTCGGTGCGGCGTTCATTTGGGGCATGGTCATTGCCGGCGGAGGCGCCTACATTTTGAACACTGCCGTCGGTATAGGCATATACTCGCTCACCGGCTCGGTCAGCGCGGCGGATTTCAGTACGACATCAATTGCAGCGCCGATCATCGAGGAGGCATTGAAGGGACTTGCAGTCCTCGTTGTTTTCCTGATGTTCCGCAAGGAGTTCGATTCGATCCTGGACGGTGTCGTTTATGGAGCCATCACAGCCATGGGCTTTGCCGCCATCGAGAATGTTCTGTATATCTATCGCAACGGCTTTCAGAGCGGCGGCTGGGAAGGTTTCTGGACGCTTGTATTCATCCGCGTTGTGCTGGTGAGCTGGATGCACCCGTTCTTTACTGCATTTACAGGAATTGGGCTTGCAATCGCGCGTATAAGCAGGAATACGTTTGTAAAACTGATTGCCATCCCTGCGGGGTATTCGATTGCCGTGTTTACGCACATGTTCCACAATACATTCAGCAGTGTCATCGGCGGCGGAGGCGGATTCATCCTGGGCTTGATCGCAGATTACCTTGGTTATGCCATCATGCTTGGATTCGTCATCTGGATGATCGTCCACGAACAGAACATTCTCAAGAGGCAACTGATCGAAGAGGTGAACAGCGGCGCGATCTCGCGCAGACAGTACGACACTGCCATCTCGTTCTTCCAAACAAATGTGCATCTCGCCGCGCTGACATCAGGAACGTTCCGTTCCACGTCACGTTTCTATCAGGTTTTGGGTGAACTCGCCCATAAAAAGGAACAACGGGCAAGGATGGGCGAGGAAGGCGGGAACACCCAGATCGTCGAGACATTACGCGCTGAAATGGCGCGATTGGCGCCAGCCGCAAAGACATAAGGATTTGTTGTCATTGCAAGTCTTCGAGAAGCAATCTCCGTCATGGTGTTGGGGATTGCTTCGTCGTGGCGCCTCACACCACTCCTCCCAATGACGGTATTCATTGTGATAAAATCCCATCGCCCGCCCCCGTAGCTCAGTGGACAGAGTGTCGGCCTCCGGAGCCGAAGAGCGCAGTTCGAGTCTGCGCGGGGGCGCTCGCAAGCAACCACTCGCAAGCCGCCGCAAGGCGGTTTTTGTTTTGCGTTAGAATTGTTACGTGCCGTCAAAATTCATAACCTTATTTCTTTTCTTCGTAAGCTTCCTGGTCGCCAGTTGCAGTGTCTCGATTCAGACCGGGTTTCCCACGACCACCGCACCTCTCATCATCACAGCGACGCTTCCACCCGTCCCCACGCCGCGCCCATCGGAGACGCCGCTCGCGCCTCCTCCCCCTCCGATGGAGGCTCGCGCCACCCCTGTTTCTGGGATCACATCCACGCAATTGAACGTCCGCGCCGAGCCGTCCACCGCCAGCGAGGTGCTGGGAATCATCGCGGCGAATACAAACGTGCAGATCATTGGTCAGGATCCCGGCGGTAACTGGTGGCAGATCATCTACGAGGCAGGGGTGGACGGAAAAGGCTGGGTCACCGCGCAATATGTCGAAACAACGGGCAAGCCCGAGGTCCCGGTGATCGGAGGCGGGGATGCAAATCAAGGTTCGGGGAACAAAGCGGTTATCATCCAGCAATTGAACATCCGAAGCGGACCTGGCACAAGTTTTAATTCGCTTGGGATTCTGAACGCGAACGACGTGGTCAGCCTGACGGGTAAGAATCGGGATGGCGCATGGCTCCAGATCGAATTTGCAGGCGGACCGGAGGGGAAGGGCTGGGTCAATGCCGCGTTCGTAAAAGCGGACACACTGGACACCCTGCCCATCGTATCAGACCTTGGAGAGGTGGTGGGCACCGGCACACCATTGAACACACCGTTTCCTCCCACACCGACAATTGTCCCCGCGTTGATGGATTTCGACTCCGCTGGCGCCCCGCTCAAAACAATTCTTTTGGATCGTGTGGGAACCCAGACCTTGATATACAATGGGGATGTTTCCGCGCCGAACGGCGACGCGGAGGACTGGATCGCCTTTACACCATATGATAATTTTGTGTTGGTGAGCATCCAATGTTCCGGGAATGGTTCGCTCCGCGTGGAAGTCGCTGGAAGCGGGTCAAATCTCACATGCAATGATATGACTCAAGCGGTCCCTGTGCAGGCAGGCATCGTGCATTTGGTCCATATTGAGGCAATGCCAGCTTCCGGCTCATTGCAGTACATAAACTACACCCTGACCATCAAAGCGAGTCAATGAATCAATGAAATTACAACCGATCAACCCGAACCTGGAAAGGCCGGATGTCCTGCGAGACAAACACCGTTACGGCATCTGGTTCGGTCTATTCCTGGGGCTTGGGTTCGCATTTTTCACCTGGGGCATCGATTCGTACATCCTGAGTCTCCATCACGGACTGCACCCCTGGCTGAAGTTCATCATTGGGGCTGTGATCTGCATGGTCGTGGGCGGGTTGACCGGCTGGCTTTCGGCAAGGACAAACAAGCCCCTGTTTTCTGTGCTGTTCTGGCTCGCTGCTGGTTCCGTATTTGCATGGCTGACGGTTAACCTGCCGCTGGTGATCCTGCCAAAGGCAATATCCATTGTGGAGCCGCAAACCAGGGGGCTGCTCCATTACATGTATTACGATGATTTCGGGAAACGGGTGCTTTTGGCATACACATGGCTGGGGATCTTTATCACGATGGCGGGGTTACTGCAGCTTCCATTGAGCGACTCGGCGGTCTTCTCCACCTCTTTTTTCGGTAAACTCGGACCCATCCTCGTTTCGATGATCTTGATGGCAATCGCCGGGACAATCGTGGACAACGGCTTGATCAACCAGCCCCTGCGCGACTCGACCGTGGCAATTGACAACACAATCCGGTTCATCACCGACAACCGCGGCAGGGAGGTGGACAAGGCGGAGGCGCGGCAGATGCACAGCGGGGCGTTTCGCGCCATTGACGACTCGGTTTCAGCAGAGCACGGGTTGATCGTGAGCGGGTACGATAGCCAGCTTGGAGAGATCAATATTCTTGTGAAATTCGAAAAGGACTGGGCGGAATGTCAGGTGATCTACAACCAGCCCATTTCGTGCGAGATCATCGAGACTGTGCCGTAAAAGGCCCGGGTGTGACAACGATTTATCCAGCCGAATCAGCCTCCGGTTTGGGATGAAGCGAGGGGCGAATCCTCCATTTGTGCCTGATTGTACAAAATTTCCATTTATGGTAGAGTTAATGCGAAATTTCACACTTGTGAGGGCATTCCTGCATGAACGCCGATAAAATTCCCGACATCATTATTGGAAGACTGCCCATTTATCTGCGTGCGCTTCAGCGGCTCGCAGATCAGGGCATCCACAAGACATCTTCGCAGGAACTGGGGGAAATGATTGGCATTTCCGCAGCACAGATCCGCAAGGATATCTCGCAGTTCGGCGAGTTCGGCAAACAGGGAACGGGGTATTCGATTCCGTTCCTGATCGAGCGTTTGCAGAATATCCTGAAGGTGAACCGCGTCTGGAATGTGATCGTTGTGGGCATGGGCGATATTGGTCACGCGCTTGCCCGCTATAACGGCTTTTCCAACCGCGGATTCAATGTTGTCATGCTGTTCGATAATGATCCGAACAAGATCGGCCAGAAGGTGAACAACCTTGAGATCTACGGCATGACCACGATGGTGGAAAAGGTCAGGCAGAGCAGGATCAAGGTTGCCATGCTCACCGTCCCCGCCTCCACCGCGCAGGAGGTGGCGGGGCAACTCGTCAAGGCGGGGGTGAAGGCGATCCTCAATTATGCGCCGATCCATTTGAATGTGCCGGCGGATGTGCACGTACAGCACATTGATCCTGCCACGCATTTGCAGAGGATGACGTATTATTTGTAGAAGACGGAGAATAGAAAGCAGGCTCCAGGAATTCCTGGAGCCTATTATTTTATCCATCCAGAAGGATTTTGCCCCACTTCGCTACGCTCCGGGACACAAGCAACAGCAAGCCCTCGGCACAAGGTCGTTTTATTGCCTCTCGAAGGGAATGGGCGTATAATTTTTGCAGATAGTCTGTTATACAGACTCACTCTGTATAACACCCCGCACAGGGATATTTTACAGCACAACACTGTATAACTCATAGTTGAACTAAGCGCTTCGCGCAGAAATCCCCAGAAGAACAAACAATAGAATTTCACGAATTCCAGTTCTGGCTATATTGAATGTATCGGATCCATATCCATACAGGAGGTATAGCCATGAATGCGTTAAGACAGAAGATGATCGAGGATATGCAGTTGCACGGGTATGCCCAGCGAACCCAGGAAGCCTATCTGCTGGCGGTGCGTCAAATGTCCAATCACTATCGCAAACCGCCAGACCAGATCGAGGAGGAGGAACTACGCCAGTATTTCCTGTTCCTCAAGAATGAAAAACATGTCAGCCGTTCCACCTGCACCCTGGCACTCTGTGGGATCAAGTTCTTTTATGAACGGACACTGGGACGGGAGTGGAAGACCTTCGAGTTCCTGCGTCCAGCAAGAGAGAAAAAGCTGCCGGTGGTCTTAAGCGTGGCAGAGGTGGGTCGAGTGTTGAGCTGTGTTCACCACCACAAATATCGAGTCT
>DATIUT010000192.1:0-4859 GCA_035466615.1 Anaerolineales bacterium | reverse complement strand
GCAGGGCGACCTCGAGGGACGCTACGTCGCGATGCTCCTGCTCGGCTCTGCCTACGCCTTCGGGCTGTTCCATGCGCTTCTGCTTTTCCGAAGCGGACAGTTGACTCTCGGCGACGTGGTGGCATATTTCGGTCTGCTCCTTCTGCTCCAGTTCCCCACGTTCGTTTCGACGTTCGCCTACTCTCAGATCTCACTGGGCATCTCCGGCTCCCGCCGCATTTTGGAGTTGATGAACCGCGAAACCAAACTCGACCAGAACATGCAGGGACGTTCAGAATTAATGAGAGGCGAGGTTGAGTTTCGCAATGTGGATTTCGCCTACCCAATGATGAAAGAAGAGAACGGGAAGAAGAATGTCTCTGAAAATGTTTTGAGCGGCATATCCTTCAAGGTCAGGCAGGGACAAACCGTTGCCATCGTGGGGCAGACCGGTGCAGGCAAGACGTCACTCGTCAAACTGCTTAACCGCACCTACGACGTCACACAGGGACAGGTCCTTGTGGACGGTGTGGATGTGCGCGATTGGAATCTCGCGTCCCTGCGTTCGCAGATTTCCATGATCGAGCAGGATGTTTTCCTCTTCTCACGAAGCGTCAGCGAGAACATCGCCTTCGGGAAACCGGGAGCAACCCAAAGTGAGATCGAAGCGGCGGCAAAGTCCGCACAGGCAGACGACTTCATCCAGTCCTTCGATAGGGGATATGAAACCGTCGTCGGTGAACGCGGCGTCACTCTCTCCGGCGGACAACGTCAGAGGATCGCATTGGGACGCGCCTTTCTGACCGACCCGCACATTTTGATCCTGGACGATTCAACTTCCGCGATTGATTCAGCGACTGAGGACAGGATCCAGCGCGCCATCGCCAACGCCGCCCGCGGGCGGACGACCTTCATTATCACGCACCGCCTTTCGCAGATAAGATGGGCAGATTTGATCATCGTGCTCCGCAAAGGAAGAATCGCGGCGATAGGCACACACGATGAGTTGATGCAAACCTCCGAGGCATATTCGAGGATATTTAGGGAATAGCAATTAGCGAATGGCTTTTAGCGTTTATTGAGTGTCATGGTCTAATCGCCAATTGCTAACAGTTCAGGGCTAACAAGCTAAAGGCTAAAACTTATGGGCTTCTTTGCAGGACTTAACGACGAAAAATACGACCGCCAGTATACAGACCGTGAACTGGTGCGGCGCATTACTGGTTATTTCAAACCGCAGACCAGACGGTTCGTGGCGGTTTCGGGACTGGTTATCGTCATCGCAGGCATCGGCGCGGCATTGCCTGTTGTTGTCAGTGAAATGATCAACCTGCTGAAAGGCGAACCGTCCTTTACAGCCATCAGCCTGGTTGGGCTGGCGGTGTTATTGATTGGCATCGGCTTATGGGGCTTGAACTGGGCGCGGCGCAGTTTGATCGTACGCGCGGTCGGTGACGTGGTGCTCGACTTGCGTACACGCGCCTTCCGTGCCGCGGCAGAACACGACCTCTCGTTCTACGACCAGTTCTCCTCAGGGCGCATCGTCTCGCGCATCACATCTGACACAAATGACTTCGGGCAGTTGATTGTCATTGTTACGGATGTGACCGCGCAATTCGTACAGGCGGTCATCCTCGGAGTGGTGCTCTTTCGCACCGAAGCGCGCATGGCATGGTTGTTGATGGCTTTCCTGCCATTCATTCTTGCCATTGCATCCGGCTTCCGTGTGCTGGCCCGCCGCGTCACCAAGCGCGGCATGAAGGCAATGGCAGATGTCAACGCCGCCATCAAGGAGACCATCAGCGGCATCTCCATCGCCAAGAATTTCCGTCAGGAAGAAAGCATCTTCCAATCATTCAACGAGTCGAACATCCAGTCCTATAACGTCAATGTACAGCGCGGCTTCGTTCTGTCACTGGTCTTCCCCACGCTCAACGCACTGGGTGGCATCTTCGTTGCCATCCTCATTTACGTGGGTGGTTTCAACGCGGCGCAGGGCATCGTCTCGGTCGGTGCGTGGTATCTCTTCATCATGAGCCTCGACCAGTTCTTCTTCCCCGTGCTCAACCTCTCTGCGTTCTGGGCGCAAATTCAATCGGGACTTTCCGCGGCGGAACGCGTCTATGCCTTGATAGATGCCGACCCGAATGTGATCCAAACGGATAAACGGGATGTACCTTCGCTAAAAGGACACATCCACTTCGACGATCTGCACTTCCGCTATACGGACAACGAACCGGTTCTGACTCACTTCAACCTGCTCATACAACCCGGAGATACCCTTGCCCTTGTCGGACACACCGGCGCAGGGAAGTCTTCCATTGCAAAGTTGATCGCGCGCTTCTATGAGTTCCAGCAGGGACGCCTGCTTGTGGATGGTCAGGATATCCGCACATTCGACTTATCTCAATATCGCAAGCAATTGGGCATTGTGTCGCAGGCCCCGTTCCTGTTTTCGGGAACCGTGGCAGATAATATCCGTTATGCCGCGCCGAATGTATCCGATGAGGAAATGTTGAAAATGGCGCGGGAAATAGGAAAAGGCGAGTGGCTGGAAACGCTTCCGAATGGGATCCAGACCGAGGTCGGGGAAAGAGGCGGGCGTTTATCGATGGGGCAACGCCAACTCGTAGCATTGATGCGCGTCCTGATGCAGAAACCCGCCATCTTCATCCTCGATGAAGCCACCGCCAGCATCGACCCGTTTACCGAATGGCAGATCCAGCAGGCGTTAAATCTCATCCTGAAACACTCAACGAGCATTTTGATCGCGCATCGTTTGTCCACTGTCAAAGCCGCCGACCGCATTGTAGTGATGGAAAAGGGAAGGATCATCGAGGAAGGAGATCACGATGGTTTGCTCGCCCAAAGTGGACATTACGCGACACTTTACAACACATATTTCCGCCATCAAAGCCTGGCTTATGTGGAAAAAGCGAAGGAATTGGTCGGTGACGATTAAAAAAACGGACGGCTCACAGAGCCGTCCGTTTTGATTTTGACAAAAATCAACTGATATGCGCCAATCTTGGATCGAGCGCATCACGCAAGCCATCCCCTAAAAGGTTGAACGAAAGCACGGTCAATGCAATCGCAATGCCGGGGAAGAAGACAAGGTGCGGCGCGGTGAAGACCTGGTTACGTTCCGCTCCAAGCATGGAGCCCCATTCCGGTGTGGGAGGCTGGGCACCAAGACCGAGAAAAGAGAGTGCGGCAGCATCGAGGATGGCGGTCGCGATGCCAAGCGTTCCCTGCACGATGAGAGGGGTCAGGGCATTCGGCAAAATACGAATGAAAAGAATCTGAGTCATACTGCCGCCCAATGCGCGGGATGCAGAAACATAATCCATTTCGCGCACAGACAAGACACTGGCGCGTACCACGCGCGCATAGGCAGGAATGGAGACAATGCCGATTGCAAGCAGGGCGTTTTGCAGTCCGGGACCAAGGACTGTGACAATCGCAATAGCCAGTAAAAGGGATGGAAAAGCCAGCAGAACATCCATCACGCGCATGATCAAGTTGTCAATCCAACCACCAAGGTAACCGGCCAAAGCACCAAGAACTGTACCAATAACGATGGCGAATGTAACTGTGGTAAAGCCAATCATCAGGCTCAGGCGCGCACCATAGAGCAGGCGACTGAATTCGTCCCGATTATTTCCATCCAATCCCATGATATGTTGCGGCTGATTCTGTGGACATCCAAGCACATGAATACACGGAGGTCCCCTTTTTACAGGTTTTACAGGATAACCCTTTATATCCAGCATGGATTTTATGGGATCGTAGGGAGCGATCCATTGTGCCGTCATGGCAATGAAGACAAGAATCCCCAAAATGATCATTCCAACAATAGCTGATTTGCGGCGAAATAGTCGCCGCCAGGTAATCTGCCACAGGCTGACGGAGCCCAGTGAGATGCCTTCCTTATCCAGTTTGGGGATGGTGATATCGGTTTGTGTCATGTGAAAATTCTAATCTAAACGGATACGTGGATCAAGATAGGCATAGGAAATATCCACCAACAAGTTGAGAATGACGAAGAAGATGGCTATCACCACCGTAAATGCCTGCACAATACCATAATCACGGGCAGTGATGGCGTCATAGAGAGCACGCCCCACCCCGGATAGTCCAAAGACAGTTTCTGTAAGAACAGCTCCGCCAAGCAGGCTTCCCAAGGAGAGACCGATAACGGTGACGATTGGCAGGAGTGAATTACGGAAGGCATGTTTGAGTATCACCTTTTGCCGGGTCAGACCTTTGGCGCGCGCAGTACGAATGTAATCCTGCCCAAGCACTTCAAGCATGCTCGAACGGGACATGCGTGCGATCAATGCCATTGGGATGGTGCTCAACGCAAATGATGGGAGGATCAAATGGATAAGTGAATCTTTGAACAGTTCCCAATTGGTGGTCAACAGTGAATTTAGGAGATTCAGCCGTCCGATGAATTGCAGGAACATCCCAAACCCGCCTTCCTGGATGGCCAGCCCCCATACCTCATAAAACGGGTCATTCGGAATACCGGGACTCACACGCCCTGAAGGCGGCAACCAAAAGGGCGTATCTTTCAAGGTTATGGAAAAGAAATATGCCAGCATCAATCCCAGCCAGAAGACCGGCATGGATACGCCGGTATTTGCCCACACCATGGTAAGTACATCCACCCACGAGTTATGTTTAACAGCGGAAATAATCCCGAGGGGAATTCCTATGATCACACTGATAAGCAGGGCGAAAAAACTGAGTTCCACTGTCATTGGCAAACGTTCCGCCAGCATGCGGGTCACAGGCATGCCATAACGAACAGATTGGCCGAAGTCACCGCGGACCATTTCCCCCAGGTAAATCCCGAATTGGATATGGATCGGCTT
>DATIUT010000191.1:0-3943 GCA_035466615.1 Anaerolineales bacterium | reverse complement strand
GGATCCTCCCGGAGCAGTGTTCGGTCCACCGGGATCGGTGTTTGGTGCGACGGGTGTCAGTGTGGGTTGGCCGTACTGTTGTCCGTTACCATCCTGAACAGGCGGGGTCAGATCATCGTCCTGTCCGTATTGGAATCCGTTTTGTACCTGGTTGCGGAACATTTCATGGTTGAGCAAACCATCTTCCACCAGTCGCAGATGCTGTTGCAGCATCGTGCGGGTTTGTGTGAGGAGTGGGTCTTGTGTATGGAATTGTAATTGCTCCATATCACGGTCTTGGGTCTGCAGGCGGTCACGGATCTGCAATAAAGTACGCTCGAGAGCGGGGTCGTCCATGTTCGCGCAGGTTTGAAGTGCCTGCTGGATGTGCTGTTCGAGTCGCAGTCTCACCTGATCGGGGATTGGTTCACCGATTTCGGCCAGGCGCGTCATTTCCTGGATACGGATCTGTGCAAGATCCATCAGGCGAGCCACCCTTTCTTCCTGGTTGTCCTGGAACTTCAGGCTGAAGTCTTCGGTCCATGTCTTCACCATATACAACGGTTCATTGGGGAGGTCGTCCTGCGCCGCATTTACAGTTGCGCCTCCGCCGAATAACAAGCCAGCGATGACAAGGATTGAGAGTATGGCGTTCATTGCATATCGCTCCTTTCTGAAAATTGATATCCACCCCTTCTGACGTGGGAACTGTAGTGCAGATACTGCCTTGCCCAGAAATTGTGCGCGGCCGCGTGATGCCATTTGCTGGTTACGCGGCGGAACCGGCTTGATCTCATCAAGCCATTCCTTTACAACTGATTCCAATTCATTTTGATTTCTCATGTCAACTCTTCTCTGCCAGTAACCTGTACAAACTTTTCAAGGCGCGGTGCTGAATGGATTTGACCGCTCCGACCGGTTTTTTCATCAAACGCGCAACCTCTTCGTTGTTCCAATCATCCAGATATTTGAGCGAGATTACTTGTTGCTGTTCCGGTGTCAGGTGGCGGATCGCCCTGCGCACCTGCTTCTGGCGGATGCGCTTCGCCGCTTCCTCCTCCGGGACATCTGTTTCGCTCCGAAGGACGTCGGTCAACTCCACAGATTCCTTGTTGTTCCGATACAGGTCCACGATCCAGTTGTGTGCAATGCGATATAGATACGCCTGCAGGTTGTCGTGCGGACCGCGTTGCTCCTGCAGGGATTTCAGGAAGCGCGCAAATGTTTCTGCAACACAGTCCTCCGCCAGTGTCATATCTCCGAGCAGACGCATGGAATAGCGGTAAATGCCCGGGCTGTGGATATCGTAAATTTCCGCCAGGGCGTTGGTGTTAAGCTGGGACGCCAGACGCAGGAGTTCCTGCTCGTTCGACACTGGATTTCTCACTTCTTATGACGTTAACTTAGCGTAACAGATACTGTCGAAGACGGATGAAAAAACTTTGGGATGAGGAAATTAGTGGGATGAAAATCAGGACGAAGGTCATGTATCGGTAATAGAATCAAGCCCGCGTCCAAAGCGGATGCGGGCTTTTCATCCAAACAAAGTTGATTTATTCGCTCACAGGAGCAGGGGAGGTCGCGTGGTTGTTCTCGATATTCATAATGGCAGGGATGAAGAACGCGATAACCGTCATCAGGATACAAACCGACCCGCCGAAGACATACCAGAACCGAATCCCCAATACATCTGAGATGGGACCCGCAACCAGCAGGCTGAGAGGCATCATGGCGGTGGCTCCGGCCCCCAGCAGGGAAAAGACGCGTCCCTGCATATCGGGAATGACCGTGGATTGCATGATCGCCATCAAAGGACCGTTGGCGAAGACCTGCATGAATCCGACCAGGAAGTTGGCGGCGAGCAGAAGGGAGAACATACTTGCTGGGATGAGCCCGACCAGGGCGATCCCCAATCCGATGCCGATGATGCCGATAAAGGACGTGACGATGCGGCGTTTGAATCCGCCCCAGATGCTGAGCAGGATGCCGCCGACGATCACCCCGACACCAAACAGGGACTCAACCCAGCCGAGTTCGGGGGCTCCGCCTTCAAAGACTTTCGTAACAATAAGCGGGAGAAACGATGAGGCTGGCACAAGCAGGAAGTTGAGGAGCATGGCAAGGATGATCACACCCAGCAGACCTTTCCATTTGACCACGTAGGAAAAACCTTCACGCAGATCGTGGGAGTAGGATGTTTTTTCCATTTCTCCGCTGGCCTGCAGGGCATGGCGGGCAGGCTGGGGAATGGGAACAAAGAACAGGGGCAGGATTGCGATGATCGCGGTGCCAACATCGATTAACAGAACATTTTGCGTTGAAAACAGTTCAATGAGCAAAGCGCCGAGCGGCGGTGCAAAGATGCTGAGTAATCCCTGCAGTGTCTGGTTCGCGCCGGCGATGCGGGCGAGGTGCTCCTTCGGCACCATCAGGGACGTGGACGATGTCATGGCGGGGTGGTGGAACGCTCCACCCAGAGATCGGACTGCCATGATCGCAAAAACATGCCAGGTCTGGACATGTCCCGTGGCGAACAGGTAGAACAGGATGAGCGTGGAAAGCGCAATGGATGTATCCGCCACGATCATGATGATGCGGCGGTTCCAGCGGTCCACGAGCGCACCCACGAACGGACCGAGGATGACCTGTGGCAGTAATGCCACCAGGGTGGCTGTCGCCAGCACGGTCGCAGAGCCGGTCTCCTTGGTCAGCCACCAGACAAGGGCGAATTGCACGAGCGAAGAACCAAATAAAGAGAAGGCTTGACCTGTCCAGATGGTGAAGAAACGCGGCGCCCAGTTTTCTGGGACGATTTGTGATGCGTTACTGTCCATGGTTGTTTTCCTTATTTGATCCTGTCCGCCAGTGCAGCTTTGACCTGATCTGATGCCTGGAAAATTCCCCGCACCTGAATCGATTCGATCACCTCGCGAGCCAATTCAGGGGAGATGTCATTGGCAAGATGCAGGAGTCCTACAATTGTCATTTTTATTTTTTCACCCTTTTGTTTGCGCTTCTCAAGGTCAGAACTGTCATAGACCAGAACACCGATCACATACGAATTACGCGTGACTGATTGCTGTATCTCGAGGTTGTGTTTCTCCAACTGTGACCGTATCGCCGTGCGGATAAAGTCCGTGCGGTTGGAATACAGCCCTTCCTGGACGAGCAAATCCACTTTGCCCAAGTCAACGGCACTCATGTTGATGGTGATTTTTTCGGTATCCGCCATATTTCATCTCCTTGCCATCCACATGGATGGTATATGGATGATTTTATGCAGAATCCACATTTTGTCAAGGGAAAATAGCCAAAAAGCGAATGGCTACCTGCTAAAAGCTGACAGCTACCTGAACGGACACACATCCGCAGGCTCGTAGATATGACTTTGCCGGCCGTGATAATCGCTCCCCAGTGGAACCAGAATCTCAGGGTGCTCCACCGCGTACTGGATCGCCGCCGCGCAACCATCGTACATTTTGTTTGTGGATTGATATGCCTCCCAGAACGCGGAGGCCATTTCCACATAGGGAGCGGCGTAGGGATCACTGCCAAAGGTCTCTTGCAGGGTTTGGTACGTGGACGCGGCTTCTGCCTCCTGTCCCTGGGCGAGGTGGAGGAGCAGGATGCGGTAGTAGGCATAGACGGCGAGGCGCGGGTATTCGGTGAGGTTTACAGGTGGCTCTGGAACAGGGGTTATCCCTGGTATCCATCTATAGGAAGCATCTTGTTCGTATGCAAATCGCTCAGGTGACCACCACTCGAGATTCTTGTTTGATATTACTTCTCCATAAAGTCTAAATGCCTCGTCAAGTTTTCCAGAATGGGTAGCAGCATCGGCGTCTTGAACTGCTTGAAAGCGATATTCTGGGGGTGCGAACTCAATAGATGTTTCAAAAAATTCTTTTCCATTCCATTCAAAAGTGACGGTTTTTTGTCTCTGAGGAAGAAAATTTGAACAGCT
>DATIUT010000190.1:0-7445 GCA_035466615.1 Anaerolineales bacterium | reverse complement strand
ACCGATGGCTGGCACAGTTGGGATTTCAATCTGCCATTCGTTCTTCTCTGAACCCACCCAGAATGCGTTCACTTGATAACTGCGCAAGTCTTTAAGCAGGCGCAGGTTCAAGTCACGTGTCACCTGCGGGCCTTCGAACAGAAGGACGGTTAGATCGGATGTGGCGAGTTCGAGCGGTCCGTGACGGAATGCTCCCGCCTGGTATGGCGTTGCCATAAATTTGGATGCCTCCCCCAGAATAAGCGCGCCTGTGTAGGCTGCCGCGAGCGAAACTCCACGTCCCAAAATGGCAAGCCTTTTTGGGAAGCCAATGGATTTACCGATCTTCTGCACGTGGCTTTCCCAATCCACCAGATACGATTTCATCGCGGATGCGGTTTGCATGAGTTCGGCACGCGCGGGTTCAACATCCCTGCCGAGCAAAGCCAGCGCGGCGAGCTGCCCCACCGCAAGCGTGTTGATGTACGTGCGAGTGGAAACAGTCTTTTCCACTTCCGCGTGAATGGGAACTCGAAACTGAGCGGTCATTGCAAGCGGACTTTCGAGATCATTCACCGTAGCAAGCAAAGCCGCAGGCTTTTGTATTCTCTTCACATCAATGACGGAGACGATCTCAGCGGATTTACCCGATTGCGAAACCGCCCATAGAAATGTTTTTTGCGTGATCAGCATGGGCGCGTGATGAATCAATTCAGCGGTATCAACCCAAAGGGCGGGAAGACCTGCATTCGCGAGAGTCAACCACACGGGATAGGACGCGTAGAATGACCCGCCCATGCCTGTGATGAGGATACGGTCAAAGTCGTTCTTGCGAATGGCCTTGGCAAGCGAAGCAAGCGGCTTCGCATCGAATTGCTCCAGTGCAGATTGCACAGAATCGGGCTGGCTAAGAATATCAAGAATATAGGGGATGTCCGTCATATCACCTCACTGAGAATCATGCAGGCGCCGCCATATAAGCCTGCGTGATAACCAAGTAAAGCGGGTACGATTTGCACACGGTCAAACGGCACCATGGGATTTGGGGTTTTGAGCGTGGTTTCAAGAGTTGGCAAAAACAGGTCTGCACTTTTCATCACGCCGCCGCTCAAGACAATCACATCAGGGACAAAAAAGGAAATGACATTGATCATGCCCAGACTGAAATCACGCGCGGCCTTTTGTATAATCGTGAGAGCAAGTGGATCATTTTCGCGCGCGGCATCCGCAACGTGACGGGCGTCAATGTGATCGGGATCGCCGCCAGCCAGTTTAATGAGATATTCGTTGTTCTTTGCGCCTCGTGCGGCGCTTGAAATTGCCGTGCCCGAAATGAGGCTTTCCCAACACCCGCGATAACCGCAGTAACATTTGGGTCCGTTCGGGTCAATCAGTTGATGTCCACCTTCAGGGTGCGAACCGTCCATGCCGCGATAGATTTTTCCATCCACGATCAGAGCAGTGCCAACACCTGTGCCGACAGTAACGGCATACAACCTTTTCGCGCCGCGCCCCGCGCCATGCCAATACTCACCGAGCGCGGCGGCATCGGCGTCATTTTCAAGCCGCACCGGCACATTGAAGGTTTTTTTGATCCGTTCAACGATCGGGATATTGCTCCAGCCCGAGAGCGTATATGGGTTATTGATGATACCGTGAATTGCATCCAAGGGACCCGTGGAGCCGATGCCGATTCCCAAAAGGTTTGGGGATTTAAGGGAATCAAGAGTCTTGTGAATCAACTGCTCGATTAAACGGAGTCCGTCGTCGGGTTTGATGGAGGCGATGCCCGCGTCACACTGACCCAGGAGTTGCCCGGACTTATCAAACGCCCCCACGCGGACAAGTGTCCCTCCCAAATCCACGCTGATGGCGATTTGCTGACTCAACCTTTCACCGCCCCTGCGGTCAACCCACTGACGATGTAACGCTGGAAGATCAGGGAAAGGATGACAGGCGGGATTGCGGCCAACACACCGCCCGTCATCATACCGCCGACATCCACCACATAGCGACCCGTAAACTCGGCAATGGCAACTGGCACGGTCTTTGCACTGACGGTGCTGGTGAGGATGAGCGCGAAGAAAAATTCGTCCCAAGCGGTGAGGAAAACGAAGAGTCCCGTTGAAACAAGCCCTGGAGCGGAAATGGGCATGATGATCTTCCAGAGCGTTTCGAGACGACTGCAACCGTCAATGCGCGCCGCATCTTCCAGTTCAACGGGTATTGTGTCGAAGAATGCCGCCATGAGCCAGATGGCAAACGGCAGGGCGAAACTCAGGTAGGTGATGATGAGGATGGATGGTGAATTGAACAACCCAAAGCGTGTGGCGAAAAGATACAATGGAATGATAAGCGAGATCTCGGGGATCATACGCGTGCCGAGGATGCCAATCAACATGGAACGCTGGAAGGGAAAGCGCAGTCGCACGAGCGCGTAGGACGCCAGCGAACCAAGGACCAGAGCGATGATCGTGACCGAGGACGCGACCAGCAGAGAATTCCACAAGGTGATGCGGAAGGTTTTTGCAACTTCGGAGGTGCCTTGCGCGGGGAAAAGGATGTTGGTGTAGTTTTGCAGGGTGGGTTGTTGCGGAATCCAATGGATGGGTGTGGACAGCAATTCGGAGCGCGTGGAAACGCTGGAGATGACCAGCCATGCCACAGGGAGGTATATGAAAATCAAAACCAGCAGTACCAATATCGAAAGCAGGATGATACGCAAGGTCTTTTTCACAGTTTCTCCTCGGGGCGATATAACATGCGGATGTAAATGAACGCCATGGTGAGCGTAAAGAGAGAAATGAGAAAGGAAAGCGCCGATCCGCGTCCTGCATGACCGAAGCTGAACATCTCAAGATAGGTGAGGAAGGAGATGGTCACTGTGCCATTAGCAGGCCCGCCGTTGGTGATGACATAGATGATGTCGAAGACGCGGAAGGCCTCCACCGTGCGGATGATAAGCGCGACAAGAATGGCAGGACGAAGCAGGGGCAGTCGGATGAGCAGGAAACGTTGAAGCGCAGTGGCGCCATCCACTGCCGCGGCCTCCTCGAGGTCTGCAGGAAGCGTGGCGAGGGCGGCTTGCAGGATCAAGGCGATGAAGGGAACGCTGTGCCAGATATCCGCAAGGATGACCAGGTTCATAGCCATATCTGGTCTGGTGAGCCAGGGAATATATTTGTCAATGAGTCCAAGTTGGAGCAGTATGCCGTTGAGTGCGCCGTAGTCGGCATTATAGATCCACCGCCACATCGTCCCGTTGACGATGGTCGGCACTGCCCATGGGATGATGAGGCTCGTCCGCAGGAATTTCCAGCCAGGCGGGTGAGAGTGGATGAGTTGCGCGATGGCGAGTCCCAGAGTCAGTTCCAGACCGACCGAGACGACGGTGAAATATAGCGTGCGCTGTATGGTGATCCAAAAAACCGGGTCGCTTAATAACCTTATGTAGTTGCCCAACCCCACAAAGGTTTGCTCCGCGTTGATGCCGCGCTGAACTTCAAACAGGCTGAGATATAAAGTCGAAAGGATGGGCTGAAGTGAAATGCCCAGAATGATCAACAGGCTGGGAAGGATCAATCCAAAACCAATGAGTGCGTCTTGTTGAGCGAGAGTCTGCTTTCGTTGCATGGTCACTCCAGAAGAGGATGGGGCGCGGTGTCCCCATCCTCTGGATGGAACGATTCTACTTGGCTAATTCAACCCACTTGGCGGCGGCATCGTTCAGCGCCTGTTCAGAAGTCTTCTGCCCGGTCAATGCTTCCTGCAAAGCAAGTTGTAGCGCCTTGGATGCTTCTGGATAATACGGCACCTTCGGGCGGACATGTGCGTATTGGAATTGCTGGTTGAACATGGGTACGGTGGTTGCGTTGGCGGGAGTGTATTCCTGCAGTTTGGTCAAATTCTCACCCTCGAAACTGGTCTGCCACATGGGCAGGAGATGGGCGGAGTATTTGTTCTGGATGCTCTCGGAGGTAAGGAACTCGATGTACTTCCAGGCGGCGTCCGCGTTGGGTGAAGTAGCCGCGACGGAGAATCCCATGGAGCCATTGATGGATGAACTCTTTACGCCGGAACCTTCAAAGGCAGGCATGAGCGACATCTTGATCTTGCCTGTGACCTGCGATTCCTCCGCGTTGAAGTTAACCAAGTCGTACATGTATGTCCAGTTCACGGCAAAGGCGGCCTTGCCCTGCGAGAACACGTTGCGGACATCCTCCTCCACATAGGAGATTGAGGCGGGATTGGTGTACCCATCGTTGATGGTTTGGACCATCCAATTGAGGGTCTTTACACCGATCTCGTTATTGAAGGCGGGCGCGCCATTTGCATCCACAAGGGAACCGCCGTTGCCGTAGAGCAGGATGACCCAGTCGCAGATGGCAGCTTCGTATTGTCCCCACGACCAGACGATGGGGTATTCAACAAGTCCCTGTTCCTTCATAACTTTTGCCTGAGCAAGCAATTCCTCCCAGGTTGCAGGTGGGGCATTGAAACCAGCCTGGGTGAGAAGTTCTTCGTTGTAGAAGAAATATTTTTCATCCAGCAACCAGGGCATGCCATACACAGTCCCGTTGACGGTTGTGATATCCCACGCAGCGGGAAAGATCTTGTCCTTCATATCCTTGGTGATGCGATCGGTCACATCCAGTGCATAACCAGCCTTGCCAAATTCTGCGTACCAGATATCGTCGCCAAGGAATACATCGTACGCTGGCGGATTGGACGCCATGGCGGTTGTGATCTTGTCGTGCAGGGCATCATAAGCCACATACTCGATCTCAACCTTGATATCGGGGTTGGCTTTGTTGAACTCATCAACGATGGCGTTCATTTCATCAACAGTTGGGCCAGCCTGTTCCATGGTCAATACGCGTATGGTCACAGGACCAGCGGGCTGTTTGGGCTGACAGCCAACCATGCTCGCGATCAAAACAAGGGCAATGAGCGCAAACATCATCGAACGGATCGCTTTCATCTTTTTCTCCTTTTATCAAATTTTGTGTTTACACATGGCGGATAAGGTGTGTTATTGTTTATTTGCCTCCTTTTTACTCTACGCGTTGGAAGTGAAAATAGAATTCGCTTTTATCGCCATTGGAGACCGACCATGCATATTCCACCGGCGCACCGTCCGATGTGTATGCAATGATCTGGCTCAATAGTGCAGGGATGCCCGCCTTGGCGTTTAGGTAACGCGCCTCCGTCGCAGTCAATGTGACCGGCTTTATTGTATGATCCAGGGCAACAACATTGACGTTGTATTCATCGTTCAATAATTTATATAGCGATTCCCCCCGGGACCAATCATGATTTTCCAGAGCCGGGAATTGCACCGCTGACAGGCAAGCCGTCTCAAGCAGGATCGGGACCTGGTCTGCCAGACGGATGCGGGTGATCTCGAAGACCGGGTCGCCTTCCTCAATGTGCAGGGTGCGTGCGATCTTATCTGTGGCAGTGGTCACCTGATGGCTAATGTACCTGCTCCCTGGTTCCCGCCCAATGGACCGCATTTGCTCGGTGAAGCTCAGTTTGCCTGCCGCAATCGTCGCCATGGTCGGCTGGCGCACAAAGGTGCCAACGCCGTGTTTTTTTTCCAGCCAGTTCTGGCGGACCAGTTCATCCAGTGCGCGTCTTACTGTCAGGCGGCTGACACCAAATATGTCAGTCAGTTCCCATTCACCCGGCATCGCTTCGCCTGGTTTTAAGTGACCATCCACAATTAAGTCCCGCAAATTACGCTCAATTTGGTCGTAGAGCGGAAGTTTGCTCTTGTGGTCAATTTTGAATTGATCTTTATTCATGGATATATAGATGTCAATACATTTCTATTATCAGTAGTTCACGAAAAGGCTTGAACATGGTTTACTTGGCTCTGACCAAAGAAACCAAAGAGCCACATTCAAGCCTATGCCTAAAAATAATCGAATCTTACAATCTCAGCAAGTGCTAAAGGCACTGATCACGATAGTACGTCCATACTTGCCGCTGGACTTACAGAATACCCGAATTACAGCGGAAGACATTATTGCAGTATTAGGGTACGCCAGTGCCAATCGGATCAGTACCGAGGCAGCGTGTCATGAATTGAAAGAAGCGCCATCGGCTAATCGCTTGCGTGAAGTATTGGCAAAAGCGTTGCCAGATCGGATCATCTTGCAACGGGCGCTCAACCGCATTCTTCGTGGACAAACACCACGCTTTGTGAAGAAAGGAAAACGGTCATATCACGTTGCACTCGATTTGACCTTGATCCCGTATCATGGCGACTGTTACGAAAATAAGAACGAGATCATGCGTAGCACCGCCAAATCAGGCACGACCCATTTTCATGGATATGCAACGGTTTCGATTGTGCATGATAATCAACGTTATGTGCTGGCGTTGCGCTTTGTGGAAAAAGGCGAAAGCATGGAAACCATCGTCGCTTGGCTCTTGCAACGGCTAAAATCTATGGGAATCTCCATTCGATCCGCCTATTTGGATAAAGGCTTTTGCTCTGTGCCAGTTCTCAAAACACTCCTACGGTGCAAGATCAGATTCATCATCCCTATTCCTGTACGTGGCAAGTCGGGCGGCGTGCGAACGCTCTTTGAATCTGCCAGCCACAAAACTACCTATACATTCAAAAGCCCAAAACATGGTCAATTGGAAGTCGCTGCTGTCGTTGTCAAGAAGTATTCCAAAGGACGCTACAAACGAAAAGGCGCACGCTGGTTCGCCTATGCTGTCAATCGATTGTCGAAATCCATTGAGCCGCACCATGTCTTTGAGATGTATCGCCGACGCTTTGGTATTGAGACCAGTTACCGTCAAATGAATCAGGTTCGCGCTCGTACCACATCACGAAATCCTGCCATTCGCCTACTGTTGGTTGGACTGGCATTCGTGATCTTCAATTTGTATATTGCCAAGCGCCAGCATATTGCAATCTGTCTAAAAAATCCTTCTGTGCCTGTTTCTAAATATTGGCTGACCCTGCGCCGCTTGGTACGCATGATCGCTCAGGCCGTTGAAAATTTATTTGACTTGGCGGATGCCGTTTTTCGCCATGCGCGTTTCACACTTTCGTGATCTACTGATTATGAAACCTAATGCAGGAATAAGCAAAGAATTTAAATAACTTAAGATTGCCCTAAGATCCAAGGATGAGTTATTAGTTTTTTGAACCCGCTCATGAAAATCAATCAGATGGTTTATCGATTCCAAAACTTCTTTCTTTGTAAAGTCATTCAATGTTTCAAGTTTAGCAACTTCCAACTCTATTTCTGACAGTTTTTTTGTTTTTGCTTGAGCAATGATCCGAGATAAACCAAACTGGTTCATGGCGAACATAACTGTTATGGGAATCCATGCCAGTAAAATAAAAATTAACTGCACAACCAAATCAGTACCAATCTGGTAAAACATAGAGATCAATATCATGAATAGTGTTAGAAGTGCGAAGACCAACACTGTTCGAT
>DATIUT010000189.1:0-15484 GCA_035466615.1 Anaerolineales bacterium | reverse complement strand
GTTTCTCTTGAACTTCCTGTGTTACCTGCGGCTCCTGTGATTGGACGTTCTTCCTGCTTTGCTTTAGTTTTTCCTTCTGCTCTTTCTTCCGCTTCTTTTCCAATTCCTTCTGACGCTTCTCGTATTGATAGTTTACTTTAGCCAATTTGGCATCCTTTCCTGCTGTTGGATTGTGTGAACGTTGAAAATATTATAGCACTTCACCCAATATAAATCCTTGTCATGGGCACGCGTTGGTGTCCGCGCCGCCCTTTGGGCGCCTCCCCCAACCCGGCGATTTAACTGTCACACGCGCCCAAAATTCTTGTTGTCGTATTCGGGGGTGGCAGGGGATGGGCCGCATGACCTACGGCGCGCAATTCCAAACAAAAGTCGGTTTATCGTCCGAGTATGGATAATTGGGGGAAGAGAAGGATGTGCCTACTTGGGCGCTTTCGGGGAGGAAAACGAAGCGCATGTCCCTCAATTCGGCTGCGGCGGGAATGTCGAACCGAAGCCATCCATCCAATTCCTGATTCGGGAAGATGGTCAAGCCTAATGAGGTGTAGTCCATATATCCATTGCGGTGACCGTAGACTGGTTTTATCTCGGTCGCGGCATATAGAATGCTATAGTGCTCAGAGACGGGGGTGTCCATCTCAATTTGTCCCGTATTTTTGAGTTGGATATGCACCCATAAAAATTTCTCCCCTGCAGATGGGATTCTGATGGAACCAAAATCCGTAAGGTATTCCTGTGTGATCTCAAGTTGGTCCATGGTCACTTGCAGGTCATCCCAAAGGATCGAATCGTTGGGCGATGAAGGTACGGGCAATACCTTGGTTACCGTTGCGGTAGGCTGGGGATATGCTGTTGCAGTTATTGTCACGGCTGGAGGCTTGCTTGTAGTCGAGCAGGCGGTCAGGAGGATTAACCCTGCAAGTGAGGTACGCAGTGTTTTTTTCGAAGGAAACATTGAACTCCATCCAATCTTAATACGTGTAACGGCTTTCATGGTCTCACCAAAACAGCTGGATTAAAATTTCCTGGCTTGCTCCAACAACCATTTCTCCAATTCGGGCATGCCCTCTGTCAATCGACCTGCCGCGACGATGGGAATCCAACGGTGGTATTCATCCATGCCGTGAGGGCGTAACCGAAAATATTCGCGTAGATAAACCGCATGGGAAAGTTTGGTGAACATCTTGACGACCAGGTCCGGGGTTTGGGTGGTGTTCGCCGCGCCAAGCAGGATGACCGTTGTCCGCGCTGCATCTGCGAGTGGGTTGCCGCGTGCTGCGTCGATCCAATCAATGACAGTTGCGTTGTTTCCTGATATCAAAACGTTGGCAGGATGAAAATCCCCATGACAGACACGGTCGCCATCGGGGAGGGAAAGGAGCGAGGTGGTCAGGGCAGTTTTGAGCGGAGCCGGAAGCACATCCACACCTTGGATCTTGCGTTCCAGTTTTCTGCGTTGGGTTGGAATGTCCGCCTCGAAGACACACTCATGCATCTGCGCGTGAAGTTCGGCGAGCATCCTGCCATATTGGAAAACCTTCCAGGGCTTTTGCTGGATCATCTCCAGCATGGATTTGCCCGCCACGCGCTCATAGATCAAACCGTTTCGTCCCTGAACTTGAATCAGATCCCCAACAGAAGGAGATTTCACTCCGCTGGCATGGACAGCGCGCGCGATCTTCAGTTCATACTCAATATTGTCGCGCTCAAACCAGTTGTGGAAGAGTTTGAGGACGTGGCCTTCATCCCAGTCGTAGACATCGGCTGTCCGCCCGCGGGCGATGGGATGGTTCAGGGAGATCTCTTTCATAAAGATTCCCTGTTCACGATGTCAGTCTTTCGCTGACTTCCCATAATTGCCTTGCAAGTTCTGTATCATATGAGAGTGGGGAGGAGGGGACCGCGTCGCGCTTGACGAAGTATTTGCCGGTCACACCGTCCATTTCTGCTGAGGCCGCGAGAAAGATCGTATTGTCAGCGCCTTGCTCCGGCGTAAGTGCGATGAGTGACACGACCCATTTGATGAGCGGACCGAGGCTGGAGAAATCCGCTTTGAAGATATCTGTGCCGACGCGTCCCGGATGCAGGGCGTTGACAGTGATTTTCCTGTCCCCGAGTCGGCGGGCGAGTTCATAGGTGAAGAGTACATTTGCCAGTTTGGAACGTCCGTATGCTGCAAGACCAGAATAAAACCTGTCAAAATTCAAATCATTGAGATCGAGCTGACCATTGCGATGTGAACCGGATGAAACATTGACGATGCGCGCATTCTCCCGCAGATGGTCGAGCAGGAGGTTGGTGAGCAGGAAGTGCGCGAGATGATTGACGAGGAAGGTTTTCTCCACGCCGTATCTTGTTCTATATCGCCGCATGAACACAGCGCCCGCGTTGTTCACGAGCACATCCAATGGCGGGAACTTTTGTTTGACCTGCGCAGCGAGTCCCCGCACTTGTTCCAGATCAACAAAATCCGCGGCGAGAGCATGGATCGCTTCGTTGCCTGCCTTTGTGCGAATCTGCTGGGCAACCTTTTCAGTCTTTGCCGGGTTTCGCCCAACAAGGATGAGTTCATGTCCCTGTGCGGCGAGGGCATATGCCGCGGCTTCCCCGATCCCTGCGGATGCGCCTGTGATCAGAATCAGTTTTTTGTTCATGGATATTCTCTTTCCAAATCTTTAACCACGGGGACACGAAGACACTGGGAAAATATCACAGTTCCGTGCCTCTGTATCTCCATGGTTCAAAATAGAAATTGTTGGCAGAGTAACTAATATCCAGCAGGTGCCTTGCCAAACCACGGCTTTGCTTTTTCGAGTTGACCTGCCAGACGGAACAGTGTCGCTTCATCGCCCCATTTGCCAACGAAGTGCATGCCAATGGGCAAGCCTTCATCGTTCCAATGCAGCGGCACAGACATGGCAGGCTGACCGGTGACATTGAACACAGGCGTCCATGGGATGAATTCATACGTCTGTGCCGCAAGAGGTTTGATGATGCCCATTGCATCCAGTATCCAGGTCTGCCCGGTCTTTGCGATGAGTTTGATCTGGGACAACTCGCCTGCGGATGGTTTCAGCGCTCCGATCTTGACGGGCGGCTGATTCAACACCGGCGTCAACAGCGCGTCATAATTCTCAAAAAAACGCCCGATCTCGCGTGAAACGGATTGCAAATAGCGCATCGAACGTGCATAATCCGATGCCTTCAAAATGGTCCCGAACAAACCAATACCAAAGGTGGATACATCGAAATCGTCCACAGATACTTTTTTGCCTGCCATCTCCGCGGCATCCTCGATGTCCGCGCGGATTTGTCCCGCAAGTACGGTGAGGAAGCGATATGAAAATTCCTCACCATTGATCACGGGAGTGTCTTCCACCACCTCGTGTCCAAGTTGCTTGAGCAGGGCAACCGTCTCCTCCACGCCTCTCACACAATCCGCGTGGACGTTCTTCCCCAGCATCGGTTTTGTTGAAAATGCGATTCGCAACTTGCCGGGCTTTTTGCTGACTTCTTTCAGGAACGGTCCTGCCTCCGGGATGACATACGGCGCGCCGACATCCGGGCCTTTGGTTGCATCCAGCATTGCGGCTGAATCGCGCACTGAACGCGTGAGCACGTGCTCGATGGCAAAACCGTTCCATGCTTCGCCAATGATCGGACCTGTGGGAGTACGCCCGCGCGTGGGCTTGAGACCGAACAAACCGCAGGCTGAGGAGGGGATGCGGATGGAGCCGCCTCCATCTCCGCCGGAAGCGAGCGGCACCATCCGGGAAGCCACAGCCGCCCCGGAGCCTCCGGAGGATCCGCCTGTGGTGCATGAAGTATCCCAAGGGTTGCAGGCAGGTCCGAGTGAGTCTGATTCGGTGTATGGGGTGAGTCCAAATTCCGGGGTATTGGTCTTCCCGACGACGATCACACCGCTATCCTCCCATCGCTCCGCCATAGACGTCGTTACTGTAGCGGGAACGTTCCTCCATAATTTGTTTCCGTTGCTGGTCGGCACGCCCTCCAATGAGGCAAGCAAGTCTTTCATTAGAAATGGGACACCCAGGAAGGGTCCATCAGGCAGTTTGCCCTTTGCTTTGGCGCGCGCCTGTTCATAAAGTTTGTATACGACCGCATTCAATTTTGGATTATGTGTTTCAATTCTACTGATCGCCTCCTCCACCAATTCCCCGGGAGACACTTTCTTCTTGCGAACCAACTCTGCGAGTCCCAGTCCATCGTACTTGCCGTATTCAGAGAAAGCCATGCTGCACTCTCCTAATCGATTAGAATTTGAACGATGGAGATTATAGCACCCGGCTCCTCGCGGGAATATCAAATCCTGACCGCTCTTGGTATAATTCCGACCCTATGAAATATCACATCTGGACCGAAGGATGCCAGATGAACGTTGCCGACTCACAGCGTGTCGGCTCGTCGCTTGAGCATCTGGGATATTCTTTTACTGATAAAGCCGAAGAAGCGGACGTTATCGTTTTAAACACCTGTGTTGTGCGCCAGTCTGCGGAGGACAAGGCGCTCGGACGCCTCTCAAGCCTGATCCCGTTAAAGCGGCAGAATCCCAACCTTGTCATTAATCTCATGGGTTGTCTCGTCGGTGTGCGCGGCGCGGAGAAGCTCAAGGAACGTCTCCCGTACGTGGACGTCTTCTCGCCCCCCTCCGACCCGGGGCCGCTCGTCTCCTACCTGAGCCAGGGCGAGATCCGCTCGCTGGAAGATTCCGAAACCACGCGCCGTTTCCTGATGATGGACGATGAACTCCTCCTCCCGCAACACGAACGCGGGCAACTCGTCAGCGCGCATGTTCCGATCGTGTATGGATGTTCGCATGCCTGTACGTTCTGCATCATCCCGTTCCGACGCGGCGTGGAGCGCAGTCGTCCTGTGGGCGATATCGTGGCAGAGATCCGTTCGCTTGCCGCGCAGGGCGTCAAGGAGGTGACACTCCTCGGTCAGATCGTGGACCGCTACGGCAAGGACATTCCCGATGGTCCCAATCTCGCAGCACTTCTGCGCATTGTGCATGAGGTCGAGGGCATCGAGCGCATTCGCTTCCTCACGTCTCATCCCAATTATTTCACCGAAGAACTCATGGATGCAGTCGCGAACCTGCGCAAGGTCATGCCGCACATCGAAGTTCCCATTCAGGCGGGTGATGACGAAGTGCTTCTCAATATGAAGCGCGGTTACACACAACAGGAATATCGCGACCTCGTTGCGAAGATCCGTGAACGGATTCCTGATTGCTCCATCGCGACAGACATCATCGTTGGATTCCCCGGCGAGACGGATGAGCAATTCATGGAAACCTACCGGGTATTGGCGGACCTCAATCTGGATGTAGCCCACTTGGCCCGCTACTCCTCCCGCGAAGGGACCGTCGCCACCCGCCGCATGGAAGACAATGTGACCGACGAGGAGAAGATGCGCCGCTTCCGCATGTTGGAGGATTTGCAGGAACAGCTCGTTGACGAGATCAATAAAAAGCATCTCGGTCAAACCGTGGAAGTGTTGTTCGAAGAAAAGGTCAAGAACCGCTGGAAGGGACGCACCCCTACGAATAAACTAGTCTTCGTTGAAACGGAAGAAGATCTGAAAGGCAGGATCCTGCCCGTCACCGTCACATGGACGGGACCGTGGTCCATGCAGGCGAATCTCGCGAAAGTGTATCCGCAGAAACAACCTGAGATAATTTCATTGTAATGTCCGCAGGGGCAGGTCTCAGACCTGCCCCTGCAATTTGAGGGAATATGAAGAAGAATCGAATCCGCCCGTTAGCTATTTGCGTGTTCCGCAATAACGACCGCATCCTTGTTGCCGAAGGGTATGACCCGGTTAAGAAGCAATCCTTCTATCGGCCATTGGGTGGCGGGATCGAATTTGGTGAATACAGCGAACAGACTGTCCACAGGGAATTGATGGAGGAGATTGGGGCTGAAATCGGCGAATTGAAATATCTTGGCACATTGGAGAACATCTTTATCTTCAATGGGGAGACGGGTCACGAGATCGTTCTGGTCTATGATGGGGTGTTGAACGAGTCGGGGTTGTATGAGCAGGCTGTGATCGGAGGAAAGGAAGCGGATATCAATGAATCCTTTGAGGCCGTTTGGAAGAATCTCAATGAGTTTGGAGAGGGAAGGTCCATTTTATATCCGACCGGCTTGTTGGAGTTGTTGCGATAATCCCTCTGGAGAAGCGTTTCACTCAAACGGAAAACGGATACAATTATTTCAAATAAAAAGGCAAACTACCAATGAAGAATAACCGAATTTCCTCTTTGCTTGTTTTCCCAGCCTTTGGGGTCGGGGTGATTGTGGGATTGTACCTGATCGTCATTGCCGCGTGGGCGGATATGGAATCCGCTTTTTATGGCTTCAGCCGTCTCGCCGACGCGGGGCTTGATGGATTTAGTTGTCCCGTCATGATGACCCGTGAAGAGATGGGCACGGTCTCTTTGACCGTTTCAAACAAAACGGACAGCCCGATCCGTCCGGCCGTAAAGGCGGAAATCAGCACCTCACTCTTGACGGAAGAGTCGCTTGATAACATCAAACTTGCCCCCGGCGAATCGAAAAAATTGACGTGGCCTGTAGGCCCCGAGAACATAGACCTGGAACGATTCATTTTTGCCAAAGCGCTGGTGTTTTCGGCTTTTCCACTTCCGAATCGCGAGGCAACCTGCGGCATTTATATAATTAATCTGCCGGGCAGTGGAAGGGTGATCCTGTTCGTTCTGGTCGCACTCAGCCTGTTGGGAATGGGATGGGGTTTATACAGAATAAATAAAACAGGCGCATTGAATGAATGGGTGGAGAAACATGTGCGCCCCATGGCTTTTCTGGCGGCCGTGGTCGTTTTGGGAATTGTCGTCAGTTTCAGGGGTGGATGGGTGCCATCCATTCTTTTATTGGCGGTGGCTTTGCTCTTGATCATCATTCTATTGGGTTCATTTTTCATGAGTGAACGTAGAAAACGCTAACATGCAAATCCGGGCATAAGTTAATCAAAAGAGACTCGCTCGATTGGGCGGGTCTCTTTTTTGAATAGGCAGTGCGTTTTATTTCACCAAATTCCTCAACACTGTATGGAGAATGCCTCCATTGCGGTAGTAATTCACTTCCACCTCGGTGTTCAGCAGGGCAGTGGCTTTGAATTCGGCCACTGAACCATCAGCCTTGGTTGCTTTTACGTTCACAACCGATTTCGGCGCCATGGTGTCGCTCAAGCCTTCGATATCGTAGACTTCATCGCCTTTCAAGCCAAGCGACTCAGCGTTCTGCCCGTCCATGAATTTCAACGGCAGGATGCCCATGCCGACCAGGTTCGAGCGGTGGATGCGTTCGAAGGATTCGGCGATCACGGCCCGTACGCCTTGCAGAAGCGGTCCCTTGGCAGCCCAGTCGCGGCTGGAGCCTGTGCCGTATTCCTTTCCCGCAATGACGATGGCAGGCACGCCTTCACTCTGATATTTCATCGCCGCGTCATACATGGACATGACCTCACCGGACATGTAATGTTTGGTCCAGTTGCCTTCCCTGGGTTCGACAAGCAGGTTCTTCAAGCGGATGTTTGCAAATGTGCCGCGCGCCATCACAAGGTCATTGCCGCGGCGGGAACCGTAGGAATTGAAATACTGCGGAGCCACATCGCGTTCCTGTAGATATTTCCCTGCAGGGCTGTCCACTGCGATATTACCGGCAGGGGAGATGTGGTCGGTGGTGATCGAGTCGCGGAACATCCCGAGCACGCGCGCGGACTTGATGTCTTTCACCGAGCCGACCTCCAGTGTAAGTTCCTGGAAGTATGGCGGGTGATGGATGTACGTGGAGGACTCATCCCACTCGTAAATGTCACCGCCTGTGACTTTGATCTCCTTCCACGAGTCTGAACCTTCGAATACACTGGCATACCGCTCTTCGAACATCTTCACATCGAGGCTGGATGCGATCGTTTCAGCGATCTCCTGTTGTGTGGGCCAGATGTCCTTGAGGAAAACCGGACCACCCGTCCCTTCGCCGAGCGGCTCTTTATCAAGATTAATATCCACGGTTCCTGCGAGCGCATAGGCAACAACCAATGGGGGAGAAGCGAGGAAGTTCGCCTTGACCAAAGGATGGACGCGGCCCTCGAAGTTTCGATTCCCTGAAAGGACGGCCGCGGCAACCAGGTCGCTTCCCGTCACTGCCTTCGCAACTTCTCCTGGAAGTGGGCCTGAGTTGCCGATACAGGTAGTGCATCCGTAGCCGACAACGTTGAATCCGAGTTGTGCAAGCGGTTCGAGCAGATTGGCTTGTTTGAGATATTCGGTCACAACACGTGAACCGGGGGCAAGCGAAGTTTTAACGTAGGGCTTGACGTTCAGTCCCTTTTCAACTGCCTTCTTTGCCAGTAAACCTGCGCCCACCATCACGGACGGGTTTGATGTGTTTGTGCAGGAGGTGATCGCGGCAATGACGACCGCGCCGTGCTTCATCTTTTGTGAGCCGCCGTTGGTACCAAAGGTGGCTTCGGCCTCCACGGCTTCGGGTTTGAGTTCGAATCCACGCTCTTTGACAGGGGCGGTCAATGCTTTGTTGAATGTCTCTTTGAGTTCGGACATTGACACGCGATCCTGCGGACGCTTGGGTCCGGCCAATGAGGGCACAACAGACCCAAGATCCAATTCGAGCGTGTCTGTGAATTCAGGGTCGGGTGTGTGGGAGTCGCGGAAGAGCCCCTGTGCTTTCATGTAGGCTTCCGTACGTTTGATGACTTCCTTTGATCGGCCGGTTAATTTCATGTAACGGAGCGTCTCTGCATCCACCGGGAAGTAACCCATCGTGGCACCATATTCGGGAGCCATATTGGCGATGGTGGCGCGGTCGGTGAGAGACATGCTGTTGAGGCCTTCACCATAGAATTCGACGAACTTGTCCACAACACCTTTTTTGCGGAGCATCTGTGTGACCGTGAGGACAAGATCGGTGGCAGTGACACCATCGCGTAGTTTGCCGTATAGTTTGAAGCCGATCACGTCAGGCAGGAGCATGTCCATGGGCTGACCGAGCATCACAGCCTCGGCTTCGATGCCGCCCACGCCCCAGCCGACCACGCCAAGGCCGTTGATCATGGTGGTGTGCGAGTCGGTGCCGACGAGGGTATCGGGGAAGGCAAGTGTATTCTTCCCATCCTTCTTTGTCATGACGACATCGGCGAGATATTCAAGGTTGACTTGGTGCACGATGCCGGTCATCGGCGGAACGACGCGGAAATTGCTGAATGCCTTCTGACCCCATTTGAGGAACTCGTAGCGTTCCTTGTTGCGCAGGAATTCCATTTCGGTGTTGCGGTTGAGTGCATCGGCTGTGGCGAAGAAATCCACCTGAATGGAGTGGTCAATGACCAGGTCCACGGGAACGAGCGGGTTGATCTTCTTTGGGTTGCCGCCAAGACGCGCCACTGCGGAACGCATCGCGGCGAGATCAACAACTGCCGGCACGCCGGTGAAATCCTGCATGACAACGCGGGCGGGAAGCAGGGGAATGCCGGGGCGGGCGGCCCTGGGTGTCCAGGCCGCGATGTTCTTCACATCCTCCCGGGTGATCTCCCTGTCATTGCATTGACGGAGAGCCGCCTCGAGCACGATTCGGATCGAAAACGGAAGCCGCTTGAGCTGGGTCAGACCCGCTTTTTCCAATGCATCAAGGCGGTAGATTACGTATTCCTTTCCCCCAACCTTTAATATGTCACGAGCTTTGAATAAATCTTTCATAGGATACTCCTTTGTTTTGTGAATCGTAGGAACGGGATTCTTCCCACCCCTACATGTATCACCACAAAACCTCGAAGAATACAAAGGAGCGCCTTTGCTATCCTTGCCTGTGTGGTGCTGTTTATATTTTCAGATCTTTTTTGAGTTGTGAAACGAGTCTTTCTTTTTCGTCGTCGGGCAAAAAGCCTGCCTGTGCTGCGGCAATAATACGTTCCTTCAGTGTGGATTGCGGCATTTGCAGTGCAGTGCAGGCATTGTAATATTCATGGCTCAATGTGATGCGCGAGATGCTCGGGTCGTCCGTATTGATGGTGACATTGATGCCGTTCTCAAGCATTTTCATCAACGGATGCGCCTCAAGTGATTCGACCACGCCCGATTGATAATTGCTGGTGATGCAAACTTCGCAGGCAGTGCCGCGTTCCCTGGCAAGCGCCGTGATATTCGCGTCTTCCAGCACGCGCACACCGTGACCGATGCGTTCCGCGCCGATGTCTTCGATGGCTTCCCTGATGTGTTGTGCAGGTCCCCATTCACCCGCGTGGATGGTTACGTGCAGGCCCGCCTGTCTGGCTTCCTTGAAGATTCCATAAAAAGGTTTCGATGGAAATTCCGCTTCATTGCCCGCCAGGTCAAGTGCAACGACCCCGTCGTCCATGTGATCTGCCGCCAGCCATGCCACCTGTTCGGCGATCTCCGCACTCTCATGCCGGTTGACCGAAGCGATCAACTTTACATTGATGTTGAATTTGGTTGCGGCTTCCTTTGAACTGGCTATTACCCAGTTGATCACATCATGAAGTGGGAACCGCTCAGCGCGACTCAATGCGACCGGCGTAAAACGCAATTCCAGATACTTCACATTGTCCTTTGAGGCGTCCTCGATTGCTTCACGCGTGATGCGATGGATCGCGTCGGGGGAACGATAGAACAGGCGCAAGGTGTTGAATTTGGAAAGGAAGTTCTGGAAAGTGAACACATCCTCTTCCTGTATCTGCACGAGCGTGCTCAACCTCAACACATCCGCGGGTATGACAATGTCATGCTGTTTGGCGATTTCCAGCATGGTATCCAAACGCAACGAACCCTCCAAATGGCGGTGTAATTCCACCTTTGGGAGGGCGCGGTATGTACTAAGGGAAGCAGTAACTCGTTCGCTCATACAAATAAGATGTCAGTTCCGTCTGCGTCTTTTCTTCTTGCCGCTGTTTGGTTCTGCATTTTTTTGCGTCTGTGTTTGTTGAGGCTGGTCGGCGGTCTCGACAGGGGTGATCTCAACAGGTCTTCTCTGCAGGGTGAACGCGCGGCTGACAATCAGTCCGCGAATATCTTCCACCAGTTGGGCAAACATTTCCGACGCTTTCGCTTTATATTGTACCAGCGGGTCACGTTGGGCGTAAGCCTCCAGACCTATCGAAACTCTTAGGGCTTCAATGCGTGTCAGGTAATCCACCCAAAGTTCGGATGTGGCTCCCAGTAACAAGCGGCGATGGGATTCGTTCAAGACGTACCTTCCCAGTGACTCCACCAGCGCCTCCCGGTCAGACTCACCCATGCCTGCCAGAGTCTCATTGAGCCTTTCCTCACCGAAGGTCCTCCTGGCTGTCTCGCCGAAATCAGCCAGCCGTGTGGCATTCGAGGAAAGACGCGCATATTCCGCCTGTCCTATTGCGAAGACGAGCGCTTCCTCCGCTTCCTCAAGATGTGTCAATACATCTTCAGTCAATGGTTCCGCCTCCTGACCTTCCAGCAATTGCGCAATCAGATAGATGAAACTGAAGCGGTTGAACAACTGCTTTTCCTGTCGGTGTGTTTTTTGATTGAACACTGTCCGTGCGCCCTGCGAGAGAGTGATGAGCAGTTGTAATTTCGATGAATCGTTCAGTTCCGCCGGCATCAGGTTGTGAATATCGCGTTCGATCTGACCGTTCTCACCGACCAGAAATTCGCGGCGGCGTTCGAGCGCGTTGTCTGCCAATTCACGGATCATGTCTGCCGCGTCGTCCCAGCCTTTGATTTCGAACTTGTCGCCCAGCGATTCTCCCACGCGGTTGGCGACCGAAGCGATCAGGCGCGAAACATACAAGCCTGTCAGTTGTCCTTTGATGGCATTGCTGATGCTTTCCTTCGCTTTTGGCGGGTCTTCATCGAGCATTCGTAGTTGTTCGCCGTTGAGCCGAACCTGTACTCCCGTCAGCGAGTTGATCTCCTCCAGCATCTTTTGCGGGCGCGGTGTCTCATCCATGTCGCGCAGGCCGTCAAAATATGCGTCAAGCGAATCCATGCGTGAGGCGATCTGGGCTTCGAAACCTTCCTCAGTGCGGTCAATCATGTTTTCGATGGCGTTCAGGTGATGTGCGTTCTCTGCTTCGATGGCGCGGGTGATCAAGTCGAGAAGTGATTGCGAGAAGTCTTCAGACTTGGATAATTCTTTTAGCAACAGAGACAGGCCAAAACTGGGGAAGAGGCGGTCACCGGACATGAATGGCGGCTGGACCTGCTCGAGCCATGCGATCAATTTCCAGGGACCTTCCTCGTCAACCAACCCTGTTTCCACGCGTTGTTTGATCTCGGCTTCCAGCATGGCGGACACATCCTCGCTCAGGTCTTCTTTCACGAAGATGCGGTCACGCTGACCATAGATATCACCGCGTTGTTTGTTGAGCACATCATCGTATTCAAGCAGATGCTTGCGGACGTCAAAGTTCGCGCCCTCCACACGGTGCTGCGAGTTTTCTATGATATTGGCGACCACGCGTACCTCGAGTGGAAGTGAGTCGTCCACCTTGAGCGTTTGCATCAGGCTGTTGACCCGGTCGCCGCCGAACAGGCGCATGAGGTCATCTTCAAGTGAGAGATAGAAACGGGACGAACCGGGGTCGCCCTGGCGTGCGGAACGTCCGCGCAGTTGATTGTCAATACGCCGCGCTTCATGACGCTCGGAGCCGATGACGTGCAAGCCGCCAAGTTCCTTCACGCGTTCCATATCTTCAAAGTGTTGCAGGAAGAGTTTAACCTCGGCCGCATAGATGCCATAATTAGCCGGGTCAACATTCTTCAACGCTGCGCGGCGTTCTTCGTGTGTCATATCGAACGGGTCTTGATATCCAGACTTGCCAAGCACGCGGTTGACCGCGGCAATGACCTCCTCGGCAAGTTCGCCGCCGAGTTTGATGTCCACACCGCGTCCTGCCATGTTGGTGGCAATGGTCACGGACCCAAATGCACCCGCGTCTGCGATGATCTGTGATTCTTCGGTATGCTTGCGCGCATTGAGGACCTGATGTGATACGCCGCCCTGCAGAACTTTCTTCAGGCGTTCCACATTGCTTTCATCCAGCCGCAGTATTTCAAGGACGATGGGCAGGTTAGAGGGGTCTTCGATGCTGATGGTCGTCAGCCCGAAAGGTTGAATGAACTTGCGCAACGTGTCGGGCGAGATGTTTTCAAGCGGTTCGTTGAATTGAGCCAGTTCCGGGATGAGACGCCCGTCCTCTTCGCGTTTGTTTGCATCCATCCAAACGCGCCGGACGAGGGCAACCTGCATTAAACGGCGAACAGACTCCGCCTTGAGACGAAGCGAGAGTCGTTCGGATGCTTCCACTGAGGTGGTGCCGATTAACAACGGGCGTCCGCGCACGTTTTCGCGGACGATCTCTGTCACGATGGAGCGCAGTTTTGCCTCCACAGTGCGATAAATTACATCCGGATAATCCTTGCGCCGGTAGAAGAGGGGGAGTTTTTCGGTGTCTTCTTGTTTTGCGAAATACGAGTATGCGTACCCTTCCTCGTCCTTCGTGTGGATTTCGATCAGTGGAGCATCCTTGCCGAACGCCTGATATTCGAGGTTGGGCGGGATGGGTGCTACTTCGAGTTTATATATTTTGCTGAATTCCTCCGCCTCGGTCAGGGCGGTGCCGGTCATGCCTGAAAGTTTTTTATACATGCGGAAGTAGTTTTGCAGTGTGATGGTCGCGTAGGTGACGTTCTCCGGCTCGACCTTCACGCCTTCTTTTGCCTCCACCGCCTGGTGCAGGCCGTCGCTCCATCTTCGCCCGGGCATGAGACGCCCAGTGAAATCATCCACGATAACCACCTTGCCTCCCTGCACAAGATATTCCTTGTTGCGGTGGAAAAGATAGTGCGCCCGCAAAGCCTGTTCGAGATGACCGCGCAAACGCGCTTGTTGCGGCGTGACATCCTCGGGTCTGTCCGGGTCCATCAAGGGTTGACCGAGCATTTGTTCCACGCGTGCCAGCCCGATCTCCGTTATCGAAACGTTGCGGTCCTTTTCGTTCACTTCATAATCTTCCGGCTTGAGTTGCTTCACAACCTGCGCCATCCTGCCGTACCATTCCAGGTCTCCTGACGACGGGCCGGAAATGATGAGCGGCGTGCGCGCTTCGTCAATCAGCACATTATCCACTTCGTCTATGATGGCGTAATGATGCCCGCGCTGGACGCGGTCACTGAGACGCATGGTCATGTTATCGCGCAGGTAATCGAAGCCAAATTCCGAGTTTGTTCCGTAGGTGACATCCGCCGCGTAAGCTTCGACGCGGTCCACCATGCGCAAGTGTTCCTGGTCTTCGTGCGGCGACTCACGTTCAAAGTCAACGATAAATGCCTTCTTGCCGTTTTCTGTCACTGCCGCCATTTGCAGGACGCCAACTGAAAGCCCAAGCATGTGGAAGATCGGCGCCATCCAGCGCGCATCACGCCTTGCCAGATAATCATTTACCGTGATGAGATGAATGCCTCTCCCCAGAAGCGCATTGAGATAAATGGGCATCGTGGCAACGAGCGTTTTTCCTTCGCCCGTCCGCATCTCCGCGATGGAGCCGCGATGCAGGACGATGCCGCCGATTAATTGAACATCAAAATGGCGCAAGCCAAGCGCCCGTTTGGATGCTTCGCGGACCGCCGCGAACGCCTCCGGCAGGATTTCACCCAACGCTTCCTGCTCCGCTTTGAATTGTTCCTGTTCCTCGAGCCCTTCCATATTTCCAAGCGACCCTTTGAGGCGTGCCCGGAACTCATTCGTTTTGGCGCGCAATGCATCATCACTTAACGATTCGAACTGAGGCTCCAGATCATTAATCTGCTTGACGACTTCGCTTAATTGTTCGATGATCTTTTTATTGGGGTCTCCCCCAAAGAATTTTACAAAGTTCTTTAACATTCGGTACCTTTCGGGGCAAAATTATACTGCTTACCGGGTGATTTTTGTTCATTGAACAACCTGTTTAATATCAGGCAAGTGTAGCATGGAATTGTTAGTAAAATATAAAACGGAAGGCACCAGCACCTTCCGCTTTGGCCCGGGTTTTCATGTGACTTTATTTGTCCTTGCTTTTATTTGATAAAAATTTATCAGTCCTCTCGGCAATCTCAATCGTTTGACCGGGCTCGAAATTGCCTGTGAACCTTCTATAGGCTTCTTCCCGGTTTGCGCCGCCATCATCGGTTAATAACAGTTATTCTGCGTACGCGACTAAATCTTCGATCACGCGTTCATAACGATAATATGCCATCATGAGGAAATCAATTTGCGTTTTGCCGTAGCCTTCATGGAAAATTGACTCGTCGTGTTTGCTTTTCCAGATATCATCAATCCCGCCGCCAGCCCCCAAGAAAAGCGGCACACCGCAGGTTGCCTAATCTCTTGCCCTGAACGGAGGGTCGAGCGTGGCGAAGTCCATATCGCAACCCGAAGCCGAA
>DATIUT010000188.1:0-1954 GCA_035466615.1 Anaerolineales bacterium | reverse complement strand
TCTTAAAACCATCCGGGAAGCCAGCCTGAGCCAGCAGATCCTTGGCAGCGGCCACATCGAAGTCATACCAGGGATCGCCATCACAGCCGTTGGGGATTGCACAAGGCGTAAAGTGTGAAGCAACCTCCGAACCACGCGGGTAGAAGTTATCCACGATACGCTGGCGATCAATGCCCATGGCGATGGCTTTGCGCACTTCCAGTTTGTCGAAAGGTGCGAAGGTATTGGTCATGCCAATATAGAATGTGTTAAGCGCCTCACGAATTTGAAGATGCAGGGCGGGATCAGCCTCAATGACTGCGAAATCGTCCGGGCCAACGCCATCGATACCATCCACTGTGCCGGACTGCAGTTCGGTCAGGCGGGCGGCTGATTCGGTTGACCAGCGAAAGACTAGGGTTTCAGCCGCAGGCGCCTCACCCCAATAATCCGGGTTGGGGGTGAAGATAAGGCTTTCACCACGTTTCCATTCACTGACCATGTAAGGTCCAGTGCCAATTGGTTTTTCGAGTCCTTCGCTAGTGCGGGAAGTATCACCAACCGTCGACTCAATCCAATCCTTCGAATAAATCGCGAATGGGCTGAAGGCAATTTTCGTAAGGAAAGCCGGGTCTGGGTTGCAAAGACTGAACGTCACTGTATACTGGTCGGTCGCCTCGATGGATTTGATAAGACCAGCGTAGCCATTGCCACATTCCGGGACAGCCAGAGTCGTACCATCAAAGGTAGCGATTGGAATATCGGGAATGGGCGTAGGCTCTGCGGTAGGTGCCGGCTCTTCAGTAGGTGGCGCAGCGGGCTCCTCAGTTGGGGGTGCCGCAGGTTCTTCAGGTGCGGGAGCTTCGGTCGCCGCACCGCCGCCGCATGCCGCCAACATCAGGCTGGCAAGCACGAGCAGGGATAGTAAGGTTAACAGGTTTCTTTTCACGTTTTCTCCTCCAAGAGAATATAGATTTGTTTCGATATGAGATTCTGGTTTAAAAATATAAATGACGGGGTACCTCCTAGGTTGGTTAGTAGATTATACAGCAAAAGGAAATTTAGTAAACAGGCAACGGCATGCCCAATCCATTTAATACCACCCGGGAGGGGTCTTCGGGCCAGATGCCCGCCACTTTGGAGCCGCATTTTGGACATTTCCCATCCCTTGTGATGTGATATTCACGGATGATATAACCCCGCCTCTTAATCAACCGATGATTGCATTCTGCGCAAAAAGTGTCTTCATACTCCCCAACCTGACCCGGCAAATTTCCCGCATAGACGTATCTCAACCCTGCTTCGCGCCCGATCTCCGCCGCGCGCAGAAGGGTCTTGGCATCCGTATTATCGGGGTCGGTCATCTTGTAATCCTTGTGGAATGCGGTTACATGCCAGGGAATATCCCTCGATACTTCTGCAATGAATCGTGCCGCATCCCATAACTCTTCATTCGAATCGTTAAAATCTGGAATCGTAAGAGTCACGATCTCCACCCACAACCCCATTTCATGGGCGCGTTTGATGCCATCCAATGTGTTTTGCAGAACGCCGCCCAACTTGCGATAGTTCCTATCGTTCATGCACTTCAAATCGATCTTATAGGCAGAGAGATACGGCGCAAGATACTCCATCACTTCAGGTGTGTTATTTCCGTTCGAGACATATGCACACATCAGACCAGCCGCTTTTGCTTCCTTGAAAATTTTCACCGCCCATTCGCTCGTGATCAACGGCTCGTTATATGATGAAACAACCACTGAAGCATTCGTCCTGCGCGCGTAATCAACCATTCCCTTTGGGGAAATCTTGCGGATGTAATTTGCTGAAATATCGGAATCAGGGTCGCGCATCGCCTGCGATGTCAGCCAGTTCTGGCAATAACCACAATGGAAATCGCATCCCAACATTCCAAACGTCAACGCATTGACGCCGGGCAGAACATGAAAGAATGGTTTCTTCTCAATTGGATCAC
>DATIUT010000187.1:0-3824 GCA_035466615.1 Anaerolineales bacterium | reverse complement strand
AATTTTCCATCGCTTCACGCGCCCGAGGAATTGATCTGGCGATACTGACAGCAACCACCACCGAGAGCGAAAGAACGGGGAGGCTTGCCAGAATCCGCTTGAGGGGAGAACCGGCCAAAGAAACGGAAGCAGGCGGAAGGTCCGCAAGAAGAGGTGACCACGCGAAGGCCGCAAAGATCAACGCGAACGGTGGGAAATATTCCACAAAACGGCGTGCCTGCAAGAGCATGAGTCCAAAGAGTAATGAAACAAGCAAGGCAAAGGCAGTCCGCACATCCATTTTACGGCCTGAGAGTCCGAGGGCAAAAATTCCGCTGACGAATGCAATGAGCGATGGGAATGAGTTAATAAGAATTTGATTTGTATTGTAAGGGAACCACTCGTTGCCGACACGTACTGAAGTGGCGTCAGTCAGTTTGGGAAACATGTGATGCCAAGAAAAAATGATGTTATCAGGAAAGTATGGATTAATAAGCAGTCCCAACAGAATGCCGCCCGCAATAAAGAGCAAGGGCCTGTGCTCGATGCGGTGTTCGACGATGGCAACAGCAACAAGATACAAAATGACAAACCCAAGCATGAGCGGAAAGGCATCGTACAGCCAGACATAAACAAACGAAAGGACCGCGAGGCGTTTGTACTTCCGTTCGAGGAGCCAGGTAACCGCAAGAGCCAGGGCTGCGAGCGAAAGCGACTGCGCGCGCGTCACGCTCATGCGATACAGGAACGCGTCTGAAATCCCCAGTAAAGCCAGCGCCCATAACCACGTGTATGGAACACGTTGACGACTGAATAGAAACCACACGGCAAGAAATGCCAGACTTGAAAAAATGACAGCCGACCATTTGGCGCCGATACGTAAATCGGCAAAATAAGTGAAGGGTATAAGCGCCGCATGATAAAGAAAGTGATGGTCATAATATTCCCGTGGATTCAGGATCGTAAGCGGCAGCCAGGGGAATTCGGGCTTCAATCCTTCCGTGCGCATGAGCCATGCCAGTTTGATGTGGTAGAAACCATCGTTATCGGGCATATCGGGTGTGGCAAATTGGATGAGCGCCATGCCAAGAATGAACAGAATTAAGAGTATGGCGGAAGGAAGAAGGGGATGTGGGCGATTTTGCATGTAGGTATTCACGGCTTCGAAACACGGAACATCTGGAGGCCGATAGTCACTCCAGATGTTCCGTTTGAAATTATCCCATGCACAACGAACGATCAGTCATCATCATTTGAATTGCCATCGGAACTGTCATCATCGTCATCATCGTCGTTCGAGTTGCTGTTAGAGTCGTCATCGTCGTTGGAGTTATCATTGTCGTCACCGATCCCGGTATCAGTGGACTTTTCGATCTCACGGAGGGTGAAAGTGCCATCCGCATTGACGACCACATGCACCTTGACCTGATCACCCACAGCAATGAGATCATTGAATTCCGTGAAACTCGTGATGTTGTAAGCAACGCCATCGATCGTGACCGAGTCGGTCGTGATGGCTTCCACAACACCATAGACCTCCAGATCATCATCCATGCCATCATTTGAATTGGCGTTGGAATTGTCATTGCTGTTATCGTCACCGGTATTGGTGTTATCGTTCGTGTTGGCATTATCATCATTTTCATTGCTGTCATTGTCGTTGGCAGTGTTCCCATTGGCGTCGTCGTCCGGGACGGAAGACTCGATTGCCAGGGCAAGCACGGCTCCGTCCTGTGAAACACTTGCCTCCACTTTGACAATGTCGCCAACCTGGATATTGGGATCAACCGATGTGAAACCATCAATGTTGATCTGTTGCCCGCTGATCAACCATTGCGTGCCGTCCATGGATTCAAGGGTACCGGTAAACACAGCCTCTGTTGATTCAGATGACTCCGAGGGACCTTGTGGGGAATCATCCTGTTGAGGCACTGTGCCACTGCAGGCGCTTAGCAAATAGGCTCCCAGGAACAGGATCGATATGAGAAAACGATACGGTTTTTGCATTTTGAACCTCCGAAACTAAATATTGTGTTGGTTTAACACATCAGTCGTCAAAGGGCAAAAAAAGTTACGGGCAAACAAAAACTCCCGCGTCTTCGCGGGAGCCGATCAAGTCCTGTTTTTTAGGCGGAGGGGTTGTCCAGCCTGATTCCATGACCGCGCACTGTATCAATGAACTGATGCGTATGATCGAGCGAAGCAAGACGGTCACGCAGACGGCGGATCAACGCATCCAATGCCTGGTCGGATACGCCCGTGGCTTGTTCATGTCCCCACACTTCCGTCACAAGGTTGGGGCGGCTTACCACTTCCCCGTTATTTTTATACAATAACCATAATAATTTGAATTGCTGTGCAGATAACGGCGGGACAAGTTGTTGATGATTGACCCATACGCGCCTTGATTTCAAGTCCATCATCAAACGCCCCGAGGGAAGTGTGCCTTCCACCAATGGTGTGGTCGCATCCGAAATGAGAAAGATGAACTGTTGCGCCATCGCAATGGAAAGCAGGTCGCCATCCTGCAGGACGACAGGGGCAGTCAGGGAGGTTCCGTTATGATGCGTACCGTTCTTGCTCCCCATGTCCTCGAAGATCACGCCTTCCGGTGTGGGGGTCAGGCGCGCATGATAACGTGAGATCTGGCGGTCCGCGATCACCACATCACATGTGGGGTCGCGTCCCAACACAATCGTCTTGCTTAACTGCCAGCGCTGACCCTTCAAGGGTCCATCCTGAGCGACCAGCAATGGATAATCTTCCTGAGGCAGTGTCATGAACTTCTCGAAATAATAACCTGAATGTACGAGGGCATATATTATAATACTATAGCAGAAACACAAGCATCTGTGCAGGAAAACGCCGAAACCCTCCTGCATCAATGCAAAGCGATGAAGCCTTACATCCATAAGGAGAACAATTGCTTCCACCCCTCAAGAATGAGGAGGTACTGCGCGGCCGCTACAAGATCCGTGAACGGATCGGTCAGGGCGGCATGGGCTCGATTTATCTTGCCGATGATACGCGTCTCAAGGGACGTCAGTGCGCCCTGAAGGAAGTCGAATACGACCGCGCCCTCCCGGAAAACATAAGAGAGGAAGCCCGCGAACAATTCCTGCGCGAGGCCATTGTTCTTGCGCGTCTCGACCATCCGAACCTGCCAAAGGTTTCTGACTTCTTTTCGATTGGCCCGCGCGATTACCTTGTGATGGATTACATCCCCGGGCAGGATCTGCGTTCCCTATTAATGGAAGCACGCCGTAATAAACGGTTCCTCCCGGAAAAGGAAGTCCTCGCATGGGCCGACCAGATCGCCAACGCGCTGACCTTCCTGCACAGCCAGGAACCGCCCATTGTGCATCGCGATATCAAACCGAGCAACCTGAAACTCATGCCGCACGGCCTGATCAAACTTGTGGATTTCGGTCTGGTAAAAATTCTCGCTCCCGAGGAAGTCACCATCACCATCATTCAGGGACAGGGCACCGCACTCTACACACCCCTCGAACAATACGGCGGAAGCGACGCACACACCGACATCCGCTCGGACATCTACTCGTTCGGCGCGACGCTCTATCATTTGTTCGCCAACGAATCGCCGGCGGATGCACGCAAACGCTTTCTTTCGCCCGAAAGCCTGGTCCCGTTACGAAAGATCAATCCATCCCTCTCGCCTCGCACGGAAAAAGCCGTGATGTGGGCAATGTCCATGCACCCGGACGAACGCCCGCATACAGTTACTGAATTTAAACAGGCATTGCTTGGACATCGTGAAATGCCCATACTTCACATCCCTGCATCGCGGATAAAAATTCAATCCGATTCAGTGGTGGACTACCTCG
>DATIUT010000186.1:0-5540 GCA_035466615.1 Anaerolineales bacterium | reverse complement strand
ATTGACAATGTCGGGCAGACGCTCGAGCCTTGTGTGATCGCCGTGCGCGTGGCGAACCCATAATGAGAGGATGAATGGCTTCTTTTGAGATCAGACCTGCCAACTCAAATGACTTTCCTCGCCTGATGGCAATGGACCATTCAGGTTCGAGTGATTACGTCTGGCAGTTGGAATTGAGGAACGAACTGAAACGTGTAACCGTGAACTTTCACGAAGTGCGTTTGCCGCGTTCGGTGATTGTGGCATATCCGCGCAACCCGTCTGCTTTGGCAGATGAATGGACGAAACGTGATGTCCTGCTTGTTGCCTTGCAGGGAGAAGGTCCGGTTGGGTATGTCAGCGCAGTGGAGGAGCGTGCCTCGATGGTTGCCCGGGTGATGGATCTGGTGGTTGCGCCGGCGGTGAGACGTCAGGGTGCTGCCTCCGCTCTTTTGACGGCGACCCAGGCTTGGGCTACGGAAAGAGGCGTGCATCGGATCGTACTTGAGATGCAGTCCAAGAATCATCCCTGTATTCGCCTGGCTCAGAAGTTCGGTTACGAATTCTGCGGGTATAATGACCAGTATTATCCTACCCAGGATGTCGCCTTGTTTTTCGGGAGAGCCTTAAAATAAGTTTTGGAAGGGACGCATGTTTAACGGTTGGCTTGAAAGTTTACTGGCGGGGCTTCAAGTTCTCAACAATATTTTGACGGCGGGCATAGCGATCACTGCCTTTTCATTGTTGCTTTATGCCATGTCGTTCAATTTACGTGACCGGGTTGCGCGCTCGTTCGCGATTATTTTGCTGTGCGTTGTTGTGGTCTTTACCACCGAGGCCCTGCAAAATAAAACTGTACCGAATTGGGGGATCGAACTGCTTTTGCGGGCGCAGTGGATCGGCATCATTTTTTTACCCCCATCCTATTTGCATTTATCGGATGCATTGCTTGTGACCGCAGGCAGACCTTCGCGTGGGCGCAGGCGTAAGGCAGTCCGTCTGGTGTATGGATTATCGTTTGTATTTTTGATCCTGCTGGTCCTGGATTTGCTGGTTGGCGGATTGGTTGTGAACGGCAAGCCTGCTCCGCATCTACAGCGTACAGTCTGGACGGAAGCATTTACCATCTTTTATATCGGGATTATTGCATGGGCGGGATATAACTTTATCCGTGCGTATCGGCGCATGTTGACGCGCTCTGGCCAGCGCAGGATGTTGTACCTGATGGCTGGCGCGACCGCACCGGCGCTTGGGTCATATCCGTACCTGTTATATGGTTCCGGTTTTGCGGCTCAATACCCTTTCATCTTCTGGACTGCTGTTTTAATAAATAATTTGCTGGTTGCCGTGCTGGTTGTGACCATGGCGTACTCGGTCGCGTTTTTTGGTGTCTCGTGGCCCGACCGCGTGGTCAAGAGCCGTTTGTTCAAATGGCTCCTGCGCGGACCCGTGACCGCGTCGCTGGCATTAGCTCTTATGACCATTGTCCGACGCGCGGGGGAATTGTTCGGTGGTGATCCGTATTCTGGATTTGTCCCGTTGGTAATGGTTGTGACCGTCCTGCTGTTCGAACATGCCATTACATTGCTTTCTCCCTTGTGGGAACGTGTGTTGTTCTTTGGCCGCGACCGCGAAGAGATCCAATTACTGCAGAACATCGAAGAACGTTTGCTTACGCAGGGCGACCTGCAACAGTTTCTGGAAAGCGTGCTTGCGGCAGTGCGCGATCACCTTCAATCTCCCTGTGCGTTTGTTGCCGCGCTGGATGGGGATGAATTGTCGCTAAATGTGGTTGCGGGGAATCGCGCGTTGCTCGAAAAGGAAAACCTGAACGAAGTTCTGCAGATCATGAGTCACAACGGCGAAAGCGGGAGGTACGAGTTCATTTGGGGCGACTTCTGGATATTGCCGCTTCATCAGCGCAAGGTCAGAGGAGACCGGGACGAAGTGTTGCCTCTTTTGGGACTGCTGGGTATTGCGCGCAAATCCGACCGTGCCATGGATGGCGATCAGCGCGATGCGCTCTGGTTGTTGGCAGATCGGGTGTCTCTCGCATTGGAAGACCGCCAGTTACAACATCACATCTTCCGTTCACTGCAGGACTTGCAACCTCAAATGGATATGTTACAACGCATCCGTGCAGCGGGACGATATGACACAACGGCCAACCTTCTGACTGAGCCTGTCTTTGAGGAGTCGGACATGGCAGATTGGGTCAAGGACGCGCTCACACATTATTGGGGTGGGCCCAAGTTGACAAACAGCCCCTTGATGCGTTTACAGATTGTGCGGGCGTTCATGGGTAATTATGAGGGCAATGCATCCAATGCTTTACGGGCGTTATTGCGTCAGGCGGTGGATCAGGTCAGACCGGATGGCGATCGCAAATTCACGAGCGAATGGATTCTCTATAACATACTTGAAATGAAATTCATCGAAGGGCGCAAGGTGCGTGAGGTGGCAGGCCGCCTGGCAATGTCCGAGGCGGACCTGTATCGGAAGCAACGTGTGGCTGTTGAGGCGGTAGCGCGGGCCATTCTTGAAATGGAACAAAATGAAAAAAACCTACCGGGAGGACAGGATGAACGATCAAAAAAATAATAGAAAGAGACACCAAAGCGAAATGCCGGTGGTGGATGAGGGCTGGTGGGAATCTGTTTTGATGGATGAACAAAAATACACAGCCCCGAATCCGAAGGCCGTTTTACAAAGCCCCATCGAGCAGGAGACGATCGAAGATGCACCGGAGATGAGGACAGACTTGGTGGATTGGGATTCGGTCAAGCAATTTTACAGGAATGACCGTATCATCGAAATGAAGGTGACCGGGCATAATCGTGGCGGCCTGCTTGTAGAAGGCGATGGGCTTAGCGGGTTTGTGCCTCTTTCGCATTTGATCGATATGACTGGCAGGGAAAAGGAAGATAACCGCGACCAAAACCTCGAAGGGTATATAGGTAAGGCGTTGAAGGTTAAGGTCATTGAATGTGTGCCGGAGGATGAACGCATCATATTTTCCGAACGCGCCGCGCTTTCTGAACCGGGCAAGCGCGTGGAATTGTTCCACACACTTGCGCCTGGGATGCAGGTCACGGGGACGGTTACGAACATTACGGATTTCGGTGTGTTTATTGACCTGGGCGGCGTTGAGGGTTTGATCCATATTTCGGAACTCTCCTGGGGGCGCGTGGCACACCCGGGTCAAATCGTTCAACTCGGCGAGGAGATCGATGTACAGGTGTTGGATATTTCTGCCGAGCGGTGCCGCGTAGCTTTGAGCCGCAAGCGTTTGCTCCCCAATCCCTGGGAAAATGCAACGGCTGAATTCCCGGAAGGCAAGGTCGTCTTTGCCACGGTTACGAATGTCCTTTCTTATGGCGCATTTGCCAGCCTTGATGTCGGTGTCGAGGGACTGATTCATGCCACGGAGATGCCGCTTGAGGAAGGGCAGTCTCCGCGTGATATTTTGTCTGCCGGGCAAAGGATCCAACTGCGTGTCCTGCACGTTGATGCAAGTCACCAGCGTTTGGGTTTCAGCATGATGCTGGACAATCGATGACAAAACGCTCAAGCCCAGACCACAGGTACAAATCCGAATCCCGCGATGACTGGTTGGATCGTCTGGCGAGTTTCAACCAGCACTTTGGGCGTTTCGTACGCGACATACTCGGGGTCATCCTGATCGCGTTTGCGGTCATGACCTTTCTCGCGCTCCTCGGATACACGGATGGCGCGTTCCTTGTACCCTGGGTGGGCCTGCTTTCGTTGTGGTTTGGATGGGGATCGTATCTTGTCCTGTTGGGTATTGGCAGTGCTGGATTTGCCCTGCTACGACGCCGTGAAGGGTCCCTCAGCTGGACTCAACTTATTGCACTCGAACTCGCCTCTTTCCTGACTTTGGGCATGTTTGCGGCATTAGGAGGTAATTCTGTCCTTGACGCGGAGGCCGGCGCGTATGGTGGACGCATTGGATGGGGCATCACAGCTCTATTCTGGCGTTTGGGTAAATTACCGGGTACGTTATTGTTGTTCGTGTTATGGCTTCTTGCCTTGATGAGTGGATTCAATCTTTGGGTTCTGGTTGAAAGATGGTTGATGAAAGTTGCAGGCGAGAGTCCGCCGCTTGAAACGGCGCCCCAGCCTGTGGTCGAGGAGGATGCGGCGCTCGAAAAGAAAAAATCTCGCGAGCCGCCAAAAAAGTCCGCACCATTGCCGCCTGAATTCCGCAAATCCTTGAGGGCTTCAGAGCAAATGGATAAGAAAGCGGAACCGCGCAAGCGCGATGAGCGCCTGCCGTCGCTCAACATCCTTTTGGCGGATCAGGCCGCACGCCCGGATGAGCGCACGATCAACCAGACTGCCGGCATGATCGAGAAGACGCTGGCTGAATTTGGAATTTCCGCAACGGTGATCGGATTTCGTGTGGGGCCGACCGTGACACAATTTGCTGTGCAGCCCGGCTTTATGAAAAAGGCAGGAGCCACCGAGGAGGAAGAGAAGCAGATCAAAGTTCGTGTGGCGCAGATTGCTTCACTGCAAAAAGATCTGGCGCTTGCGCTCTCTGCAGAGCGGTTGCGTATCGAGGCGCCGGTCCCGGGCAAGCCTTATGTGGGCATTGAAGTGCCCAACGTACATCAGTCGAATGTTCGTTTGCGGCCGTTGCTGGAGACCGAGGCGTTCCAAAAAATTGGCGCGCCGCTGGCGCTTGTATTGGGGCGTGATGTTTCCGGTCAACCGCTTGTTGCGGACCTGGCGCGCATGCCGCATTTGTTGATTGCTGGCGCGACCGGTTCGGGCAAGTCCATTTGTATTACATCGCTTGCGGTTTGCCTCGCCATGAATAACGCGCCGGAAGACCTGCGTATGGTGATGATCGATTCCAAGATGGTGGAGTTGTTGCGTTTCAATGGCCTGCCGCACCTTTACGGTAAAGTGGAGACGAATGTGGAGCGCATCCTTGGCGTTTTGCGCTGGGTCGTTATTGAAATGGAACATCGCTACCGTTTGCTGGAAGGTGCATATGCGCGCGATCTTGAAACCTATAACCGCAAACTTGCACGCAAAAAGGAGGGGGCTCCGCTCCCGCGCATCGTAATTCTAATTGATGAACTCGCAGACTTGATGATGTCTGCCCCTGATCAAACGGAGCATAACCTTGTGCGTCTTGCTCAGATGGCGCGCGCCACAGGCATCCATTTGATTGTTGCCACACAGCGTCCATCCACGGATGTGGTGACCGGTTTGATAAAGGCAAACTTCCCTGCCCGTTTGGCTTTTGCTGTTGCCTCCGGCGTGGATAGCCGCGTGATCCTGGATGTGGCCGGCGCGGAAAGCCTGTTGGGACGCGGCGACATGCTCTTCCTCAACCCGGAGATGGGGAGTCCCGTCCGTGCGCAGGGTGTATTTGTCACCGATATGGAGATCGAGCGGGTCATTGCACACTGGCAGAAAAACGCGGATGAAAACGAAGCGATACCTCCATGGGAGAAACTGTTGACCGAGCCGGAGGAAAACGAAGACGAAGATTTAATTGAGAAGGCGGTCTCCATTGTCCGCCAGAG
>DATIUT010000185.1:0-2802 GCA_035466615.1 Anaerolineales bacterium | reverse complement strand
TCAGAACCAGGCGTAAAGATCGCAAATTGAGCGGAATTTTTGAGCGCCAGTACCCTCTCCTGTGTGATGCCCCACTCAGCCAGCCCGTTACGCCAGGTGAGGGACGCCTCCATCGCTGCCTGCTCAGCCGTTTTGCCTGAACGGCGCGCTTGTTCGGCATCCACCCAGGGTAGAAAATCCTGCGGGGCAAGATCGGGGAAGTGCAACAGTAAATTTGTGAGATCGCCTTTGGGGTCAATAATGATGGCGGGGATGCCCTTCAACGCAGCCTCTTCAAGTAACGCAACACACAAACCCGTCTTGCCGGAGCCGGTCATACCTGTGACAACCGCGTGCGTGGTCAGGTCGGCGGGATCGTAAGTCACTTGATCGTTTGTGACAATCTGCTTTATGGGATCGTAGGCGCGTCCAAGATAGAAGTTCGATTTGGTCATAAAAATCTCCTGAGCCCTCACCCCAACCCCATTTCCTTTCGGAGAGAGTGGGGGAAATTAGAACGAACGTGCTAGGTGATTAATTTACTCTATTTTCGCACATCTTACAAGAACCGCCTCATTAAAAAATGCGGAGGCTTTGCCTCCGCAAAAGATCAATTGTCATTATCATTGTCGTTCTCATTGTCATCGTCCACCCCATTATAGTTGTCATTATCGTTCTCATTGAGGTCATTTGAATTATCATCAACATCATTCGAATTCGACTCTTCCTCATTCAAGCCGCCGTCCCTGAATTCGATCTTCGTCACTACGAATATGCCTGCGAGATCGAAATATCCTTCAACTTTTACGACAGCGCCAATATATGGAGTCCTTTCGATCTCGGCAAACCGGATATCCATGATGGTTCCATTGACCACAATGAAATCATTCTCAACGGAAGTTACAACGCCTTCAAAGGATTCGTCCTCAGGCTCGAATTCCGGCGCGGATGTAGCTATCTCTGGTACTTCCGGCGCTTCATTCTCAGACCCGCTTCCTGAAACCTCCTCAATTTGGGGACTCGACCCTTCGTGTTCTTCCCCTTCGACCTCCAATTCGTCTCCTTTCACTTCCGGCAATTTGTAACCTGAAGGAAGCAAATTGATCTGCGTCGCGGCAACACCGCCATTTTGAATCCGACCATGCACCCGCACAGCCGCACCAACAAGAACCTGTCGATCGGGCATAACAGTCCCGGGTAGGACAAAGACCGTTATATCGGAAACCAGCCACTCGGACCCGGATTGACGCGTGACATATCCCGCGAAATCCACTTCGGCGGAACGCCCCTCGGTGAAAAGCTCGTGCAATTCCTCCAGCCGTTCATTTTCATGTTCGAGTTCCAGTACTTCGCGTTTGTCCGCGTCAAATGTGAAGAGCAACAGCAGGTCTTCCCATGTACGTTTGACGGGATATAAATTATCACCGGGCAGAGTCGCAGACGATGCGCGTACAAGCCCGGTGCCACTCACGAACAACATGGCAACCACCATCAAAGTGACGAGTGCGCGCCGCAATGGAACAGACCATATCCTGCGCGAGACCGGAGCGGCTTTTCTTTCGCGCATCTCCGCGGCATGTTGGAGCAGTTTTGCACGATTCCTTCTTATAACATCCTGTGAAGGCACAGGCGCAGCCATATCTTTTGCTTTCACAGATGCTTCAAGGATGGGGCGCAGTTCATTCGCCAGTTCGGGATAACGGAAGAGGACGGTGTCCACATCCGCGCCTTTTTCGATCTCATTCAAACAAATCTCTAAAGCTTCATATAACTTATTCATAATTCATCTCCCCAATCATGCGCTGGAGTGCGGCAAGCGCACGAAATTGGAGGGCTTTCACAGCATTCACTTTCTTCTTCATATACGAGGCTGTCTCTTCAAGGGAATATCCCTGACCAAATCTCAACGCCAGTACATGCTGCTGTTCGGATGTCAATTGGGCATACGCCGCCTGAACAGCACGGCTTTGTTCCCGCAGATCCACCTCTGCATGAACATTTGACGTTTCATCGGGCATGAAATCAGACAGGGTTTCAGTGGGCCGGCGATATTGGCGGCGGAGATGGTCATTTACAGCATTGGATGTTGTGGCGATCAACCAGCCTTTAAGGTTGGTCTCCGGTCCCTGCCGCTTTTGTGAGGCTTCCAACAGGCGCACGAACACATCGCTTGCAATATCCTCCGCAATCGCATCATCGTTGATCCTGTAACGGATGTAACGATGGACCTCCGGGAAATACTGATCGTAGATGGCGCCGACGGATTGCGAATCCAATTTTCGCAACCCATTCAACGCGCTTTTTTCATCGTAAATAGGCATGATCCGCGCGTCCACAGATATTATGACCACTGACAAAAATGATGCTGCAATCTGCATGGTAGTATAACATTCCAAAACGAATATTTTCGAGGGTCGCATGAAAACACATCAAGGCGATGCAAGCACTTCATAGAGTATTGCCTGGGCATCACGGTAGACCTCCTTCAATCCGGGGTCCCTTCCCGCAACGCGTATAAAACCTCCATGCTTGAGATCGGTATGAACATATTGTGAGCCAAACCTGCCGGCGATGATCTTTGATGGATTCTCAACGTTTCCTTGTGTAATGAGTACCCACAGATCGTAAAGATCGGAATCGTAGAGTTGCATATAGGTGGGATCAAGGCCAATAAGATATGTGTTGTGCGTGTTGTAATAGAACAGACGGGGAAAATCATCCCAGTCTGTCTGGAAGACGCGGGATCCGGCAGAGGTATTCTTCTCCAGCCAAAGCGATGCACCCGCGTACAGGTCATACGGCTTGGAATTTTCCACCGCTTCA
>DATIUT010000184.1:0-32444 GCA_035466615.1 Anaerolineales bacterium | reverse complement strand
GATCAGCCCTAATGTCCGTTCTCGCAATCCCAACCGGCGGAAGTAGTGTACTTGGGCTAAGGTCGCAGTAAGGTCGCAGTAAGGTCGCAGGATGAACAATTTCCGTGGGACGCTCTTGAACCTGTTTGTCAGATGGCATAGTGATAGAATGCTTGCTACGATTTCACTGAATGGCACGCATGTGCCGTACACCACTGGTTTTTCGGGGTTGCTTTTCTTCGCCCATGCGGCGAAGTTTACCTAAAGGATTGGAAAAATCCATCTTGGCAGGTTGTTAAAATGTTTAACTTGTGAGCGATGACTTTAGGTACTAAAATAATTGGTAGAGGCAAAATGCAAAAATGGTTGATTAAAGTGATAAACACATGAAGAACATACAAAATAACAGTGATGAAAAAAAACGTCCAACGATTGGTTTCCTGATTGACTGGGTTGGCGGACGGTATCAATCCCTGGTGTGGTTGGGGGCGGTGGCTGCCGCGGAGGAGCGCGATGCCAATCTGATCCTGTTCTCGGGTAGATCACTGCGTGCACCTCAAGGCTATCTCAGCCAGAGTAATGCACTGTTTGATGTGATCAGCAATGAAAATATTGATGGCCTGGTTATTCTCTCCGGAACAATAGCGAATTATATAACTCGGGATGAATTCAGGTCATTTGTCAGCCGCTTTCATCCACTGCCCATGGTCAGCATCTCCATTGAGCTGGAGGATGTTCCAAGTGTACTTATTGATAACCGGGGAGGCATACGCGCTGTCGTGTCGCATTTTATTGAAATCCATGGGTACCAGCGTATTGCATTCATATGCGGCCCCGAAGTCAATGATGAAGCCTTGCAAAGATTTACGGGTTATCAGGAGGAACTTGCCCGGCACGGCATCCCCTTTGATCCGATGCTGGTTGCACCGGGAGATTTCAGCGCGGAAGCTGGCATCAAGGCGGTCGGCTTGTTTTTGGATGAACGGCATGTCAAACCGGAGGCAATCGTGGCGGTGGATGATGATACGGCGCTTGGGGTGTTGGAGGCGTTGATGGCGCGCGGTTTGAATGTGCCCGAGGATATTGCCTTGGCTGGTTTCGATGATATCGATGAAGCCAGGTTTACATCCCCCCCGTTAACCACCGTCCTGCAGCCATTTTACGATCAATCACATTTGGCTGTATCCATGCTGTTGGATTACCTGGAAGGAAAACCCATTCCGCCGAAAATACAATTGCCAATGCAACTTGTTACCAGGCAATCCTGTGGTTGCATGGCAGAAACAGTGTACTTGGCAGGCATGTCAGCGGAATACACCGAAGACGGATTGCAGAACGAGATATCACTCAGGCAAGTCATCGGGGAGGTGCAGGAGGCAATTGAACAAAATTGCTTTCGCCAAAGCAGCGGGGGAAACGCCGCCGAATGGGCAATGCAACTTGTGCGCAGTCTCGTCTCGGATTTGGACAGCCGCGACGCCAACAACTTTATCAAGACGCTCGGTCGAATTCTGCAGACGGGGATTGTTCAGCACCATGAGATCGGCAGGTGGCAAAACGTCATATCTGCTATGCGAAATGCCTTGATGGTACGCCGGTACGCGCAACCCGTGAATCGCCGCGCTGAGGAACTTTGGGGACAGGCGCGCGTTCTAATAGGGGATGCGATGGAGCGTGTGCAGGGTCATCAATTACTGCAAATTCGCAACCATTCCCTTGTCGAAAGTGAAGTGGAACGATCAGTATTGGCCACACTCGAATTTGAGGAATTGAAATCCATTGCGGCAGAAATATTGCCTGCGTTGGGCATTGCCAGTGGCTACATCATATTGAGCAAGGCCGAGAAATACAATCCGTCCAGTATATTTCTGGCTTTCAACGAGACTGGCATTCTGACGGATGGAAATCCTGTTGAGTACAATCCGCTGGGGAGTATCGTACCGAAGGAATTTCTTCCCCAATCCAGGCGTTACACACTGGTTATGGAGGCGCTTTATTTTCAGTCTGAGCCCCTTGGTTTCGCGCTTTTCGAAATGAACATGCAGCGACATGGCATACTTTATTCTGAACTGCGCCAGCAGTTTAGCAGTGCATTGAAAGGCGCCTGGCTGTTGCATGAATACAAACAGGCACAGGAACAAACGGAATCCATCAACAAGGAATTGATGGATTATCGTGCGAACCTTGAGAGGATGGTTGTCGAACGTACCGAAGAGTTGACCCTTGCCAACAAGCAATTGCAGCGGGAAATTTCCGATCGCAAACAGGCTGAATTCGAACGTGAAAACCTGATACGTGAATTGAAGGATAAGAATGCTGAACTTGAACGTTTTACCTATACCGTTTCGCACGATCTGAAATCGCCGCTGGTGACCATCAACGGCTTCCTTGGCTATCTCGAGCAGGATGCCGTCTCTGGCAACATGGAACGCCTGAAAAAGGACACACAACGTATTAACGAGGCGGTACAAAAAATGCGAAGACTGCTGAACGAACTCCTTGATCTCTCGCGTATCGGCAGGATGATGAACGCCCCTGAAATGGTCTCCTTCGATGAATTGGTGAAGGAGGCGCTGGGTGTGGTGCATGGACGGCTGGAAGAGAATAGAATCCATGTTCAGGTGCAATCAAACCTGCCGGTGGTCTATGGAGATCACCCCCGTCTCGTCGAAGTCCTGCAAAACTTGATCGATAATGCGGCGAAATATATGGGTGACCGGAAGAGACCTTGCATCGAGATCGGTCAACGCGGCGAGGAAAACGGCATGCCTGTGTTCTTCGTAAAGGATAATGGCATGGGCATTGGGCCTGAACATCACGATCGTGTCTTCGGTCTCTTCAACAAACTGGATGCCAGAAGCGAAGGCACTGGAGTGGGCCTCGCCCTTGTAAAACGGATCGTCGAATTTCACGGAGGCCGGATCTGGGTCGAAAGTGAAGCGGGAATGGGATCCACATTTCTCTTCACGCTTTCCACCCGACCCGGAACCCTTCAATCAGACTCAGGGTGAGCTTGATTCCATTATAATAGTCTCATCTCACTTGAGGAGAATGCCCATGAAAAGAGCAGTCAGCGTCAGCATAGGATCGTCAAAACGTAACAAGGCGGTGGAAGTCACATTGCTGGGCGAAAAGGTCAGCATCGAACGCATCGGCACCGACGGCGATATGGAAGCCGCCGCGTTGAAATACAAGGAACTCGACGGCACGGTGGATGCTTTCGGTGTTGGCGGCGCAGACCTGGGCGCACTGGTGGACGGCAAATTCTATCCGTTCCATTCCGTGAAACCCATGGTGCGTTTTGTGAAAAAGACCCCGCTTGTGGATGGCGGCGGTTTGAAAAACACATTGGAAAATAAATCGCCCGCCTTTCTGGATGAGAAGATCGGCGATTACATCAAGCAACATGGACGCAGGGTCTTTGTGACTCTGGGTGTTGACCGTTGGGGGCTTTCCAAGTCGTTTGTCGAAGCAGGATATGAAATTGTGTTCGGCGATCTGATGTTCGCGTTGGGCATTCCCATCGCGATCAAAAGCCTGAGCGGACTGCGGACACTGGCAAAGCTGATGATTCCCATCGTTACACGTTTCCCCTTTGAGTGGCTCTACCCGACGGGGGAAAAACAGGAACAACGCGTCCCCAAATACGAAAAATATTATCAATGGGCAACCGTGATTGCGGGGGATTGCCACTATGTCAAAAGCCATATGCCCGATAATATGCAAGGAAAGGTCGTCGTGACCAATACCACCACACCTGAAGATGTGGAACTTTTTAGGAAGTTGGGTGTGAAATATCTTGTGACCACCACGCCAGTCTTGGATGGGCGCTCTTTTGGCACGAACATGATGGAAGCCGCGCTTGTGGCTGTCTCCGGCAAGGGACGTCCGCTTACATGGGCTGAATACAGCGAACTTTTGGATAAACTTGGCTTTGAGCCGCAGTTACAGGAACTAAACTAATTTACAATTGACGGAATAATCGTAAATCCAAAATCATAAATCGAAAATCGGCAGGAGAATCAATCTATGGACGCAGTCATACTCGCAGGCGGAATACCGCAACCTGAAGACCCGCTTTACATCTATTCGAAAGGCGACCCCAAGGCACTCATGGATGTCGCCGGCAAGCCAATGATCCAGTGGGTGCTGGACGCGTTGAGCGATGCAAAAAGTGTGGACAATGTGATCGTGATCGGCCTTTCGCCCAAGAGTGGGGTCACCTGCAAGAAACCCATGCACTTTGTTTCCAACCAGGGACGCATGCTCGCCAACATTGTCATGGGTGTGAACAAATCCCTCGAACTGGATAAGAAGACCAAATACGTACTGGTCGTGTCCGCAGACATCCCCACCCTCAGGCCTGAAATGGTGGATTGGCTGGTGGAAACCTGCATGGAGACAAAGGATGATCTGTATTACGGCGTTTGTACGCGCGAAGTGATGGAGGAGCGTTTTCCCGGCTCCAAGCGCACTTACACCAAACTGAAAGATATGGAGCTTTGTGGTGCGGACATCAATCTAACCCACATACGCATGACGACCGAACATCTGGAAATGTGGGAGTCCTTGATTGGCACGCGCAAGAGTCCACTCAGGCAGGCTGGCATCATTGGGCTGGGAACCTTATGGCGGGTCTTCACGCACAGCATCACATTGGATGAACTGGTTGAAAAGGTTTGTAAGCGCATAGGCATCAAGGGACGTGCAATCATCTGGCCCCATGCCGAAGCCTGCATGGATGTGGACAAGCCTCATCAACTTGAATTACTGCGCGCAGACCTTGCAAAGAGACAGCGCAAGTCTGTGGTGAAAACAAGTCCGGCGAAAAAGGCTGTTGTGAAGAATGCCAGGCCAAAAACCACAAAGACCAAAACCACACAGTCAAAAGCGGCTGTGAAAGCAAAACCGAAAAAGAAATGAGTCTGCGCTCCATCCTTGAATTGGATGCACGCCTTTCCGATCAAATGCGCGTGGCTGAAAAGCCGGGCGCATTGCGTTCCATCGCAGTCTTCTTCGCTCATTCTGGCGATTCGTGGTTTTGGGCGGCCGCCCTGATTGCTTTATGGGCGAACGGCGATTCGTTTTGGAAGAAGTGGGCTGTAGTGCAATTCGTCGGTATCAGCGTGCTGGCGGCTTTGGTGATGAGCATCAAGTTCCTCGTGCGGAGGAGGCGTCCTGAAGGGGAGTGGGGAGGCATCTATCGCAATACTGACCCACATTCGTTTCCGTCAGGTCATGCGGCGCGGTCATTCCTTATTGCAGTCCTTGCAACAGGATTAAGTCCCGTTGGATTGGCAAGCGCATTATGGATCTGGGCTCCGCTCGTCGCACTTGCGCGTGTGGCAATGGGCGTGCATTATATTTCGGATATTGTTGCCGGCGCAGTGTTTGGACTAATCATCGCTTTGATTGGCTTGCAAGTCTACGAACCGCTTTTTATGTGGGTTACAGGTTTGATTGGCTCCCCGCTTTGGTAATAACAAGCGACGGTCTCCGTGAAAGGTGACCGTCGCTTGTTATTACCTCTTGTTTACAGTCTGTAAATGCTCCTCGATATGTGCGAGACCGCGCTCGATCCAGGTCTGCAAAGTGAACCCGCCTCCAAACGTGGTGTGGCGCGATTCACGCGACCATGCCTTCACCGGTAGGTTTCTCAACATCATGGCTTGCGCTTCCACATTCGCAGTAAAGCCATCCAGTAACTCCTGCAGGGGTTCGTTTGAGTCATAATGTTCTGCCATGTAAGCGTCGCCGTCGAAGTTTTGGAATTCGGGATTGTCCTCCTCTGCCGTTCTTTGGGCGCGCAATCCATATACCAATTGATTCACATCGCGCGTATGTACTGCAACCTGGTGGACATTCCAGCCATCTTCACCGAGCGGCGCGAACGGATCCAGCACAGTAAGGCAGGCATCATGGAATTCCTTTGCTGCGGAGACCAGCCTTTCGATCAAATGTGCACGGTATTCATTTAACTCCTTCATTCTTCCTCCAATAGCGCAAAAACTCTTTTGACGACATCCTCCCCGGTCGCCACTGCGTGGACTCGGATCCCATGTGGATTCAACTCACGTGCGGCATGTCTCGTGAATCCAGCCAGGCCTTGCATGCTTGCGACAAAAGCCGCTTCGCTCCTGTCTGAATCCTGATCCGCCACAATCAGATTGATTATCACCCCCGAACCCTGACTCCGCATCACGCGCCCCACGGATTGGGTCATCAGGAACGCGCCTGTCAAATTGACATCGAGCACGCGGTGCCAGTCCCATTCGTCCATATCCAGCAATGCGACATGTGGTTGGACGGACGCGTGATTGACCAGTATATCGATTCTGCCGAACTCGTCCTCCACCTGATTGATGAGATTCTGCACGCCTACTTTCTTGGCAACATCTTCGATGCAGGCTGTGGCGCGTCCACCCTGCTCCTTGATTTCGTCAACGATTTCCTCTACGTTGATCGGGGAAATATCACTTGCCGCGACGATGGCGCCACGTTCGGCAAACGCTCTGGCAAGCTCCCGCCCGCTTCCCTTGCCTGCGCCTGTAATGAGAACGACTTTCCCCGCGAGTTCTTTCATCCTTCCTCTTTTGGTGTGCAATATGGGTTATTCCTGCGACTCACATAAAGGCACGCGGTCATGGTTTTCATACGCGTTCAAAGGTAATCCCAAGTATGGGGATGGGTCAAGGGTATTCTTGATATCCAGTTCGTTCTTGAATTTTCCGGTCCCGTCGTCTTCGACGATTGAAAAATGCAAGTGGACTCCGGTGGGGTTGTTCGGGTCGCCGGAGTAATCTCCCTGATAGCCGAGGAATGTCCCTGCTTCGATGTATTCTTCATTCGTTCCAGCCGGGAATTCTTCGGAGATGAATGAATTGCCAAATTGGTCTGCCATGTGAGTGTAGTACAGCCAGATCTGTTCACCAGGGTTGAGTGGGTCGCCTGGCACACGAATAATGACCGATGATTTCCAATCTGGCAGGCGGGAGAGGTATCCCGGGTAGGCGGCAACGATTTGTGTAATGCCAGAATCTGTCCCGGCAAAGATATCGATGCCTTGATGCGTATGGAGGCGTCCCATCGAATCGCCCCAGAGAAAACCGGCAAAGCCGTTTGTGGGAAAAATAAACGGGGCAGACCCGCATTGGGTACCGGCGGTCAGTTTCCAGTCCAAATGGGAGGCGGGGTCGTTCATCCATGTGCGGAAGGACACCATGCGTGCCGCGTTGGGTCGGTATGAATAGTAGACAGTCACAATTGCCGCGATCACGGCAACGACTGCAATGGAAAGTATGAGAAAGCGTTTTGGCATAGGGCAGGATTATACCGTTGAGTTGGACGCGTTGTGGACAAAAGATGTCGCGATTAAAAGTTGTGCAACGCTTGAATTTTTTTGAGGGTGGACTATAATAGTCTTGTCGAAAGGGCAAACCCGTCGCGAGGCGGGGACGCAAAGTCATGGATCCCGCTGGAGCGGGACCGCCAGATCGCCGAATCATATTTCTCATATTCCGGCGGTTGTTTGTTTTAAGAAGGAGGTTCGTGAAAACATATTGACCAAAATGTATCCCGAGTGAAATAGGAAGAACATATTCTTGAAGAGGAGACAGGATTATGACTCGAAAGATTTTTGGTATGCTTTTTCTGGTGCTGGTGCTGGCAATGTCAAGTATTGGTTCTGTTTTTGCAGATGATGGTTCAATTGAACCGCTCAGCCCGGCTCCATCTGCAGAAACCGGCGAGATGACAAACGAAACACCGTCGCTGTGGTTCGTTGAGCTTGCCAGTGCTCCCACCGTTGATGGTGTCAGCCTAACGACCGTTAAGGCTGAAAAAGCGGCATTCCGCAATAATGCAAATAAGGCCGGGCTGGTCTACACGGAAAGATATGCCTTCGACACGTTGTGGAATGGTTTGTCCATTGAAATTGGTTCATCCCAATTAAGCAAACTTGCACGCATCCCCGGCGTGAAGAATATCTACCCGGTGGGTATGGTCCGCATCCCCGAGACTGCACAAGTGGTTGACCCTGAATTGGCTACCGCTATTGCCATGACCGGCGCGGATATCGCGCAGAGTGAACTTGGATACACCGGCGCAGGTGTCAAGGTGGCTGTCATGGATACCGGCGTGGATTATGATCACCCCGACCTGGGTGGCTGCTTTGGTCCCGGTTGCCGAGTGGCTTATGGCTACGATCTGGTCGGCGATGCCTTCAATGCTGACCCCTCCTCGACAGCCTACAATCCTGCCGCCGTGCCGGATGACTACCCGGATGATTGCAACGGACATGGCACACATGTGGCTGGCATCATCGGCGCGAATGGCACCGTGATTGGTGTCGCGCCCAATGTGACCTTCGGCGCATATCGTGTCTTCGGTTGCGCTGGTTCCACCACCGCTGACATTATGATCGCCGCCATGGAACGCGCCCTGGCTGATGATATGGATGTGCTGAACATGTCCATCGGTTCGGCCTTTATGACCTGGCCGCAGTACCCAACCGCCGCTGCCAGTGACCGCCTCGTTAACATGGGCATGGTGGTGGTAGCATCCATCGGTAACAGCGGTGCCAACGGTCTGTATTCGGCTGGTGCCCCAGGTGTGGGCAACAAGGTGATTGGCGTGGCATCGTTTGACAACAGCCATGTCCAGTTGTCCACCTTCACCGTAACACCGGCAGGCATCACGGCCGGGTACGGCAATGCGGCCGCAGCGCCTCCGGCCCCGAACAGCGGCAGCCTGCCCATGGCGAAGACGGGCACACCAGCTACAACCAATGACGCGTGCAACCCGCTTCCTGCGGGAAGTCTAACAGGTATGGCCGTATTGATCCGCCGCGGTACCTGCACTTTCTACATCAAAGCGTTTAACGCTCAGAATGCCGGTGCGTCCGCGGTTGTTTTATATAACAATAGCGCTGGTCGTTTCAGTCCAACTGTTGCCGGTTCGCCCGCCATCACCATCCCCGTAGTTGCCGTCTCGGATAGTGAAGGCGTCGCGATCAGCAACGCGATTGCCTCGGGGCCACAGACCCTTAATTGGCAGAGCACACAAGGCACATTTGTCAACCCAACTGGCGGGCTGATCTCGTCCTTCAGCTCCTATGGCTTGAACGCCGAGTTGACACTCAAGCCCGACATCGGTGCGCCCGGTGGGCTGATTCGTTCCACTTACCCCTTGGAGGCTGGTGGTTACGCCACCGTCAGCGGTACGTCCATGTCCTCGCCGCATGTGGCGGGGGCCGTGGCCCTGTTGCTGGAAGCCAGACCCAACACGCCTCCCCAAGCCGTCCGTGGTATCCTGCAAAACAGCGCGGATCCCAAGAATTGGTGGGGCAATCCCGGCTTGGGCTTCCTGGATCAGGTGCACCGCCAGGGAGCAGGCATGCTTGATATTGACGATGCCATCCTCTCGACCACCAAGATCGAACCCGCCAAGCTCAGCTTGGGCGAAAGTGAGTTCGGACCAGCAACACGTACTCTAACCATCGAGAACAACAGTGACGCGGACGTGACATACAACCTGTCGCATGTGGCGGCACTCTCGACCAATGCCAATACCAACGCACCCGGTGCCACCACTGGCTTTGCTTCGGTTGCCTTTAGTGCCCCGAGTGTGACAGTCCCTGCAGGCGGCACCGCTACGGTGGATGTGACAATCACGGCCAACCCGGCCTTGGGCAATCGTAGCATGTACGGCGGTTATCTGGTCTTCGCCCCAGTAGATGGCGGGCAGACCTATCGTGTGCCCTACGCCGGACTGAAGGGTGACTATCAGAGCATCCCTGTGTTTACAGGCGGTTTCCCCTACCTCGGCAAGTTGACAGCCTGCACGCCGGCCTCCTTATTGCGCGGTAATGAGTGCTATGGCAGTGGTTCATATGGTGTGTTCCCCACTGGAACAACATACACGATGGCCGATGCATTCAACATCCCGTTCTTCCTCGTCCACCTCGATCATCAGGTGCGCCTGCTACGCGTTGAAATCTTCGCCCAGAGCGGCAAAGCCTGGCACCGTGCCTATAACGAGGAATACCTGTCGCGTAATAGCACAAGCACAGGCTTCTTTACCTTCCCGTTCGATGGCACCACCTTCGCGGGTGACAAAACTTACATCGTACCGGATGGTACCTACTATGCGGTCATCTCGGTCCTCAAAGCCAACGGCGACACCAGCAACCCGGCTCATTGGGAGACCTGGACGTCCCCGAACTTTGTGATTGATCGTCCGTAGTACGCGCAGTTGATGCAAGTAAAAAAACAGGCTGGCGGAAAATTTCCCGCCAGCCTGTTGATATATTTCGGATTTTTTTATTCACTTTGCAGTGTGTCAGGCAAGGGTGGAGATGGATTGGAACAGTAAATCACTGCGTTAGTTTTGTTGGTATGGAATTCGAATTCCAGGCCGAGTGCTTGAAGGCGGATCAAATAACCGGGTATAAGAACTTGCATGTACATCAAGGATGGGTCTGGGCATCCAAGGCTGGAGTCGGACCATACCACCTCTTGAGCATCTATCAGGTTAATTTCAGACACGGAGATGGACAACCGTTGAGACAGATTCTCTCTGGCAATTTCAATTAGTTTTTCCAATTCGGAGGATGGCATTGGATCGTTTTGAGACATTTGAGGGCTGTTCCTTTGGATCGGTATAAAGATCGCTTGTTATTAAACATGCGGTTACATTTTTGTTGCCTTTCCATGCAAATGTACTATAATAAACGAAAGTATTGAAAAGGCAAGTCCGTTGCGAGGCAGGGTGTAAAGTCATGGATCCTGCTTGGGCGGGACCGCCCAGAATTTTTTCGGCGGTTTCTTTTTGTTTTGCCCTCATTGAAAGGAGGTGTCTGGGACAAACAAATTGAGGAGTTGTCTGCAAAAATCGGAAACTATAGGAGAGAATAAAATGTATAAAAAATACTTGTTTGTTCTGCTTTCGGTGATCGCAATCCTGGCGATTGCAGTTTTTCCAGTTGGGGCAGTGACAGATGGTGAACCGGATGGAGAAGGACACCCTTATGTGGGGCTTATGGTGGCTCAGACAGCAAATGGCACGCCATTATGGCGTTGTTCTGGCACCCTGCTGAACTCCATGATTTTCCTTACAGCTGGTCATTGTACAGAAGCTCCCGCAGCACATGTGGAAATCTGGTTCAACGCGGACGTAGAGTCGGGGATTCCCGCCAATGGTTATCCCTATGACGGTCAGGTCGGCGGTACACCCTATACACACCCGCAATATAACCCGAATGCATTCTATCTCTACGACTTGGGTGTGGTCGTTCTGGACAAACCGATGAAGATGAAGAAGTATGGCGCTCTGCCCGAATTGGACTCGCTGGACAGTCTTAGCCCGAGTGCGGATACGACCTTTACGGCCGTGGGTTATGGCCTTCAGACGGCATTTCCGGATGCGGCAAGCTGGAAAGAGAGTCGACAGAGGATCCGCATGGTGGCGTATCCCCATCTGGTCCAAATCAATACGGGATTCACCGGTGACGGCTCACTCATATTATCCAATAACGCAAATACGGGAGGAACGTGTTTTGGCGACTCTGGTGGTCCTAATTTTGTCGGTACATCCAATGTCATTGGCGGCGTTACCTCTTTCGGCTTGAATGGCACCTGTGGAGGAACCGGTGGTGTATACCGCGTGGATAGGGCGGATGATCTGAATTGGCTCGCCACTTTCGGCGTTACACCATAAAGTATCCGATCTCAAAGAATCAACCGGCTGATGATATCATCAGCCGGTTTTTCTTATAAAATTTCTACATGGCTTTGTCTCTTTTCTAACACGCCCAAAATAAACTAAACCCAATTCAACAACCAAACAAGGAGATAAACCATGACCTTCTATTTGCAAACTTACCCGTACAATCATATCCAGCGTAGACACGGTCGCCGTATGGCCCACGGCTGGAATGAGAATCATCAGCACGCCCTGGGCGTGAACATCCGTGAAGAGGACGAAGCCTATATCCTCTCCGCGCTCGTGCCGGGACTCAAAGCCGAGGACCTGAACATTCAGGTTTTGGACGATGTTGTCCGCATCGAGGGTGAGTACAAACTGGATGAGAACCAGTACTTGATGCAGGAACTTCCACACGGTTCATTCACGCGGACCTTGCGCCTGCCTGCCGCCATTGATGCCGACTCGGTCGATGCAAAAATTGCTGACGGCGTCTTGACGCTGACACTGCCCAAGACAGAATCCGCCAAGCCGAAGAAGATCCAGATCAAGTCCAAGTAGGAAGCGTAATTTTTCCAGGATGAGGACCGCGCACCAGCGCGGTCCTTTGTGTTAAGCCCCCATCCAATCAACGTGTATAATTCGTCTATTCTGAAACACGGAGAATATTTGTGCGTCCAAGATTCTTTATTCCATTGATTGTGACCGTGCTTATTCTGAGTGCGTGTGCGGGTGGTGGATCTGCTGTTGATGCCACCGCCACCCCCGCGCCGACGGAGACCCCTGTTTTGCCTCCGACCCTTACCGCAACACCGACGGTTCCGCTTGCAATCCTTGTCCTGCCCGCGGATATGGCTGTGGAGGTCTCGGACCTTTACCAAAAAACGGTCTATGATCTCGCACAGGCTTCAGGCATGCGTTTTCAGGTGCGAAATAATCTGACGACTACCGACCTTGAACCGGGATTGAAGATCGTCATCGTGTTGCTGACAGACCCCGGTATTTCTGCGCTTGCCGCCGCCGCGCCGGATGTACAGTTCCTTGCGATCAACATCACGGGCGTTGTTGCGGGCGGTAATATCAGTGTGCTTGGCGGGAATTCCCAGTCTGACATTGCCAGCTTTCTTGCCGGGTATACAGCCGCGATGGTTACGGATGACTATCGCATTGGCATGTTGATGCCCAAGGGTAACAATGATGCGATCCGCATGTTCAACGCCTATGCCAACGGCATGAAATTTTATTGCGGTTTTTGCCGCCCGTTCTATTATCTGCCTTGGTCATTCCCGCAGTATCTGGAAATTCCTGCGGAGGAGGATGAAAACAACTACGATGCATTTGCAGATATTCTGATCCTGCAATTCAAGGTGCGCACACTCTTCATTCACCCGGATATTGATACTCAGGATCTTGTGGATTACATCGGTACGACCGGCGTGTCCATGATAGGGACAGTCACCCCTGAGCAACGACCCGCCGGTTGGATCATGACCATTCAGCCGGATACCGTCAGGGCGATTCAGACTGCCTGGCCTCAACTGCTCTCTGGACAAGGGGGGATCACGGTTCAATCTCCTCTTGGCTTGAGCGACATCGACCCAGACCTTCTCTCCCCCGGAAAGCAACGTCTTGTGCAGAAAACACTGGATGATTTACAGGCAGGTTATATCGCACCGTAAAGGAAAAAACAGGCACTCCCATTTTTGCGGGAGTTCCTGTTTCAATTTACAAAGGAGGAGATGCCTCATGTCTAAATCATGGGATTCTTGTGTTGGCCATGTGCCAGCCATGCCATTCCATTGTCTTGACGATTAACACTGCATGACATTTAAACCTTTCAGCGTTCCATGTACTTGACGGATAACCCAGCCGCATGTTACACTCCCGTTCGTTCAAAAAATCCCCAGGAAAGGAGGCGCACGACCAATGGCAATGAACCTTGCAAAGAAATTTACGAAGTCTTTCCGCATTCAAAAAGGCGGTTTTGGTTTCGTTCCTTGTCGTAGTGCGCCTGCTCATCGTTAATTTACACGAAATTTTGTAAATGACAGCCGCGGTGCACTCGCCCGTGGCTGTTTTATTTTCCCTTCCTGATTAGCCATGGGCAAATGCCTGTGGCTTTTTATTTTCAGAGGAGAAAACCATGTTCGATATTCAAACGCAATTGTTCGAAGGACAGGATATCCGCTTCGGACCCATTGACCATGAGAAGGACCCGGGGATCGAATCCAAGTGGACGCATGATTCTGATTTCATGCGCATGTATGACATCGACCCTGCGCGTCCCATGTCGGCGGCGATGATGAAGAAGAAATACGAGAAACTCGAGAAAGAGATCGAGGAGAATAAGAACATCTATCACTTTGCCATCCGCGCCCGGGAGGATGATGGGCTGATCGGTAAGGCATCGATTCATCGCATCGAATGGTCAAACGGCAATGGCTGGATCCGCCTCGGCATTGGAGCGGGGGATGACCGGCGTAAAGGATATGGTTCGCAGGCGTTGCGGATGTTGCTCCGTTTTGCGTTTGCTGAATTGAACCTGTTCCGGGTAACGGCGGCTGTGCAGGAATATAACGAGGCAGGAATTGCTTTGTTGAAGAAAGCTGGCTTTGTAGAGGAAGTACGCAGACGCCAGGCTTTGGATCGGGATGGCAGGCGTTGGGATCTGCTCGTTTTTGGTTTGTTGAATGACGAATGGCAGAAGCAGGCTAAGGCCTAGTGCGAAGCGGTTATAAGTCAACAAGGAGGACGTGATGAGAGATCTATTTCGCGGAGAGTTGGTCCGCTTGACGACCGAGGAGCCGGATGCATATGCAAAAATGGAAGTCCAATGGCAAAAGGACACAGAATTCCACAGCCTTATGGACGGAGATCCTGCCACGGTTGTATCTGAGAAGAAACTCAAGGAGTGGTTTGAGAAGCGGAATGAAAGCAGCTTGAAACCTGGACGTCACGCTTTCTCCATCCGCGCTCTGGCTGAAGATAAATTGATCGGCTTCTTCGGCTTATGGGTGGACCTGATCCACAGCGAAGCCTGGGTTGGCATCGGGATCGGCGAACGGGAGTTCTGGAACAAAGGCTATGGCACAGATGCGATGAAGTTGTGCCTGCAATATGCCTTCACTGAGTTGAACGTGCACCGTGTGTCGCTAGGCTTGATGGACTATAACCCGCGCGCATTGCGTTCGTATGAGAAGGCTGGTTTTCGTCTCGAGGGGCGCACCCGTGGAGATGTGCAACGCGCAGGAAAACACCATGATTCGTTATGGATGGGCATCCTGCACGAAGAATGGCTGCAGATGCAGAACAGAGAGAAACAATGAAAGATATATACAATGGCGAACTTGTCCGTTTGAGCGCGATGAACGCGGAGGAAATCAGCAAAGCCTTTGCGCGTTGGGGACGCGACTCTGAATTCAGGCGGCTGTTGGATAGCGGCGTTTCCCAACTGGCTTCATCGAAGGGCGCACAAACATGGCTGGAGAAGGAATTGGAGGAACAATCCATCAACCAGCACTGGTTTAGCATCCGCAAATTGGATGACGACAAATTGCTCGGCGACATTGACCTGTATGTGTACAACTGGCCCGGCCGCGACGCGTTCGTTGGACTTGGCATCGGCGAACGTGAGTTCTGGGGTAGGGGCTATGGCACAGATGTGATGAAGGTGATTCTGCGCTATGCCTTTACCGAGGTCAATTTGAAGCGCGTTACGCTGACAGTGTTCGAGTACAACCCGCGCGCGATCCGTTCCTATGAGAAGGCGGGTTTCCGTCACGAAGGCCGGATACGGCAGGTATTGAACAAGGAAGGAAAGCGTTGGGATATTCTAGTCATGGGTATCCTGCGCAATGAATGGATGGAACATTATGGTTACAAAACTGCAAATTGACAAAACGCTTCTCGACTCTACCCTCGGTCTGCGCCCCGCACAATGGACAGATGTAGATGCTGTGGCGCAACTCGTCCTTGATGTCTGCACGCACGACGGCGACCCAACCGTAGCAATCACGCCTGATGAGTTGGCGCGTGAGTGGAAGAACCCCGGCTTTGTCCTTGAAAAGGACGCATTCATTGTTGAAACGTCTGATGGGCGGATTGCCGGGTATGAGGAATTCATTAACCGTCATGCCCATGCATTCCTGAATGGAGATGGCTACGTCCATCCCGATTTTCTAGGACGCGGCATCGGCACAGCCTTGTTGCGTGCCCTCGATGCACGTGCCCGCGAAGAGATGCGGCTCGCCGAGCCGGACCTGCGTGTGTTCATCCGCAATGGCATGTCCAGTGAAGACAAGGCTGCACGTGAAATGCACGAGAACGAAGGTTACAAACCGATCCGTTTTTCGTGGAGGATGGAAATCACGCTCGCTGATGCGCCGTTTGCACCAAGATTCCCCGATGGAATCGAACTGCGTCCCTTTGACATGGCACAGGATTACGTTGTCTACGAAGCGCATGAAGATGCTTTTAGCGATCATTGGGGTCACACCCACAGGCCCTATGAAGAATGGGTACATCGCTTTTCGGAGCGCGACCAATCACTTTGGTATATTGCCTGGGATGGCAACCAGATCGCAGGATATTCCCTCTGCCGTTATCGTATGGGAATCGGCTGGGTCGGCACGTTGGGAGTCCGCCGTCCATGGCGCAAACGCGGATTGGGCGAAGCGTTACTGATCCACTCGTTTGGAGAGTTCCATAGACGCGGGATGCAGACCGTCGGTCTCGGTGTGGATGCGTCAAACCCCACCGGCGCGACGCGTCTGTATCAAAAGGCTGGCATGAAGATCGCCGCCGAATATATTATTTATGAAAAGGAACTGCGCCCGGGACGTGACCCCGGAGAGCAGGATTAGGAGAATGAAATGAAAGCGAATTTAAAAGAACGATTGGAAGTTTCACTTCCCGATGGTTTTACTGTCCGCGGGGCAGTAATGGATGATGTGTCTGACGCGCTGAAATTGTTCAACCGCTGGTCGCAGTCGGTCATCCACGAGGATGAAATCACCGATGCAGTGGCGATCCGTACCGAATGGGTCTCTCCCGGTTTCAATCCCGCTGAAGATATCCATCTGGTCTTTGCGCCGGATGGTGAAATGGTCGGATACATCGAAGCGTGGACAACTGCCAAGCCGCCCGTCCATCCGTGGATCTGGGGGCGCGTTGACCCGCATTACGAAGGCCTTGGCATTGGCACCCATCTGCTTGCATGGGCTGAAGAACGCGCAAAAAAGGCTTTGGATGAAGTCCCGGCTGGACTGCGTTTTGCACCGCGCGTTGGAACGTATCGTCAGGCGGACGCGGCTCGCAAGTTGTTTGAAGATATGGGCTATCGCCACATCCGCAGTTCGTATACCATGCGCATCAATATGGATGCTTCTCCAACTGAACCTCAATGGCCCGGTGGAATAGCTCTTCGCGCCTTCGACCTGAAAACAGACCTTGCATCTGTGTATCGCGCCGTGGACGAAGCATTCAGCGACCACTACGGCCATGTGGAAACACCCTTCGAAGAGGGCTTGGAACGCTTCAGGCATTTCATGACCGGTTACGAAGGTTTCGATCCCACACTGTGGTTTATTGCCGTGGAGGGCGGGGAGATCGCAGGCGTCAGTCTTTGCCGTGACCATTCATTCAGCAACCCGGATATGGGATGGGTGGGTACCCTGGGTGTCCGCCGCCCCTGGCGCAAACGTGGCCTTGGCCTTGCCCTGCTCCGCCACTCGTTTGGCGAGTTGTATCGGCGCGGCAAACGCATGGCAGGGCTGGGTGTGGATGCGCAAAACCTGACCGGCGCGCTGCGTTTGTATGAAAACGCGGGCATGCATGTGCATCATGCCTTCGATCAATTTGAAAAAGAGATCAGACCCGGTGAGGAAATCAGTGTACAATCGCTTTAACAATAGGCAATCAAAAAGGAGACCAACATGAACCTTCGCTGTTCTTTTTGCCAGACCCCGTTCACCATCGGACGCATCGAAAAACTCGATGCGTTGCAGCACATGGACGCGAACAACCTGAGCCACTACGACGCGCACTGTCCGCGCTGCCGCCGCGCCACCCCTGTGCTTCGGCAAAAATTGGAAATGACCATGCCGAACTGGCGTGACGCGCTCAAGGAGTTGGAAAAGGAAATGAGCGCGCATCCACAAAAGGAGGCGCCTCTTCCTCAACATACGCCTGCCCCTGTTCCCCAGATAGAGTCCAAGCCTTCCTTTGTCTCTGCTCAAGATACGCCTCAACCTGCGCCCCAAGCGGAAGCTATCAAGGAAAAGCCTGTGCCCACTCCCAAGACGGAGGCGAAAGCCAAACCTGCCAGGAAGACATCGTCCCCGAAGAGTAGTAAGACAACCACTGCCAAACCTGCGGCCGCGAAAAAACCCGCAAAACCCTCCACCTCAAAGGCAAAACCTGCAGCGAAGAAACCGGCGGCTAAAAAGAAGAGCAAATGAGCATAAAGGCGGTCTTTTTCGATTTGGGCGGGGTCATCCTCCGCACAGAATACCAGGCTCCGCGCCAGCATCTCGCTGAAAGTTTCGGCATGGACTATGAGGACATTGAGAAGATCGTATTTGGCGGGGGACTAAATGGTTCCGCCGCCCGCGCCTCTCTGGGCGAGATCACCGAGGAGGAACACTGGCAGAATGTGATGAAGGCTCTTAAACTGCCGGTCGCTGAATACGAGCGCGTGCGTGACGAATTCTTCGCTGGCGATGTGATCGACCACGGGATTTTGGATTTTCTCCGTTCCATCAAGCCGAAATACAAAACGGGTCTTATCAGCAATGCCTGGAGCGCTCTGCGCGACTACATTGTCCGTGAAAAGTTCGACGATGCCTTCGACAACATGATCATCTCTGCGGAGGTGGGTGTGGCAAAGCCATCAGCAAGGATCTATCAGGTTGCGTTGGAACAACTGGGGGTAAGCCCGAACGAGGCGGTCTTCGTGGATGACTTCATCGACAACATCGAAGCCTGTGAAAAACTCGGCATGAAGGGGGTCCATTTCAAGGACTCTGAATCGGCAATAAAACTGGTCAAGGCTCTGCTATAGGAAGAATAAAAATAGCCGTTTTCTTTTAGCGGAGGGCTCAGCCCTCCGCTGAACCTTAAGCAGGAGTTTATTTATTTGAATTTAAAGTTAAACGCAAGAATTGTTTATATCTTTATCGAATTCAGCGCATCGATATTCTTCTCGATGATGTTTGTTGTCACCTCGCTGTACGAAGCCACCGTTGCTGGTTTGACGCCTGTCCAACTCATCCTTGTCGGCACCACGCTTGAGGTCTCTGCGTTCGTGTTCGAAGTGCCGACAGGTATCGTGGCTGATGTCTACTCGCGCAGGTTGTCCATCATCATTGGTTATATCCTGATGGGACTCGGTTTTCTCGTCGAAGGATTCTTCCCGTCGTTCCTGCCCATACTGCTTGCACAGGTCATTTGGGGTTTGGGTTATACATTCACCTCCGGTGCGACACAGGCATGGATCACGGACGAGATCGGCGAGGACGACGCCAATAAATTATTCCTTCGCGCAACACAGGCTGGCTTGTTCGCGGCACTCATCGGAATGGGACTTGCTACGCTCGTCGGTGCGAACAATGTGGCATTGCCGCTCCAGGCCGGCGGGATCGGCGTGATCTTGATCGGCGTCACACTCATGGTCGTCATGCCTGAAGCGGGTTTTCATCCCACACCGCGCGAAGACCGCAACACGTGGCAGCATATATGGCATACCTTCAAGCAAGGCACAGATGCAGTACGCTCAAGGCCTCACCTGATGAGCGTTGTCGGCGTTGGCTTGTTCTATGGCATTTACAGCGAAGGCTTTGATCGCCTGTGGGTCAAGCACCTGCTTGATACATTCGAACTGCCCGTCATTTTTGGCGGCAACCAGGTGGCGTTCTTTGCAGTCCTACGAATCGCCGCAACTGTTCTTACCATTTTCGCTGTCCGGTTTGTGGAAAACCGTGTGGATACGAGCAACCCGATCGCGATCGGACGCGCGATGTTGATCGTAACGGGGCTCATTTCTGTTTCACTGATCGGGTTTGCACTCTCCCCGTTTCTTTTACTAAGCCTGGGCATGTATCTATCCATTGCAGTTTTGCGCGATATTGCAGGACCTCTGCAAACCGCATGGGTCAACCAAAAATTGGATTCCAAAGTGCGCGCCACCATCCACTCGATGTTTGGACAGGTGGATGCCATCGGGCAGGTGGTAGGCGGACCTGTCGTGGCGGTGGTCGCGGCGGTCGGTTCTGCCATCGCCTCACTTGTGATGTCAGGCTTGCTTCTGACACCTGCGCTGTTATTTGTCAACCGCGCCAATTCCCTTTCTGCAAAAGCGGATGGGGAGGCGGAACCGGTATCTGCTGATTAAGACCGTAGGGGCTATCCAGTGAGTCGCCCCAACGAATTACCTCCATCGTGTCCGGCGCAACGGACGCGATAATGTTGCGAAGCTCCAGAACAATGTCCTGCAAATGTACGGGTGTATGTTTTAGAAAGGTTTCGACCTGATGAATGGGAGGCAAGTTGCTTATGTTATTTCGCCAGTAACTTATCAAGCTCCTCTTCCAGACCCCTGCGCGACCGAATGTCAATGGGTGCATCGAGATGACGGCGCAGAGTCTCTTCGCTTTTGTTCTTGTCATAGTAATCGCGGTACATCTGCAGGATGGAAATGGTCGCACCTGTATATTTTTCAACTGAGACTTCATCCCCCGCTTTCACAACACCTCCCTTGATGACGCGGCAATACAAGCCGGGTCGTTCTGCCGCGCGGAACTTCTTCACCCATTGCGAATCTTGCATGCGCGTGGCGAACGTCCCGCATGGGATGCGTGGCGCGGTGACTTGCAGGGTCACTTCGCCGACATGGAGGATGTCTCCAGCGTTAAAATTTGCGCTTTCCAGGTCGCTGACGGTCAGGTTGTCGCCGAAGGTGCCGGGCGCGAGTTCTTTTCCGATTTTCTGCGACCACCAGGCATAATCCGCGCCGCCATAGACGTAAATCGCCTGGTCGGGCCCACCATGATTCTTTTTGTCGCAGATGGCGTCGCCATCAATGCCAAGGGATTTGATCTCGACAGGCTCGTTCACGGGCATTTTGTAGATGCCGGTCGTTTCGATATAATCTTTACGTTGTTGAGCTCTTTCTTTTCCGATATTGATGCTAAGCAATTTCATTTAGTTTCACCTATAATTGATTTACTCATTTGTTCAATTGTAACAAACTTAAGTCTCGGTATGATGACATCCGCGGCCTGGGTGGATAAATACGGCGGAATCACGGATGGAAACGGATGAGCGGGTAGACGGCGCGCGGGTGGAGCTTGGTTGTTGCGCTGGGCAAGTAGTTCGGTCAGCGCCGTGCTGATGACTAATAGGAGCATATCTGTTATGTTGGGACGCGGAAGTTTGCCAGAGTCCGTTTGGGCGCGTATCAATTCCTGAACAAGGCTTCGCAGTGTGAGGTGATCCCGTTTCAATGCTGCTTGGGCGAGTTGCTCTTCCAGTTCAGCAATATGTTGTCCTTCAAATCGGGTTACCGGTGCTTCCATCGTTTTCTCATCAACATCATCTTACAGTCTCTCGCTTGTTTCTGACGAGAGTCTTTCAACCTGTATTTTTTTTCAATCTTTGGCCCATATCTATTTTCGCCTTTTGAACGCTAAACAAGTACCGTGTTATAATAGAACACCCGTTCAACATTCTACCGAAAAAATAACCATGGACTTCAAACTTCAAGCACCCTTTCAGCCGATGGGCGACCAGCCCGAAGCCATTCGCGGACTTGTGGATGGCGTAAACAATGGAATGAAGCATCAGGTTCTACTCGGCGCCACCGGCACCGGCAAGACGTTTACGATCGCGTCTGTCATTCAGCAGGTGCAGAAGCCTGCCTTGATCATGGCGCACAACAAGACACTCGCTGCACAGTTATACGCCGAATTCAAAGAGTTCTTCCCGGAAAATGCGGTTTCTTATTTTGTTTCCTATTACGATTATTACCAGCCAGAAGCCTATGTTCCCCGCCACGATCTCTACATCGAAAAAGAGACCGAGATCAACGAAGAGATTGAGCGCCTGCGCCTCGCGGCAACGACGGCGTTGGCCTCGCGGCGAGACGTCATCATCGTTGCATCAGTTTCCTGTATTTACGGTTTGGGGAATCCGGATGAGTTCGGCAAAGGAACGGTGACGCTCAAGGTGGGCGAGTTATACCGCCGCAATGCATTGCTCCGTCAGTTGATCGAATCGCAGTACCAGCGCAACGACATGGACCTGCGTACCGGCACCTTCCGGGTACGGGGAGATACACTTGAAATCATCCCTGCGTATGAAGAGAAGCGCGGTTATCGCTTCACTTTCTTTGGTGATGAAGTCGAACGTATTATGCAATTTAGTCCGTTGACAGGTGAAGTGTTCGATGAACCCAAAGAGGTTTCGATCTACCCTGCCAAGCAGTACCTCACCGCCGCTGACAAGATGAAGGATGCCATCGCGGATATCGAAGCCGAGTTGGATGAACGGTTGAAGTTCTTCAAGGAGACCGGCAAATTTCTCGAGGCACAGCGCCTCGAACAGCGTGCGCGTTATGATCTGGAGATGCTCAAGGAGGTGGGGTATTGCTCCGGCATCGAGAACTACTCACGTCACTTGGATCAACGCGCGGCAGGGACGCACCCGTGGACGCTGATTGACTTTTTACCCAGCGATTACCTGTTGGTGATTGACGAGAGTCACATGAGTGTCCCGCAGATCCGCGGTATGTATAACGGCGACCGCTCGCGCAAAGAGACCCTTGTTGAATATGGTTTTCGATTGCCGAGCGCGCTGGATAATCGTCCGTTGAAATTTGATGAATTCGAAGAGGTAATGGGATACACGATCTACACCTCCGCTACGCCGGGTCCGTATGAGATGGGCAAAGCGGAACAGGTCGTTGAGCAGATCATCCGCCCAACGGGACTCGTTGACCCCGAAGTGGAAGTGCGACCAACCAAAGGGCAGGTGGATGACCTGGTTGGAGAGATCAGGCAGAGGGTGGAAAGAGGCGAGCGTGTCCTTGTCACGACGCTCACGAAGCGGATGTCCGAAGATCTCGCCGAGTATCTGCAGGAGTTGGGGATGAAGGTCCATTACCTGCATTCGGAGGTGGAGACACTTGAACGTGTGGGCATCCTGCGCGACCTGCGTTTGGGTGTGTTCGATGTGCTGGTCGGAATCAACCTCCTGCGCGAAGGATTGGATTTGCCTGAAGTTTCGCTGGTTGGAATTCTGGATGCGGACAAGGAAGGCTTTTTACGTTCAGAAACTGCATTGATACAAACGATTGGCCGCGCGGCGCGTCACGTAAACGGACGCGTGATCATGTATGCCGACAAGATGACAAATTCGATGAAGCGCGCGATTGACGAAACAAACCGTCGCCGTGCCAAGCAGGTGAAATACAACGAAGAGAACGGCATCATCCCGATCAGCATTCATAAAGCGATCCATGACCTGACAGAGGAATTTTCCTCGAAGGCTGTTGCGGAAATGCAGGGCGAGTACAAAGTGAAAGACAAGAGCGCCATTCCGCGCAACGAGTTGAAGCAGATCATCCACGAAATGGAAAAGCAAATGAAGGAAGCCGCAAGGAATTTGGAATTCGAGCGCGCCGCGGCCTTGCGTGATGAGTTGTTTGACCTGAAGAGTTTGCTTGCCGAAGATGAAGGGTTGAAGCCGTGGGAGAGGATCAAGTTGCTGACGGGGGATGAATAATCCAAAATATGCAAACATCCGAAGCCTGTGGCGCACTTCGGATGTTTTGTTTAACGAATTCAAATGAACGTCGTGACCTCTTCCAACGATTTCTTTTGGGAGGCCTGTTGTCAACAAAAGGAACGGTTTCCCGCCTGATGACATGTTCAATTTAAAAAGTGACAGTCACCTTTCCGAAGCGTTGCCGAAGCGAAGGTGATTGTCACTCGTGTTTTATGCCCAGCCCAGTAACCTTGCGATGCTTGCTGTTGCAAAAGTAACCAGGAATGCCATGCCGAGTGTTATGACCACACTCAATGCCGCCCACTTATAACTCTTGGTTTCCTTGTAGATCGTGATGATCGTCGTCGCACACGGATTATGCAACAGGGCAAACAACATCAAATTGACAGCGGTGAGCATCGTCCAACCGTTGCCGTTGACGAGCAGGTTGTAAATACCGGCGCTGGTTCCGGGTCCGTCAATCATCATGCCTGCGCCCATGTAGACCATCATCATGGTTGGCACCACGATCTCATTCGCCGGGATGGCGATGATGTAGGCCAGGAGAATGACGCCGTCGAGACCGAGCAACAAGCCAAATGGATTCAGCCAGTCGGAAATGATACGCGCCAGATTGGAATCGCCGATGGTGATATTCGCCAGAATCCAGATGATCGCGCCGGCGGGAGCGGCGGTTTGCATTGCACGCCAGAGAACGAAGATGGTCCGGTCAATGATGGATGTGTACAGGATGCGTGTTATATTGGGCCTTCGATATGGCGGCAGTTCAAGCGTGAATGCAGATGCTTCGCCTTTCAATACCGTTCTCGACAATATCCATGACATCAGAAACGTGAACGCAACCCCGATCAAGACCACGCCGACCACTGTCCCTGCGGCGATGAAGGAGGTCAAGGCTGGGGGGAAGGCGGCGGCAACGAAAACAGTGGCAAGCATGATTAAAGTCGGGAAGCGGCCGTTGCACGGGACAAAGTTGTTCGTGAGGATGGCAATCAGTCGTTCGCGCGGAGAGTCGATTACGCGCGTCGCAACGACTCCCGCGGCATTACATCCGAATCCCATTGCCATTGTCAGGGATTGTTTCCCGTGTGCACCGGCTTTCTTGAAGAGCCAGTCGAGGTTGAAGGCGACGCGTGGAAGATATCCGAGGTCTTCAAGGAAAGTAAACGCAGGGAAGAAGATCGCCATGGGCGGGAGCATCACACTGATGACCCAGGCGAGGCCGAGGTAGATGCCATCCCAGATAAAGCCGGTGATCCACCAGGGTATGCCGATTTGATTGAAAAGCGCGCGTCCCCAATCCCCGATTCCAAATAGTACATTTGCGATTGCGGCTGATGCAACATTTGCTCCGGAAACCGTCAGCCAGATGATGATCCCCAGTAAGGTGAGCATGATCGGCAGGCCAACGATAGGAGATGTGACAAGCCTGTCTATTTTTTGATCGATGTCGTATTTCTTTTCCTTTGCGGTTTTTATGGCGCGCTTTGCAATCGTTTCTGCTTCGCTATAAAGCGATTTGACGATTTCGTCGCGGAAGCCTGATGAAAGGCTGCCGCGCAGGGCCTCCGCTTTTGCCAATACATCGTTCGGATTTAAAGTTTGTTCTGTCATAAATACCCCTATTGTTTTCCTTCCACAGACATCTTACGGCTAAATTGCACGTCGGCTTGCTGTTGTCGTTGTACTCGTTGAGAGAGTTCGCCGGAGACCAACGCCTGCTGCACCTTTGCGTCCCCATCCAACAAGCGGATTGCCAGCCAGCGTGCGTTCGGAACGCCGGGCGCAATCTGCTCTATCATGGGGACAAGCTCCCTGACCGCCTTTTGGAACTCCGGCGTGCCTTCCACGCGCAGTGGTTTTGTTTCGATGTCGCCATTGATCAAATCTGCAACAGTTGCAAGTAAAGTGTGAACCCCTTCGCCGGAGCGCGCCGTGATCGGCACAGCGGGGACTCCCAGGTCGCGGCTCAGAGAACGCGCGTCCACTTCGAGACCTTTACGTTTGGCTTCGTCCATCAGGTTGAGCGCGACAACCACGCGGTTTGTGATTTCCATGACCTGTATCACAAGATTCAAATTGCGCTCGAGCGCGGTCGCATCGGTGACAACGATTGTGCAATCGGGTTGCCCGAAGAGAATAAAATCGCGTGCCACTTCTTCATCCTGCGAAGCGGAAAGCAGTGAGTATGTGCCGGGCAGGTCAACGATTTTATAGCGTACGCTGTTGAATTGATATCCGCCCTCTGCGCGTGTGACGGTTTTGCCGGGCCAGTTGCCTGTGTGTTGCTTGAGTCCCGTCAGTGTGTTGAAGAGAGTGGATTTTCCGGTGTTCGGGTTGCCTGCCAGCGCAACCACGCGGTCAAAGTTTCCGATCTTGAACCCCATTTGTTCAAGATTGTAGAATGCCGGGCATTCTTCACAGTGTTCAGTGGGTAAATTTAATTTTTTGTTCGACATGTTTGTTTCCTGTGTTAAAAGTCAAAGGTCAAGAGTCACGCGACCTTCGGCGTTTGATTAAACTGGTTTCACCCAGATCTGTGCGGCCTGATCTTTGCGCAGCGCGATCAATGTTCCTCGCACACGATAAGCGCGCGGGTCTCCAAAGAAATTCCCAAGCTCGGGATAAATCATAGTCCCGGGTGTAAGACCCAGGTCCAAAAATCTGCGGCGCGTGAATCCCTGCACCGAGTCGTCGAGCATCACGATCTCAGCCTGCTGGTCATGCGCGAGTCCGGCGAGTGAAACTGCATTTGCTTTTGCAATTTCGCTTTTGGGCAACGGCGCAACACCGATGTTCGTCGCAACAACTGGAGCAAGGCGGTATTCCGTTTCACCGTCGCTCAATACGACTCGCTGTGGGGTCTTTTCCATGATTCGGATGGTTTGCCCGAGGCGGAGTCCAGCCGCAAGGATCTGTTCATATGCGAGGGCCGGTTCGTCCTCAATGTGCACGATCCTTACTGGACCTTCAGCCTGCCATGCCGTTATGGGCGTGTTCTCCACTGTGGGCATTTTCCCTTCACGCGTCGGGATGGGATCTCCGTGCGGGTCGCGTGTGGGATGTCCCAGCGCTGCGTCAAGTTCATTGAGCTGTGCTTCCGTAAAGGAATGCTCGCGCTTTTGTGCCACGCCATGGATCTGGTTCAGGGGCATGCGTGCTTCGTCCACGAGATAGCGTTCCCACAACCTGTGTGCACGGACAATGTGCATTGCCCAACGGGTGCCTTCCATGGTGAGGTGTAATTGTGCGCCGTGCGTCTCAAGCAGTCCCTGGGATTCCATGTCAGAGATGAGACGGGTCACTTTCGCGCGTGGCAGGTCCAGGGTCCCGGCAAGTGATTCGGGCGAAGCGCGGCGGCCCTGTCCCTCGCGGTCGAGAAGATGCTTGAGAGCGTCCTCCAGTTGTTCACGTTCCTTTGCGCTTCGCCAATCCTTGTACAGAGTCAAAAAACCATAACGCGGAATGAATAATGTTATGGCGAGAAGGATCAATACCCAACCCCAGAGATTCATGTGTTGCCTCCAAAATTCGAATCTATCATTTGATGAACAATCCTGTTACCCAAAGCAATACCATGCCGGCCAACACACCGCTGAACACGGTCATCGGCATGGATTCGCGCGCGGTGTCTTTTTGAATGAGTTTGGCGATCTCGTAGATGACTTCGAAGATCGCGCCTGCGCCGATGGCAAGGAATAACACGGCAAGGACAGGCGATGGCGTAAAGCCGCCAATCCATGCGCCGATGATGGCTGGCCCGCCGCCGATGAGTCCCATGATTGCAAGTCTTCCGATGGTCGGTCTATCGCGTAAAACAGGAGCGATGATGCCAAGCCCTTCGGTGATGTTTTGGATGATAAAGCCGACAACCAGGAATGTTCCCAGCGCGATTTCGCCGACATTGTATGCCGCGCCGATGGCAAGCCCCTCTCCAAGGTTGTGGAAACCAATGCCGACCGCGATCATGAAAGCGATGGCGAGTCTACGGTCGGTTTCACTGCCTGTGGCTTCAGCCTGTTTTTTCGAGATCGCGTCGAGCAAAAGGAATGTTCCCACTGCACCGATGCCGATGAGACCAATGCCCTGAAATGCTGAAGGAACTTTGTTTGCGAACTCGAGTGCTTCGGCGATTGTGTCCAAGCCGAGGAATATGAGCAAGCCGGCTGTAGCCGCCATGAGAAAAGTCATGGTGCGGCGGCCAAGAGTCCGCAAGGCTGGGAACCAGAATATCCCGAGAAAGACCGGGATCACACCTACATACAGACCGATCAAGGTGAAACCCCAGAATGTCGCACTGGATGGTTGCGGTGTTTCGAATGCGACCGGGATCTCCACTTCAAAAGGCATGGCATTGCTGGTCAGTATTTTGATTCCATAGGCTTCACCGTGCGACCAGGCGTAATTGACTTGAATAGTCGCATGTCCGAGACGTGGGATGGTTGTCTCTGGCGTCACCTTGAATGGCATTACAGAGTCGTTGACGATGACCGAGGCGATCTTCACTTCACCGGGCCCCGTATTACGAACGTAAAGTTCGATCGAGTTCGGTTCGAGACGATAGCGCTCGATATCCATGTCTTCAACGGGCGCAGGAGATTTGAGATCCAGACCTCCGCCCGTGGTGAGGAAGAGGGCGATCACTCCTATGAGAAGAATGATCGGGACGAGAAGCAGGATGAAGGTCCGAAAAGTGAAGTGTGTCGTCGGCTGAGAAGTTGATTGAGTCATGATGTCACCTCTAGGGCAGTACCTCGAACATACCCATCCATCCAAGTTCGGCAAATTCCGTCACATGCGCATGGAACATGTACATGCCGGGGTATTTGTAACTGAATTCAAGGATGCCGCGTTGCGCCTGTCCCTGGATGATGGTGTCTGTGAATTCGGCAGGGATCAAACTGGTGCCGGTGGGATAGTAGTGAAAGAAACTCGCGTGCAAGTGGAATGAATTGAGAAGGTCGAATTCAAGGATGTTGACCAGGTAGATGCGGATCTTTTCGCCAGCCCTGAATTGAATGGGATGGTTTTGATAATGGAAGGGAATTCCGTTGACCGCGTAGAAATCATTCGCGTCATCGAAGTCCACATCGAGGCCGTGTTGCACCATGACCATTTCGCGGTCAACGGGTGGTCGGCCTCCTTTGGGATCCACGATGAACGTGCCGTACAGTCCCTTTGCAATGTGGCGTGCAAGCGGGAAAACATGACAATGATAGAGATGCAGACCGAAGGGATCCGCGTCAAATTCGTACGTGAAACTGTCCCCCGGTTCAACGAGTCCTCCTGGACCTGTGCCGGGTACGCCATCCATTTCGGCGGGATGGAAACCGTGGAAGTGCATGGTGTGAGGATGCTCGCTTACATTGGTGAAGTGGATACGGACGCGGTCTCCTTCGGTGGCGCGAAATGTGGGACCAGGGATGCGTCCGTTATACGTCCACGCGGGGAATTCGAGCCCGGGCAGAACTTCGATATTCTTGTTGACCGCAACAACTTTGTATTCCCGCAGGGTTTGTCCGTTCGGCAGGGTGGAAACTTCACCGTAGTCGAAGTCGGTCAGAATGTCAGTGGGGTTGAAGCCGTTTGCTTCATGATCCACTTCGCCGACGGTGCCGGGTAGATCTCCGTGGTCGCCCTGTTGCAACACATGGGATGTGCTGGGGTTGTCTTCTTGAGCATGGCGTGTATGCCCGCTGGTGTCGCGGTTGTTTTGACCGACGGTCACTGCACCTGCTGTACCCAATAATGCCAGCCCGCCTACTTTGATAAAGTCTCTTCTTGAAAACCTGTTGTTCATCTCGCCTCATTTCTTGTCAATAAGTTACAAAAAATTACCATTCAGTTGTTTGGGGCACCGGCATCGATCCAGCTTGAGATGATCTGGATTTGAACCATTGTAAGCCTGGGACCGCGCTTGGGCATTTTGCCTTCGACCACTTTATGAACCAATAAACTTTCATCCGCATCCCCAGGGACGATCACAGGTCCATTGTCAGAACCTTCCATGAGGGATTCGTACGTGTCCATGTGCAGGCCTTCGCTTACAAATTCTCCCATGTGACATTTTCCGCAACGGCTTTGAAGAATGGGTTGGACGTCATTTGCATAGCTGATATTTACCGCCGGGGCGGCCTCCGTCGAACCGATGCGCAAAATGGCGGATGCAGATACAAGTAATGCGGCGATTATCAATAAACCAAATTGTTTCTTCATGGATCGAACCTCTAAAATAGTTTTGGTAGAAAGCGACCTGTACGTTTCATATACTCACGATATTCATCCCCGAATTTTTCGATGAGGCTGGCCTCCTCCTTTGGTGTGCGGATCGCCATAGCGATGAAAGCCAGAATGCCCATCGCGGCGATGAACCAGTTATCTGCCATCATTCCAAATGAGATATAGAAGGATGACCCTACTGTGTAAAGCGGATGCCGCACCCAACGATACGGTCCGCTTGTGGAGAGTTTGTGCTGTTTGCGCGTGGCGCTGGTGGGGGTGATGCCGCTTCCGATACTGCTGAACAGCCAGTAAATACCGAACACGCAAGGGATCCCAATCCCAACACCAGCCCATCGGAACCAATCGGGAACCCCAGCCTTTGACCAGGCCATCCATTGCGGGTTGACGAGATACACAAGTGGACTGAGCCAGAGGATCAATCCGCCGACGCGGATGAAGAGCATCATGGGTGTGCCGTCAACTTTGCGAGAAATCTTCTCTCCGGTTTCCTTGTCCGCTTTGTGGCGGAAGTAGATGGAGATGCCCACACCAGTAAAAAGGATCAGGGCGGCTACAATGCGGAAAATGTTTTCGTTCATGTTTACCTCTAATGTTTGCCTAAATTCGGTGGTCGAGTAGCCCTGAGTGTTCGTTGTGAAGGGCATATCGAGACCGCCAGTAACAAGATTTTTTGTTAGACGGTGGTTTTCGCTCCTTGTTTCACTCGTCGCTACCAGCCACCAATGTTGCTTATATGACTTTCGGGAGCAATCTTCCCGTCTTTTTCATATATTGACGATACTGGTCGCCGAAGAATTCAATCATGAGCGATTCTTCGAATCCAATTCGTGAATCAACCTCCAGTTTCCCATGTCTTTCTATCTTTCTGCGATAAAAATTTTGCTCGTAACATTTAATCCGAGAACAGTCATTTTGCGGCCAACCTTTACGGTCAGGTTGTGGTCAAAGGGGGAGTAATCCTTTACTTCGACTTCAGCGTCAGGAATGAGCCCGAGACCTTCCAGGTAGCGAAGCAATTCCGTGCTGGCGGCCTTGACGCATTGCACTATGCCTGTTTGATTTGGGCGGAGGGAAGAGAGTGGGGTGGATGTATCTCTTGGCATCACCAATTCCTCGGTCGGAATGAGTTCACCGTGCGGGTCGCGGGTGGGATGCCCCATTGCCTCGGCGATGCGCCTCTCAAAATCCTCCGAGATGACGTGTTCGAGTCGTTCCGCCTCTTCATGCACCTCATCCCAAGGGTAGCCAAGGGTTTGCACCAACCATGCTTCGAGCAAACGATGATGTCGAATCACTTCCAACGCGGCGCGTTTACCGTCCCTGGTCAACATTACGCCTCGATGTTTCTGATATTCAACCAATGCTGGCCTCGACGATGCAAGTTTCTGGATCATGCCAGTCACCGAGGGCGCGCTGATCTTCATTTTTTGCGCGAGTGCGTTCGTACTGGCACTCTCACCGCTTTCGGTCAATTCGTAGATGGTTTTCAGGTAATCCTGAATGGAGATCGTGAGTTTTTTTGTCATTGGTTATTTCCATAGAGAAATGGTTGTGCAGGCAAAGAACGCCATATATGAGATATTAGACCTCTTGCAAAAGTCAGTTTGAGATGAGTTCGAGGTTGTAAATAGCAGCAATCAGGTTGAAACGCATAGCAAATCTCTTTCTGCGATTACGATACCTCTCACTCAGAATACGAAACACTTTCAACTTACGAAAAATATGTTCAATCAAGATCCGTTTTCTAGCCAAGACACGATTTCTCTGCTTCTCTCTTTGCGTCAGAGCGTGGTGCTTGGATTTCTTGAACGGCGTCTGACAGTTCTCATGCAGGTCCGCCAATCCTTGGTAGCCCGCATCTGCCAGAATGCGAAGGTGATCGGCGAAATCACTTCCATCGTCCTTGAACAGTTGAAAATCGTGTTTGCTTCCATAGCTAAACGCTGTGGCAACAATTTTGGCGCTCTTGCGGTCAGCAATTACCTGTGCTTTTTGAGTATGGCGCTTCTTTTTGCCACTGTAATGCCGTTTTTGGCTTTTTTTGGACGCTCCACCGGTTGTTCGCTGACATCCAGCAGCACTACTTCAAAAACAGCGTCACTGGCTTGGAGTGCCTTCTTGCCTGGTAAACGAAACTTGCCTGAGCGTACAAGAGCATTTTCTACTTTTTGGATGGTACGGCAGACGGTTGACTCACTGAGACCATAGGATTGCGCTATATGGAACTCCGTTCGATATTCACGCCAGTACATCAAGGTCAACAACAATTGGTCGGCTCGGCGTAACTTGGTTGGTCGGCCAAAGTCTCGCAAGCCTTTCTCGACCACTTTTAGCATCATTTCAAAGGTTTCGCGTTGTACGCCTGTCAGCCGTTTGAAATCCGTATCTTTTAGGTGTTGGATGGTTTCGTAGCGCATGTGCCTATTATGACACACTTATGCAAGAGGTCTATTTCTGTCATTGCAAATCTTCGGGAAGTAATCCCCATGATAGTGTTGGAGATTGCTTCGACTGCTCCGCAGTCTCGCAATGACGGGACTAATAATATGCCATCACCACCAAAACATCCGCTGCGAGGACTGCGACAATTCCAGGCAGGTTGAAGATCTTTTGCCAGAAAATCCACCTCTGCTTGTTCTCCATCCGCTTGAGGAAGAAATTCCTAAAGGGGTAAATAGAGGGTTCACGGGTAAGGCTATTATAAATGGACTGGTAGTATTCGTCCGTTTTGAACCAGAGTT
>DATIUT010000183.1:0-23076 GCA_035466615.1 Anaerolineales bacterium | reverse complement strand
TTCCCACTCAATTTTGAAGAAGTGAAAACCAAATGAACTTCAACGACTACCAAACCAAATCACGCAAGACGGCAGGCTATCCCGCAATTGGGCATCCTGTGATTTACCCCGTGCTAGGACTTGTCAACGAAGCGGGGGAAGTGGCGGGCAAGATCAAGAAAGTGTTCCGCGATAAGGATGGTCACATCAACGAGGAGACGCGGTCCGCGCTCAAAGCCGAACTCGGCGACGTGTTATGGTATATCGCGCAGGTCGCGACCGAATTGGACTTAACGCTGGACGAGATCGCTGAACACAATATTGAAAAACTTTATAGCAGGTTGGAAAGAGGGAAAATTCGGGGGGATGGGGATAATAGATGATCATCTGTCATTGCGACCTTCGGGAAGCAATCTCCAATACCGTGAAGGGGATTGCTTCGCCGCGCCCGCAATGACGGGATTATTGTGTTTTTCCGTAATCACATAATTTCTTTAACGGACACTTCTCACAAAATGCCTTGCGCGCGGTGCAGATCTCGCGTCCCAGGCGGATGATGTTCAAATGCGCGGCATAGTAGGTTTCGGGCGGGAACAAACCCTCAAGGTGAGGATGCGCCTGTTCGACGGTCATCTTCTCCGGGCGGAGTCCGATGCGGCCTGTCACGCGGTAGACGTGGGTATCCACCGGGAAGGCGGGCATCCCCAATGAAAAGCATAAAACAATCGCAGCGGTCTTGGGTCCCACACCGTTGAATTTTGTCAGCCAGTCGCGCGCATCGTCCACAGACATGTTTTTGAGAAAAGACAAATCCAGATTCCCGCGTTCCTTTGTGATGGCTTTCAAAACTTCCTGAATGCGCGGACCTTTTTGATTTGCAAGTCCTGCCGGGCGGATGGCTTCGATCACATCCTTTGCCTTTGCGTCGCGTACCGCTTCCCAGGTTGGGAATTCCGCGCGCAACGCTTCAAAGGCGCGGTCGCGGTTGACATCGTTCGTGTTCTGCGAAAGGATGGTCGAAACCAGTTCGTCAATGGCGGGCAATGGATTACGCCAGATCGGCCTGCCGTAAAATTCAAGCAATCGTTCATGGATTTTTATGGCGCGTTTCGCCAATACGTTCATGCGTAACCCGCCTCCTTGATGAGCCGCAATGTATTCTTCACCACTTCGCGATGTTTCTCCGGGATCAAGTCATCGAACATCGCCGCGGTGAGACGGTACATCGTCAACGCCGCCGCGCCGCGCGATTGGTATTGTGACGATGTGGAGTCGAGTCCCCACGCCGTGCGGAACGCGCTGACCCACTTCGTATCACGCCCCACTGATTCCTGGATCAGGTCAAAATAACGATTCTCACTGACGATCATGATGCCGCGCTGGACAGCCACCGCTTCGAGCATGTTCTTCACCAATCCCCACGTCGCATACAACACAGTAGACTCGTGCCCGCGCAGGAGACCGTTGAGAATCTTATGCACTTCCTCCGCGTTTCCCATGATCTCTTCCGCCGCAAACTCGTCTGCCAGGGGTTGAAGCAGGGAAAAATCAAACTTCTGTGCCATCTTCTGCAACTCAGCCAGCGAACCATCCTTGTCAAGGACGATCTTCATCCCGCTCAAACCTGGCGCCGCCCAAATCGCCTGCCGCGGATTCGTCAACGCGGCAAGTTCATCATCGAGCAAGGCGTACTTCAGGCTGACAAGTTTCCCATCCCAGTAGCGCAATGTGTAACGGTCATATTCATTTTCAGGCATCCTGCTGACGAAGATGTCAAAGTCAACGTCGCTGTATTTTGATTCCTGCCCGCGCGCATAACTGCCCAAGATGCCAACACCAACGACATCGGGCGAGTCGATCTTTTCAAGAGCTGATTGAAGGAATGGGTCCGTCAGGGTCATGGTTTTCATTGCGAGTGGCGCCTGGTCTTGATGCGTGCTTTGCACTACCCGGCCAGCAGCGCCACGAAGCAATCTCCGCGCAAATCAGGAGATTGCTTCGTCGGGCTTCGCCCTCCTCGCAACGACATTACTCTGTACTTTTCCACTTTCCACGCGCCACACTTCCGCCTTCTCCACAAACTCGGGCGCGAACAAATTCAAATCTGTCGTCGTAAACAATACCTGCTCGCTCTCACCGACATACTTCAACAGGTCGGCGCGGCGTTGTACATCGAGTTCCGCCATCACTTCATCGAGCAGGATGACAGGCCACTCGCCTGTACGCTCCTTCATCCAGTTCACTTCGGCAAGTTTCAACGAAAGCAGGGCGGTGCGCACCTGTCCACGCGAACCGTAATTGCCGAGATCAAAATCGTTCGCAAGAAAACGCAGTTCATCGCGGTGCGGTCCAATCGTGGTCACGCCGCGCGCGATCTCCTCGTTGCGTAAGGAACGCAGTCGCCCGAGAAAGCCGTCCTGAATGTCATCAAGGTCCAGGGCGGAACGGTCCACTGCTGTATCAATCTTCAAACCCAACTGTCCGTTCGGGTTCGGCAGCGGGTCATAGGCAGGTTCATAGGTGAGACGAAGAATTTCATGTCCATGAGTCAGCTCGTTATGAACGCGCGAAGCGAGATGTTCGATCCGCTGGATGGCTCCGATGCGCCACAAAATGATCTGCGATCCAAGACGACTCAACGCGTCATCCCACACTTCAAGCTGGTCGCGGCTTCCTCCATTTTCACTCAACGCCTTGAGCAGTGCGTTGCGCTGGGTCAACGCCTGGTTATATTCACTCAACACACGCGCATAGGCCGGCACGGACTGTGCCAGCGCAAGGTTGAGATAACGACGGCGGTCATCGGGTGCGCCTTCGATGATCTGTGACATTTGCGGCACAAAGATGACCGCGTTGAAATGACCGATGATCTCACTGACGGGTTTCTTCACACCATCGAGCAGAATTTCCTTGCGCAAACGTTGACCGCTTAACACACCGACAGGTTCAAGGATAAGGCGCGCTTCCACGCGGTGTCTGCGTTTCTCCCGCTGATACTCCGCCACGAGACGCGCGACCGTGAGCGAATTCTTTTTTGCCTCTTCCAGGTTGATGATCTGCCGGTCTGCGTGTGTTTGAAAGGATGTAAATGCCGCAAGAAAATAAATGGCTTCAAGCACTGTCGTCTTTCCCTGCGCATTTCCACCCGTAAGCAAAACGACCCGTTTGGGGAGGTCGATATCCAAACGGGTGAACTTGCGGAAGTTGGTGAGGGAGAGGTGTTTGAGAAACATGTTATTTGTATCATTGCGAGGAGGAACGCAGTCTCGACGTGGCAATCTCAAATAACCATCCAAGTCGGGATTGCCTTGTCGCTACGTCCCTGGCAACGACAGTTCCAATTCTATTTCATCCCTGATCGGGATGCCGTCATATCCGGTCAACGGAATGGACGGTTTGATCTTTCTTGATTCGTTCACCGCGCCGCGATGGACAGCGACCAGTTCAAAACCGCGTTTCTGGTAAAAGCGGAGCGCGTGCAAATTATCGTTCGTAGTGCTGAGGAATATTCTTCTGCAGTTCCGACTTCGTGCCTCTTCCACAATGGCATGGATCAGTTCCGTTCCGATGCCCTGCCCTTCCCACAGACTGTCGAGTGAAACAATCTCGCATTCCTCATCACGGACATAATAAGCAAGGACACCCTGCCAATCCTCCGTCACAAAACCATCAAGTTGATCAAGTCGGAATACTTCCCCATGAATGACCATTTCTTCGCTGTCCCAACGCTCGATCCAAAATTGACGCAATCGTGGCAGATCATCTTGGGTGAGGCGACGAATGGGTATCATCAAAATTCCTGGTCTTGTTCCACTTCCTGCTTCGGCTGCCAGACTTGCGTTGCGCGGTCTGTGAACAAGACACCGTTCAAATGATCGATCTCATGCTGGAAGATGCGCGCCAGCCAGCCTTTCGCCTTGATCTTCATTGGCTTGCCGTGACGGTTCAATCCCTTGACCTGAACTTCGGCATGACGTTCCACCTCCCCCAGCAAGCCGGGGATGGACAGACAGCCCTCCACGCCCATCAATTTCTCTTCGGAGGCTTTGACGATCTCGGGATTGATCACTGCCCACACCTTCTTGGGTGCTTCCTCGTTCTCCTCCTCCTCTTCACGCTCATAATACTCGACCACGATGAGGCGCTCTAAGAGTCCGATCTGAGGTGCAGCAAGACCCACCCCCGGCGCTTCGCGCATGGTCTCGACCATGTCATCGATCAGTGGACCGAGGTTCCTGTCAAATTTTGTGATCGCATGGGCTTTACGCCGCAGTACTGGATCTGGAAGTGTTACGATTTTGCGGAGAGTCATTCTATGGATTCAACCTTTGCACATATTCGAGCTGTCCTTCATCTGCGCGACACGGGGTCGCCGTTCAGGATGAAGTCAGGATTTTACTCTTTTTTCTCGTTTCGTTTCTCTTCTTCCTTAAATTGGTCGGCAGTGCGGTGGTAGGTCGCCAGCCATTCCGCCATGCGGTCGCGTTCGGCGGCGATCTTCGCTTCGTTCTGTTTTGCGGAACGAGCCATGCGGCGGCGGTCAATATCCGATTGGACGGCGGCGGGATCTATTACGTCTTCAAACGCCATTTTGCTCCCGCCCACTGTAATGTAGACCGTTCCATAATTAAACAGGTTCCCAAGAATGCCTTTTCGTTCATAATACGTTCCCAAAATACTTTCGAGCTGTGCAGCATTGCGGGTTTCGGTGCCGAAGGGCTTGCGGTCTATATCAAGGATCTGTTCGTTGGTGACCTCGAATTTATCGTTGCTCCAGTCAACAACTTTGTATACCAGCCATCCAAAAAAGGGAAAGAATGCCAGAAAATATACAACCACCCATGTATCCATGGAAAACCCGTCCTGAAGGGAGATCAATGAGAGCTGGGGATCGAACGCCAGCATGGCCAGGCGGATGAGTAATAGCAGCAACAATCCAAGGGAACTAAAAAAGGGAATCCATGCGCCCAGTATCAATACAATCCAGTGTTTGCGGTAGATCACATTCTCCCCCGATTCATAACGGAGCTTGAGCGTATTTGCGCCAAGGAACTTGAGCAGCGCAAGCCTGCTGGCATTCTTTTTGGGAGGCGGCACATCTTTCTTGACAACGGGGGCCGGTTCGCCAAACTCGTGTTCCTGTTTTGGCATCGGCAAACCCAATCGCTTGCGGATGGCGTTCTTCATCGCTTCCTTTTCCAGGCCCACCGCGTGTTCCTTCGTACGGTTCCAGTATTCCTCGATCATGTGCTGTGCCTGTTCGGGGTGGGTAACATGATTGAACGGAATCCTGCCCACAAAAGTGCGGATGATGACATTTCCGTAATCCAGAATACGTCCCAACTGGTCCGTCTCGACTCCAACAGACAGGATCGTACTTAACGGCGATTCCTGTCTGCTGTCGTAAATGCCGATCACCTTCTCAAGCCACACCACCCGTTGATTGGTCACGATGTAATAATCGTTGCCCCAATCGATCCTGATCCATATCATCCATAAAGCGACTGCGATCAACGATAGTATGCCCGCGAATGCAGCAATAAAGAACGGTGCAATGGTAAATCGGGCATACAACAATGCCAATGGCAGCATCAGTGCCACCACCGGCGCGACCATCTTCTGATAAAGGATGATCCGGTGCTTGCGCGCAAGAAAATAGATCTCTTCATCGGGTCGCAGCCACTTGAAGCGCACCGTCCTCGCCAGTTTGCGGCTTTGTACGGCCACATCCATGTTCAGGCGAAGTTGGGGGGTCTTTCTAAAAACTGTCTCGAAATCGCTTCGTTTCAAAGCGAGCAGGGTCGCATCGCTGGTTGTAGTCACAGTACCCGAACGTTTTCTGCGCGCGATCAACCCCATTTCGCCGAAATAATCGTTCTTCACAAGTTTTGCAAGTTGGATCTCTTTTTTCTGCTGTTTGCGGACAATGTGAACTGCCCCATCATAGATCATATAAAAACTTTCAGATTTGCTGTCCTGTTCGAAAATCACCGAGCCTGCGGGATAGGAAAGTTCCTCCAAGGCATTCGCAATGACTTCGAGCTCTTCATCGCTCAAACCATGGAAGAGATGGATCTTATTCAAAAAAGCGATTCTTGCAGGTGTCGCAATCACAGTTCGATTCTATCAAATTTCACGCACGATGGCACAACCATAGGCGGGGGTTTCTGCCAGCGCAGGCAAATGCCCCTCGAGCAAGGCATCAACCACATCTTTGAGAAAGAGACGTGTGGCTTTCCTCTGACGGAATGTGACATCATCCACTGCGCCGCGATAGCGCAGGATACCGTCTCTATCCACGACGAAAACGTGCGGAGTCGTCACCGCTTCATAGAGGTCTGCCACGATATGCCCCGCATCAATCAGGACCTTGGGCAGGTTCCGTACTTTAGAAGCCTCTTCCACGTTTGGGGTGGATTCGTTCCGATTCGCGGCAATCGGGAGCAGTTCCACCTCCTCACTCCATTTCTCGAGCCACTCCAGGATCAAGCCATCCGCCCGCTCCGAATGCGGGCATTCGCACGACCAAAAATTGATGATGACGATCCTGCCGCGATAATCGCTCAACCTGTGAGGGTTGCCTTGCAAGTCAGGCAGTTCAAAATCAGGGGCTGGTTGATTGATTTGCATGGGAGGATTATAGCCCTAAAGGATTTCTTTGCCCATTTGCGCGTCTGCGTCCTCTGTCCCTCTGGTAAAATCCATCGCATGAAAAAATGGCAATTCTGGCTCGGGGTGCTGATCAGCATCCTTTTCATTTGGCTGGCTTTACGCGGCCTGCAACTGGATGAATTTTGGGATGCGGTCAAACAGGCAAACTACATCTGGTTGATTCCCGGTATTGGCGTTTACTTTATCGGTGTCTGGGTCCGGGCATGGAGGTGGCATTACCTGCTTGGTCCCATCAAGAAGATTCCCACAAAGAACATGTTCCCTATTACAACCATCGGCTATATGGGAAATAACGTCTATCCCGCACGCGCCGGGGAAGTACTGCGCGCGGTCATCCTCAAAAGAAAAGAAGGCGTGTCCGTTTCGGCTTCACTGGCAACCATCATCGTCGAGCGCATCTTTGATGGGGTGATCATGCTGGCATTTGTTTTCGTCAACCTGCCCGAACTGGCAAAACTGACGGGTGCATCCGGCTTCGTTGGCAACATTCAACAGGTCGCATTGATCGGCACAGGGGTCTTTCTTGGCGCGCTGGGCGTTTTCCTGCTTGCGGCAATGTTCCCGCATACAATGGCAAAGTTCGGTTTGTGGGGCATCGAACGTCTTACCCCAAAGCGCCTGCATGCAAAGATCATCGGCATCATGAACAAATTCCTCGATGGGCTGGCATCCCTGCGCTCGCCCCTCAATGTATTGATGGTCTTCTTTACATCGGTCATCATCTGGCTGTTGGAGACAGGCAAATACTGGTTCGTGATGCACGCTTTCGATTTCACCGTCTCTTTCTTCGCCTTGATGCTGATGAACGGCATCGTCAACCTTGCCACAACCATCCCCTCCGCGCCCGGCTACATCGGCACATTTGACGCACCCGGCATCGCGGTATTGACCGCATACGGTGTGGACCAGGCTGCCGCGGTGGGATATACCCTTGTGTTGCATGTCGCATTGTGGGTACCGATCACTTTGCTTGGCGCCTATTATTTCGCACGTGAAGGCATTCAATGGAGCGACTCTCTACGGGCAGAAACAACGGACATATGATTTTCCCTTAAAGGGTTTTTCCGGCGGTCTCCGTGCGTTCCGTGGTGAAGAGAGGTATTCGCAAGCCGGCAAGCGGGACAGTTCCCGCCCCGATTTATTCAATCGGCAAAATCATAATGAGAACGTGGATGGATGGCACACCTTCCACATCCCCCGGTTATACTTGCGGAAAGGAGTTGAAATGACGCAACCCGAAGGAAATCCAAGCAGGAAAATGAGGGTGCTCATTGCCGACGACGTTCAAGAGACGCGCCGTAATACCCGCCTGATGCTGGCAAACATAAATGACGTGGAAGTTGTCGCCATCGCGTCCAACGGACTGCAAGCCGTACAACTCGCGGAGGAACATCATCCGGATATTGTCTGTCTTGATATCAACATGCCCGAGATGGACGGACTGACCGCCTACAAGGAAATCCTGAAAATCCATCCAGACACGGGTTGTGTGATCCTCTCCGCAGAAAAGGATGAGGCCGTCCAGCAGACAGCCATGTCCATCGGCGTGAAAGAGTACCTCACCAAACCCTTTACAGTAGATGAACTCGAAGCCGCGGTTACCCGTGTCCAGGAACAGGTGGAACAGACGCGAAAAAAACTTGCGCAAGATACCCAATTACGAGGACAAAGGGAAGCCGATCTCATTCCACTCGCGACGGAATATGCCAAATCACACCGCACCGACGACAAAGCCGTCGAAGTCTTCGAGCAACTGGCTAAAAATCCCCAATGTGAAATGCGCTGGATCCAGAATCTGGCTATGATCTACATTGTTCGTCAAACGTGGGGTAAACTCAAGATCCTTGCTGAAAAAGCTGAACAAAGATCAAAACAATAACAGTCATTGCGAGCCCTGGCCTTAACGGCGAGTGGGCAAAGCAACCCCCAACTTTGCGAGGAGATTGCTTCGCGGCGCGGGGCGCCGCGAAGCAATGACAGGATAATTTTTGGAGAGTAAATGAAAATTGCAATCATCGGCGCAGGGTATGCCGGCCTTTCCGCCGCATATGATCTGGAAAAAGCGGGACATAAAGTGACGATCTTCGAATCTGCCGGGTATGTTGGCGGGCTGGCTTCGGGATTCAAGGAGCCACATTGGGACTGGTCGGTCGAGAAGTTCTATCATCACTGGTTCCAATCGGACAAACACATGCTCGAATTGATCAAAGAACTGGGATGGAAGGACAAGGTCGTCTTTCCGCGCCCGTTGACCGTGATGTATCATGACGGAGAATTTTACCCATTTGACTCCATTGTCAAAATGGCGCTCTTTCCCGGGCTTGGATTTGGACTCGACAAAATCCGCTTCGGTTTTGTCGGACTCTTTCTCCGCCTCACGAACGACTGGAAGACTCTCGAAAAAGTGACCGCCGACTCGTGGATGTTGAAATGGGCGGGCAGACAGGTCTATGAGCAGATGTGGAAGCCTTTGCTGATAGGCAAGTTCGGTCCATTCTATAAGGATGTCAATATGGCGTGGATGTGGGCGCGTATCAAGGCACGCACAACGCGCCTCGGCACATTCAAGGGCGGCTTTCAAAAATTTGCGGACATGTTCACGGAAAAATTACAGGGGATGGGAGTGGAAATTCGGCTTGGGGTGGGCGTCAAGTTCATAAAGAAGAATCAGGCAAAGGGGTTGTCCATTGACGCGGGCGGTGTTGTCGAGTCGTTCGATCAGGTATTGGTCACCACGTCCCCAAATCTGATGGCAAAGATGTGTCCCGATCTGCCTGAAAATTACTTGAAGGGATTGCTTGAGTTGAAATCCATGGGCGCGGTGGTGATGGTGCTGTCGCTCAAGCATCAATTATCGAAGGACGAATATTACTGGTTTAATCTGCCAAAGGACGCGGGCTACCCGATGCTGGCTCTGGTGGAGCATACGAACTTTGCATCGGAGGAACATTTTGGCGGCGATCATATCGTGTACGCGGGGGATTATTTGGAATTAGGTCACGAGTATTTTTCGATGAGTGAGGACGATCTGCTGGAGCGTTTTATTCCAGCGTTCCAAAAAATCAACCCGGAGTTTTCGCGGGATTGGGTGAAGAAGGTCTGGGTGTTCAAGACCAATTATGCACAACCCATACCGCTTGTGGACCATTCGAAGAATGTCCCTGCCATCCAAACGCCAATCGAAGGACTGTATTTCGCTTCGATGAGCCAGGTCTACCCGTGGGATCGAGGCACCAACTTTGCAGTGGAGATCGGACGAAGGGCCGCGAGAATGATGCTTGAGAAAAAACCATGATCATGAACCCCGCGTTCATCAAACCACGCTATGACGAAGGCGGTTTCGCGGGAATACCAAATCGTATTATGAACGCGTTCGCTTCCAGAAAGTATGATGCCGTGGTTCTGTTTTTGGTGGACGCCTTTGGCTGGCGGTTCTTTGAACGTTTTCAGGATGCGGCTTTCGTCAGGCGCATTGCCAGACACGGCAGGATCGAAAAACTGATATCGCAATTCCCTTCCACAACCGCCGCGCATGTGACAACAATCCACACAGGTCTGCCTGTTGGTGTAAATGGCATACATGAGTGGTATTACTATGAGCCCAAACTGGATGCCATCATCGCACCATTGTTGTTCTCCTATTCGGGCACAAAGGAACGCGGCACTCTTAAGCCCGCGAAGATCAAGCCTTCGGCTTTATATCCGCGAGGGGTTTTCTATCCTGCATTGAAGAAAATGGGGGTGAAACCATACGTTTTTGGAATACGGGATTACACTCCCTCCACATATTCGAGTGTGGTGATGAAAGGCGCGGAACAAAAGTCCTTCAAAACTCTTTCAGAGGCTTTCGTAAATTTGGGGATACTGCTCGAAAAGGAGAAAAGGCCCGTTTATGTTCATCTTTACTTCGATAAGATCGACGCGCTCTGCCATGAATATGGTCCCACCGCACCGCAGACCGAGGCCGAGATCGAGACCTTTTTGTTGATGATGGAATATTACTTCGATCGCATCTTCAAAGGACACAAGAAAATCCTGTTCCTGATGACAGCCGATCACGGCGCTTCTGAAGTGGACCCGGATACGACCATCTATTTGAATAAAGACCCACACTTTATGGGATTCGAGAAATTTATAAAAACGAATCGAAACGGACAGATGCTTGTCCCCGCCGGGTCTGCGCGCGACATGTTCCTATACATCAAGGAAGATATGCTCGATGAAGCGCAATCCTTTCTTGCAAAACGATCGGAAGGCAAAGCCGATGTGGTACAAACAGAGACCTTGATTACGGATGGATATTTCGGCAGGGAGGTTTCGTCCCGTTTCCGGGAGCGCGTCGGGAATTTGATCGTGCTTCCCTACCGATACGAGTCCGTGTGGTGGTATGAAAAGGACAAATTCGAACAGGGGTTTTACGGTCATCATGGAGGATTGACCCCACAGGAGATGGAAACGATCCTGTATTCTCTTGAAGTGTGATGAAATCTAAATCTCATCCTTCTCTGAAACACATGCAGGAGGATCTGCAAAGACGAAGCGGGGCAAATTTTCCCCGCGCCAGGCATCACACTGACGGATAAAAACATCAACCAGTGCAATGCAATATGCCAAACTGGGGATTGGTTATCTCTAGGTGAACAGAGGAGGATGGAGTAAAATAATTTCATTACGCCCGATCCCCGTCGAAAATCGGCGGGTACCTGAAACCAAAGGAGACCATTCTCACATGTACCATACCCTGATCATCGTAGGCAATGTCGGTAAAGACCCCGAGATGCGCTACACTCCCTCCGGCCAGGCAGTCACATCCTTTTCAGTTGCCACCAATCGTCAATATACCTCCGGCAACGGCGAACAGGTCAAGGAAACCGTCTGGTTCCGTGTCACCACCTGGGGCAAGCAGGCGGAAGTATGCAATCAGTATGTCAAGAAAGGTATGAAGGTCCTCGTTGAAGGACGCCTCACACCGGACAAAGCCACGGGGGGACCGCGTGTCTGGACCAAGCAGGATGGCTCTGCCGGCGCATCCTTCGAAGTGACAGCCAGTACCGTCCGATTTCTATCATCCCGCGGCGAAGGAGGCGATGTACCCATGCAGGGTGGCAGCTTCGAAAGCGCAGAGATCCCGCCCGAGGATGATATTCCATTCTAACCAACCCTGTTCCGGACAGGTCTAATGAAACGGGGGATTCCGTTTGGTTAGACCTGTTTTTATAAAGATAATTATGACAACACCAGCACCTCAACAACAAGCACCGGGGCCCAAAATGGAGATGGCGGAAGGGCTCAAGCCGATCTACACCAATCTGGCGCGGATCGCGCACTCTCCCGCAGATATTGTCATAGACTTTGCCCAAATCCTGCCGGGCGAAGGCAAAGCGACCGTGCAGGCGCGCATCCTCATGACCCCACTGAGCGCCAAACTGCTTTTGCGTGCTTTGCAGGAAAACCTTGCACGCTATGAAGCCGCTTTCGGTGAAATCAATGTCCCACACGGCAATACACTGGCGGATAACCTCTTCAAAGGACTTCAACCGCCTGAACCGCCAAAGGAAAAAGATTAGAACAACGAAGGTTATCATGCATAAACTTGAAAAGATCACCGAACAGATACGACAGAACTTCGAAATCCGCACATCCATTCGAGACGAGGCGCTCAAACAGGCGCGCCAGCTTACACGCGCTTGTTCCCTCGCCATTCGCGCCGTGCACCGCAGTGATTTAGACACCATGGAAGGATACCTCGCCGAAGCCAATACGCTGGCAAATAAATTAAGGGATGATCTTAAGGATCATCCCGATCTGTATTATGCCGGTTACTCACAGGATTCCCTCAAGGAATTTGTGGAGGCAAATGTGACCTGCGCCCTGATCCAAAACCAGGCGCTTCATACACCCGAAGAGTTGGGTGTGGAATATTCCACCTACCTTAACGGGCTGGCTGAGGTGGTCGGAGAGCTCCGCCGCCGCATATTAGACATCCTGCGCTCGGGATATTCACAAGAGGCGGAACGCCTGCTCAACCACATGGACGATATCTATTCGGTTCTAGTCACGATGGATTTTCCAGATGCGATCACGAACGGACTGCGCCGCCAGACCGACATTGTCCGCAACCTTGTCGAAAAAACACGCGGTGATGTAACCTTCAGCCTGCGAGGTGAAGACTTGGCCCAAGCCATCAGCACACTGAGCAGGCAGTTGAACGGGGGCAAGGCTGAAGTCGAGGAAAGAAGCGGATTATCCATCCGCATGAACGACGAAGATTAACAATGGCGCGAGGCGGTCATAAGTTCCCCCTCATTGTCTATCAGCATTTGCTCAATCGCTGGTGGACCCCGATGTTCGCGATCGGGCTTGTGATGTTCGTGCTGGCATATGGGGAATATACGCATCCTGTTTACAAATTCATCCCCTGGCGTTGGCAGTTGTTTGCGGGGATCGGTGTGCTGGCAATATTTGTTGGCATCTTTTTCCTCGTGATCCGTCAGATCGCGTATATTCAGCCGTTTCCCGGTTTCATAAAACTTGTCACGCCGTTCATGCGGGTCAATATTTCATATAAACGACTCCACAAAACGACAACATCTGAAATGCGGCTATTGTTCCCGCCCAAAAGCATGTCCGGCTGGATGCGGAATATTTTCGCGCCGCTTGCCAGCCAGACTGCCCTTATTCTCGAATTGAAGGCGTATCCCCTTTCGCCGGTGTTATTGCGCATGTTCTTTTCGCGATTCTTCTTCAAGGACAAGACCCCGCATTTTGTAATCCTCGTCAAGGACTGGATGGGGTTGAGTTCCGAAATTGACAGTTTTCGCACGGGGGTTGACCCAGACCCAAGACCTGTAAAAAAGAGAGGGAATGATTCCATATTTTCCAGACTGCCCAAAAAATGAATATTTATTTCGCCTGTTCAATTACTGGCGGACGTGATTTTGAGTCTGTGTATCAGGCAATTGTCTGCGCGTTGATGGAGGAGGGCCATGAGGTGCCGACAGCTCATTTGGCTGAATCAAATGTATCGTCTGTGGAAGCGGCCATTCATCCAAACGAAGTGTATGAACGCGATGTGGCATGGATCCGTGCGTGCGATGTTTTAATCGCGGAGGTCAGCGTGCCATCGCATGGAGTGGGATATGAGATCGGATTTGCGCTTGGGATCGGGAAGCCGGTTTTGGCGTTATATCAGGAGGGACACAAGATCTCGAAGATGATCAGCGGCAACCCCGATTCCAGCCTGACCGTGAAATCGTACCGAACCCCTGCGGATGCAATCCAGAGGCTTGGGAGTTTTCTCGCAAAAGTCAGGTAAGGACGTTTTTCCACCCAAAAGGATTGCTTTTATATTATCTCGAATAATGCCTAATGTCACCGGCAATCGGTTACTTTTTACGATGGCTAAATGCAAACAGGTGGGATATTATGATTGCGGAGACAACTCAAAGACACCTCCAAATGCTCCTCATTGTCTCCTCCTTTGGCGAAAGCCGCCGTCGGGCACATCACTCGACGGCGGCATTGCTTAATTTCAAAAGGCAACAGGAGGAAGTCTATCAGTTTGTTCGCGTATTTCTTGAGACTATTTTCTTCCAGCGGGGACTGTCGGGCTGTTGACAGGCAAGACGATGAAGAAGGTACTCCCCTGCCCAACATTGGATTCGACCCATATACGCCCCTGATGTGCGTCCACAATGCTCTTAACGATCGCCAGTCCGAGGCCTGACCCCTCTTGTTTGTCCATGTTGTGACCCCGGTAGAATTTATCGAAGATACGAGCCTGATCCTGGCCAGGTATACCGGGTCCGTTATCAGAGACCTGAAGGATGATCTGGCCGCCCTCGGCATGGATGGAAATCTTGACTTCGCCATCCTTCCCCGAATATTTGATGGCATTCCCAACAACATTATCCAGCACCTGGCGCAAGCGGACAGGGTTTGCCCGCAAGGCAGGCAGGGATTGGGCAATATCTGTTTCCACTTTGATGTGTTTGGTTTTGATCTGTCCCTGCAACATATCGAGTGTGTAACGAAGAAGCCCGTCCATCTGCACCCACTCGCGGCGGGTATCCAGACCGGCTTCAATGCTTCCGAGTTCCAGCAGGTCATTGATCAGGGTGGTGATGTGTTGCACGCTTTCCTGTATGCGTTTCAGGAAATCCTGCTGGTTTTCATTGAGGGAGCCAGCGCGCGCGATCAGTTCGGTATAACCGATCACGGATGTCAAAGGGGAGCGCAAATCGTGGGAGACCGTATGTACCACCTCATTGCGGATGCGGTCCACTTCCTTCAGGTAGGTGATGTCCTGCAGGGTAATCGCGTATCCAATCCCGGGGATGGCGGCAAATTGGGCACTTGCCACCCTGCCATCAGGAAAGTTGACCTCATGGTGATGAAGAGGGTCATGAGCGCGGTTATTTGTTATCAACGCGCGCAAGTCGGGGTTTTGAATCACATCAAGGACGGGTTTCCCAATGGTTGATTTTCCATTGAGACCAAATGCCATGCACATGGCGGGATTAACCAACAGGACAAGATTGTCTTCATCCAGGATCATTACGTTGTCATGGATGCCGTTGATCACCGTTTCCAGACGGATACGTTCGGTTTCGGAGATCTGGGCGCGTTTCTTGAGCGATGATGTTGTGCGTTTGACCTCACGTCGGATCCAGTCCCCAACGCGGTTTGCGTGTTTGAGCGCTCCTTCGACGGTCCCTACGATGTCGTCTGTCTTGAGCGGAGGGGCAAGATATCCATTGATACCCAGTTTGAAAACCCTTTTTACAAATTCCGGTTTTGCCTTTTCAGTGTAGATCAAAAAGGGAAGCGTCGGGAACCGTTCGATCAATTCCTCGACAACAACCAGGCCATCATGCCCATCGAAATTTTCTCCAACCATCAGGAGGGCGGGGATGTCCTCCTGCAACAAGCGACTTAAAGCCCTTATGTCAACAGCGATGGCCGTTTCATAATTGACGGCTTGCAACGCACGATCCATTAATTTCAAAATATGTGATTCGTCCAACGCCAGCAGGATAAGGTCTTTTTTCGGCATAGGTCTCAACAGGAATTTTACTTTGTTTTCAGTGTCACGGATACGGGAGGTGTTGTTTTCTCTGCCGCGCGAGAAAGTCTTTGCAAAGCCGCACTGGTGGTTTGCAATGCCTGTTTTTGTTCCTCAGTGAGGGAACCAGGTTTTCCAGTCAGTAACAGGTCCACAGGGTAGATGGCGGTATGCAACTCCTCTGCAACCGAATTGCGGACATTTTCCAATATGATATTCTGACGTCTCTGCGCTTCCCTGGCAGACTGCGCTGATTCGTTCAAGGCACGAAACAGCCTCGCATTTACAAGCGAGATCGAAGCGTAATCGGAAACTGCCTCGAGCAGGGTTTGTTCGGTCTTTGTGAATGCTTTTGCCTCCTTCCGCACGACGACCAGCATACCAATAACCTCCTGGTGCACCTTGATCGGCACCACACAAACTGACTTGCCCAGATTCATGATCCTGAATTTGAGGAGCGGATCACCCTCCATCGCAAGCATTTCACCGGAAAGAGCCACCAGCGCGCTGACGCCGTCATCCAGTGGCATGTTCATTTTTGCTGCCCAGGTATTGGGCAAGCCGCGATGTGCGGCAAGCAGGTATGTCTTGCTTTCCTCGTCGCGGACAAGGAGCCACGCTATACCGGTGTTTGCCACCTGCGCCGCGCCGTCCACGATCTTTTGGAACAATACCTTCTGGTCCGTGATGGAAACGACTGCCTTGCCCAGGTTGATGATGGCTGTCAACTCGCGAACTTTGCGTTGTAACTGCTCGTTCATTTCGCCGACCTGCATATCCAGCCGTTGGTTTTCACGCGCGCTCCGCACTCTGCCAAAGACCCGTTCCACCACAGACAACACTTCTGCATCGCGCGCAGGCCACAGGATGTAATCCGCCGCGCCGAGGCGGAACGCCTGTATGATGTCATGCTCCTGTCCTTTGTTGGCAATCACAAGCAGGGGTGTATCCACGCCTTGTGAAGTGAGGGCAACCAGCAGGTCTTTTGTGCTCAGGCCGGGAAGGTTGATATTCGCGATGATCAGGTCCGGAGGATTCTGAAGCGCCTTTTTGATGGCAGAAGGTGAATCAGAGACCACGTCTACCTGATATCCCACAGATTTAAGCGTTTGGCGGGCAATCAAGTCACTGATCTTCGGATCGTCTTCTACAAGCAGGATTCGGTCCCCGGTACTCGACATGATGGGCTCTCAATCGTATCTGATATTGATGATATGCATTGTAACACCCTTGTAAAAAAACGTGTCTCACAGGCACGTGAGTACACTATACTTGCACGAAATTGCAATGATGAAAGGGTATCCGAGAAGGAGTTGAGTGTGACTCTTGTCAAGACTGCAAAGAATTTCTAATACTGCCGCCTGGTGCCGTCCATCAGTCTGGGGTCGTTCTCGGAGCCATAAACCTGCTGTCAGTAATATCATTTGCCATTCTTCTCCATCCAGTGAACCGGCCCTTGCTGGGTGGGAATTGGACCAATCCGGTTTGGCGGTTTGGTTATCCATGGGGCAACATGGTCGGCAAAATGGGCTTGCTCCTCAAACAACCCCGCCCACAGCAATAGTCGCCGGGTGTTCTGTATCGTTTATCGTTGGAGAATTACAACAAAATGATGCAGGAATAGGGCATATCCTGCATCATTGGATCGGGCGCGCCCTCTCAGTATGACTTACTGAAAACAAATACACGCTCAAGGCGTTATTGAGTCAAAACTTGAATACCGGATGCGATTGACCTGTCACAATGCCGCGGTGATTCTGGATGGATTTCACAGGTCCGAACCGGTTGAGCGCCTGCTCCTGTTTCGAAGACAGGGCACCCAGCTGGTGCAGGATCTCAAGCGTCACCGCCGGGCGGACGCGGTTGCTTGAAGTGAGGTCATCCGCCATGCGCGAAGCGTCTCCATCCAGGACTTTGAAAGCAATCCCCACACCAGGTGAATCTTTTCCCAACACACCGGGCATAAGGCCGATGATCTGGTATCCCTCCGCGCCGCGTTTGCAAACAACTTTCCCCTCTCCCGTTTTCATCAACTGTTCATCGAACTCGCCATAACCGCTCACCATTTCGGGATGAGTTGTCATGGCAGTGACGATCTTGCGGCAGGCATTTGCCCGCGCTTCAGGTAATCCATGTGGATCACAGAATCGCGCCATGCCCAGCGCGGCGTTATACAACGGGACTGCAAAATTTGGTGCAGAACAGCCGTCAGTGCCGAGGTGAACCTGTTCGGACGGGATCAGGCACATGTCCGAGAATGAGGCGAGGATGTCCTGTTGGACGGGATGGTTGATATCGAGATAATTTTCCAACGGCAGTCCGCGCATCTTGGCATGGGCGAGCATGGCAGTATGTTTACCTGAACAATTATTTTGAATGGGCGTGGGATGCCTGTCGTTCAGGATCATGTATTTGAGTGAGTCCACATCGCCGGGCATATGCGCACCGCACAGCAAATAAGATTCGTCAATGCCAATCTTCTTTTGCATCTCCCGTACTGTTTGCACATGCAGGTCACTTCCCTCATGGGATGCACATGAGATGGAAAGTTCACGCAGGGTGAAGTTGAAATGCTCCACGCCGCCGCGTTCGACGAAAGGCAGCGCCTGGAATGGCTTGGCGCTGGAACGCAAAAAGGCAACTGTTTGCGGGTCACCATGGGACGCGATCAATTTTCCATTCGAGTCTACAACAGCGATGCAACCATAGTGAACAGATTCAACCAGGTTACCGCGTGTTGTTTCAAAGAGAGGCTGTGCGGTCACTATTCATCCACAATATTGCGCGATGCTGAAACGTAATGGCGCGCATGGTAATTACGCAGACCAAAACGCAGGCGATGGGAGTACTGTTTATGTTTGGCGGCGGGAGCTTTGAATTCCTTCAACACCTGGTCCGCAAGTTTGTCTGTGAAATTCACCGCGGAGGATCGCTTTGCCCCGAGTTTTTCGAGCTTGGAGTGAATCTTCTTGAGCGAATCAACCTGACCTCGGATGGCTTGCGATGTGAGCACGCCTCCCCGTCCGCTAATGACGGTATAGCCTTTGAATCTGGGACTTTGCAAATGGTTGAGCGCTTCGAGCCAGGCAGGGATGTCGGCATGGGCAAGGAAGGGAGGCTGTCCTTTGACGACGGCATCGCCAACGAATACAATCTTCTCCTCCGGCAGAATGACCCAGATTGCGCCTTCGGTGGGTCCCGGATGACTTTCGAGGATGACAGGCGCATCGCTCCAATGCAGGGACATTTTACTCATAAAGGAAATCTCGGGCGGTGCCCAGCGGACGCTCCCCAAGCCGGGGATCGCCTCCCAATTCGCGCCGGTCTCATCACCCTGCGCCTTGAAGGTGTTGGGGCGATTTTGGAAGGCGCGCGCCGTCTTTTCGTGCGCGATGACCGTGCAATCCATGGCGCGCACTCCCAGCGTGCGGTCGGGATGTGAGTCGAGGTTGATGAGCACGCGTTCATGCCCGTTGCCCATGCCCATCAACGCAGCACGCCAGGCACGTCCATCTTCCGGCGCGGGCGGCGCGTCGATTTGAATTAACCCGCGTGACTGGACGATCACGCCCAAGGTTACGCCGGGGAAGCGGTCTTCGATATATACGTTCTTTGCAATGGCATCCATTTACTAAATTCTCCTTAGACAACAGGCTTATTTCAGCCTATCATTGTTTTATCCCTCATTCGCGCTGGAATCCATTTGTTCCTGCGTGGCAACCGGGAAGGTAAAGTGGAATGTCGAACCTTTGCCCGTATCGCTCTCCACCCAGATGCGACCGCCGTGTCCCTGCACGGCGAGGCGGCAGAATGCAAGACCGATGCCCAGGCCGCCGGCGCGGCCCTTCCCCCGCAAACGCGTGAACTTGTCGAAGATGTGATCCTGCTCCGAGGGTGGAATACCGAAACCCTGGTCTTTGACCCAGAAATGAACCCAGCCATTCTCCGCGCGCGCGCCGACATTGATGGTCTCACCGCCCGGCGAATATTTGCTGGAATTTTCGATCAGGTTGATCAACACGCGCCGAGCCATGTCCTCATCCACCCAGATGGATGGAAGTTCTCCGGGCAGGTCCTGCACCAGCGTCTGCTGACGCCCCTTGACGGCAGGTTCCACATCCTGCAGGGCTTGGCGGGTCAGGGAAAGTGCATCCACTACGGTTTGATCGGCAACGGGTTGCCCGGATTCCAGCCGACTGACATCGAGCAGGGAACTGACGAGGCGCTGGATGCGGTCGGTTGAGTTCTCGGCAATCTTGAGGATGGAATGAACCGTCTCGCGTTCCGATTCGGGCACCATGTGGCTGATCACATCCAGACTTGAGATGATGTTCGCAAGCGGCGAACGCAGGTCGTGATAGATCATCGAGGTCAGGTCTTCCCGCAGGCTGTCCAGTTCCTTGCGCTTGGTGATATCGCGCAAGATCCACTGGATCGAATCGGCCGAATCAAATTCCACACGGCGCGCGTGCACCTCCGCGTGGACATGTGTTTCATCCTGTTTATGAAGGGACGATTCATACGAAATCATCTGGTCGCCGCGCAGGAACTCGAACTCCATGCCGGTTTTGTTCCAGTTCACTCCGTGCAACTGGTCAATGCTCATGCCCTGCAGTTCTTCACGCGAGTAACCGCTCCACAAACTTGCCTGGCGGTTGGCTTCGATGATCCGTCCATCCCAATCCGTGATGACAATCGGGTCAATGCTTTCCTCGAACAGGTCGCGGTAACGTTTATGCGCAGACTGCAAACGTTCGAACAACTGCGCATTCTGGATCGTCGTCCCTGCCAGACTGCCGATGCCGGTCATGACCAACAATGCATCAGGATCAAAGGTCCGGGCAATGGGATTGATTGCCTCGAGGACACCCATGACCCGTCCCTGCGATTGGATCGGCGCGACCAACAATGCCCGCGTCCCGACTCCCCCCAACTTGTCTGCCTCGTTAAAATTCTTTTCCTTGTTGACATCTGATACCACCACCCCGCGCCCATCACGCGTGACCGTGCCTGCAATGCCAATGCCCAACCCGATCGTCTTTCCAAGAATATTGCCTGCATTATGCCCCGCCGCCGCACGGAAGACAAGATGCTCGCCTTCGATCATGCCCAGCGCAACCGTCTCCACCTGTAAAGCCCGCATGGTCTGGACGAGGACGCGTTGATACACATCGTCCATGTGCAACGAGGTATTCATCGCGGCCGCACCCTCCGCCAGTGCGGTCATGACGCGTGCTTGACGCTGGCTCTCGGCATACAGACGCGCATTCAATACCGCAATGCCAGCCTGATCTGCAATGGCTTGCATCAGGTCGAGTTGTTCAGTGGAAAATGAATTGGGCCTGGTATGCACCAGCGTCAATACACCCACCAGTTTCTCACGCGCCAGCAAAGGGACACAGATGGCGGACTTGGAACCAAAACGGTCGGTATTATCGTCCGGGCGGATCAACCAGCGGTCATCCTTGCTCGTATCGGGGACGTAAACTCCCTTGCGATTCTGTGTCACCCAGCCCGCAAGACCGCGCTCCATCGTTTCACGCATTTGCTGGGTGGTATGCTCGTGAACCTCCGTGCCATACACGATGGCCGCGTCCACTGCCTTGCCGGAATCGTCCAGCACGACAATACTGCAACGTTCGCCGCCCACATTCTGCAGGGCTTCATACAAGACGCGTTGAAGAACCGTCCGCAACTCGAGAGCAGTGGCTAACTGTCGGCTGACGTGAAAGAGGAGTTCAAGTAATACCCGCGCCCGGTCTGGATCCTGTGAAAATGTCATAACTTGCTTTAACAATCAAAGTATAGCACAACACATCCCCTCCATTGACAGGGTAAAATGGGGGCATGACACTCGACATCCCCCGTGTAAAAGCCCTGTGTTTCGATGTGGATGGCACACTCAGTGACACAGACGATCTGTATGTACACAAGGCGGCACGCTTCTTTCCCCGTTTCCTGTTCAAAGACCCGGACCATGCGGCACGTCGGTTTGTGATGTGGGTCGAGGCGCCGGGCAATGCCCTGCTTGGTCTTACAGACACGATCGGACTGGATGACGAGATTATTGCGCTCATTGATTGGATGTCGCGCCACCAAAAACGATCATCCAAAACATTCTGGCTCATCCCCGGCGTGGACGAGATGTTGAGGCAACTAAAGGGCCGCTACCCCATGTCCATTGTCAGCGCGCGGGACGAAAAAGGGACGATGCGTTTTCTGGCGCAGTTCGATCTCGCAAAGTATTTCGACGCGGTCATCACCGGGCAATCTGCCAAGCATACGAAGCCCTACCCGGACCCGATCCTGCTTGCCGCGCAAAAAATGGGCGTCAAACCCGAGGAATGTCTGATGATCGGCGATACCACCGTGGACATGCGCACGGGCAAATCCGCGGGGGCGCAGACGGTGGGCGTGTTATGTGGTTTTGGCGAAGAACCGGAGTTAAGGAAAAAAGGGGCGGATATGATATTGAAGACAACAAGTGATCTTGCTGAGTTGCTGTTGAATCAAAAGTGACTGACATCTTTGCATAGCACTCCCAAATGGAGAAAGATGGCAGTCACTTCAATAGTGGGGAATCGGTTGATATAAGGCGAACTCGACTCGTTTCAACAAGACGGAAGGTTGATTGTTTTGAAGAATCAATGAAATCCTTCAATTTCTGATGTAACCTTGTCATTTACCAAAAGCGAATACCTCTTTACCGATGGCAAATATCAATAATTCATCCGACGAGACCATTAACTGCCCGAAAGTTGTGATTGGCTTGAATTTTGACATTCGGAGTTGTCCCAATTCAGTCCCGTTGTGGATATCAAACGCAGCAATCATATTTTGTGTGCTATTAAGAATGTATACGGCATCTCCAAGTTTAGCGGGATTCTGTTGGGTTATCACACTGTCTTTGCACCACAGCTTTTTGCCATCCTGCCTTTGCAAAACACAAAGATTTCCATCTGAAACTAAAAGAAACTCGTCAGCAACTTTTATTTCACTAATATAACCGCTGGGTAAGGGCACACTCCATATCTGTTGTTGTTTTTCTAAATCAAGAGCGGTGATAACGTCAACAGACAAATTGGAGTACAGCACGCCGTCAGAATAAGCAGCGGCTGTACTTGCGCTGTTTTCTTTTGTTTCCCAAACAGTTTCACCTGAATCAATAGACACAGCGGTCATTCCTGAGCAAGGAAAATAGAGTTTGGCATCATAGATGTGAGCCAGATAGGAATTCCTACATACTGGCTCTCGCAGCAATAAAGTACCATCTGTTGCCTTAAATACAGAAATCTGTTGCGAATCGAACACAGCAACCATGTCCGTAGAGACATCTACAACTTTTGCACTTCCTACATGGA
>DATIUT010000182.1:0-5461 GCA_035466615.1 Anaerolineales bacterium | reverse complement strand
GTTAAAGCCGGGTGTGGTGAGGCTGTAAATACCCTGTTTGGCAGTTTGGCCGCCATGACAGGCGGCTTTTTATTTGAGAGTGAATGACAGTGTTTGGAAAAGTTTTGATATTTGTGTTACGTTACACTTGAAATAAATATGTAGGATTCATATGAGCAAACCTGCACTTCTAACGCGAGTTCGCATTTTGATAATCTTTTTCATGACTGCTCTCTTGATTAGCGGCCTGACAGCCATTCCACTTGTTTGGGAAGTAAATATTTTGAGAAATTTGTTTGGAACTGAAACATGGTTGGCTTCAGTTATGCCGTTCATGTCGAAATGGATCGAGCGGGTTTATGTCGGCATCACAGAGACTGCCGCCAGCCATCCTTTTATGTTATATGGAACCGATTGGCTTGCCTTTGCTCATGTCGTAATTGCCATTGCCTTTATTGGACCTCTGCGGGATCCGGTAAGAAATATCTGGGTGATTGAGTTTGGGATGATTGCCTGCGTCTTGATTATTCCCTGGGGCATTGTCTTTGGAATGATGAGGGGCATTCCATCTTTCTGGTCACTTGTTGATTTCTCCTTTGGCATCTTGGGGTTTATTCCGTTATGGTATGTTCGGAAATCAACTCTTCAACTGGCATGCATTCAATAGGCGGCTCTTATCGAGCCGCCTATTGAAACCTTATTCCCTGAAGCTTTACATTTGAAAGGCTCGCACCTTCCAAAATATCAGGATGATCCTGAAATGGTCGTGTTATTTAAAGAAAACTCTCGCCCTAAAAGCGAGAGTTTTTATGCTTTACTTCGCAAATTCTGTTGACCGTGTTTCTCGTATGACGGTCACTTTGATCTGACCAGGGTATTGCATGGTCTCTTCGATCTTTTTGGCGATGTCGCGTGCGAGGCGGGCGGAGGTGAGGTCGTCTATCTTTTCAGGTTTTACAATGACGCGCACTTCACGGCCAGCCTGGATGGCGAAGGATTGTTCCACGCCTTCAAAGGACATGGACAATTCTTCGAGTGTGCGGATGCGTTTAATGTAGGCTTCGAGGTCTTCACGGCGTGCACCGGGACGTGCGCCGGAGATGGCATCCGCCGCTTCGGCAATGATCGCTTCAATCGATTCCTGTTCGATTTCATGGTGATGTGAAGCGATTGCGTTCACAACCTTGGGGTTCACACCGTAGCGTTTGCAGAACTCTGCGCCGAGCGTGGCGTGTGTGCCTTCCTGATTGTGATCCATGGCCTTGCCGATGTCATGCAGGAAGCCGCCCTGTTTGGAAAGTTCCACATTCGCGCCAATCTCTGCGGCGAGGATGCCAGCCAGTTTGGAGACTTCCACCGCGTGGGCGAGTTGGTTCTGACCATACGATGTGCGGAATTTCAGGCGTCCCATCATGCGCAACACTTCGGGATGCAAGCCGGAGATGTTGGCATCGTAGGCGGCTTGTTCACCGGCTTCGTTGATGATCCTCTCCACGGCTTTGGTTTCATCCTGCACAACCTTTTCGATGTGAGCAGGGTGGATGCGTCCATCGAGAATCAGTTTTTCGAGTGCGCGGCGACCGATCTCACGGCGGACCGAGTCGAAGCAGGAGACGGTTACAGAGTCAGGGGTATCGTCCACGATCACGTCCACACCTGCCGCCTGCTCGAAGGCTTTAATGTTGCGTCCGTTGCGACCGACGATGCGCCCCTTCATTTCTTCGCTGGGGAGGGTGACCACTGCGCGCGTCACTTCTGCCACATGTTCGGATGCGACGCGCTGGATGGCATCTGCGATCAATTTGCGGGCGCGCTTTTCACCTTCCTCGCGCGCCTCAGCCTCGATCTGGCGCATGATGCGGGCCATGTCACTGCGGGCCTCTTTTTCAACCGCGGCAAAGAGGTCCTTCTTCGCATCCTCCTGCGTCATTTGAGCGATCTGTTCGAGTTTCTTGACCTGCTCTTCATAGAGTTTGTCAATTTCGTTCCCGCGTTTGTCCACCTGTGACTGGCGTTTATTCACTGATTGCTCGCGTTGCTCGAGACGATCCACGCGGTTATCGAGTTCTGTACGGCGTTTATCGAGTCTTTCTGTTTCCTTGTTGAGTTCGATGCGGCGTTCCTTGATCTCGGATTCAGCGGCCTGGATGATCTTTGTGGCATTTTCGCGTGCCTGGCTTTCGATCAGGCGCGCCTGCTCATTGGCACCCTTCAGGATGGTATCAGCTTTCTCTTGCTGGCTCTTTGCCTGCTGTTCCACACGATAACGGTGGAAAAAGTACCCGGCCGCCACACCCACGATCAAGACAAGTATGTCTGTCAATATCACGATGAATGGGTTCATGTTGTGTCCTCTTCTTCAAAATGTTGTTCCTCTGTGTGCGTTTCATTCCAAACCCGGGTGACCACTGGTGCAATCACCGAATAGGAAAAACCGCGACGGGCAAGGAACCCGGAAAGTTTGGTTCTGAACTCGTTCCATTCCAGACCTTTGAATCTAACCGCCCGTTTTTTGGCGGCTTCGTAAGCGAGAGCTTCATCGTCCACATCTTCGAGCGCAGACTTCGCCGCATCATCGTCGAGTCCTTTTTGATGAAGTTCCAGCGCCATCATGCGGCGACTGCGCGGGCGAAAGGCGCTTCTGTTCTCAACCCACGCGCGGGCAAATTGGTCATCGTCTGCAATTCCGTCTCTGCGGAGGCGTTCAAGTGTTTCCTCGATCACCAATTCAGGAATCTCGTGCTTTTGGAGGTTCCTGCGGATCTCGGATTCGGAACGGGCGCGGTAACTCAGGAAAAGTAGCGCCTGCTGAAGCGCCCGTTCGCGCGCGTCCTCGGCCTGCAACTGCTCAATTTTCTTTTCATCCAACTCCTGGCCGACTCTCAGCCATGCGGCGGTAATGCGCTCCAGCCCGAAGGCGAAGTCCCCGTCGAGGTATATGTTCACCCGATTGGAGTGTTTCTTTTGCACTTCGATGGCGGTAATTTTTCTCATTAAACACACACAGCCAAAGAACCGTCCAACGGAGCCTTGGCTGTCGAAGATCCCGCCTCAGCGGGGTCGAAAATGTCTGGGTAGGTTGAGCAGACCCAAAGTCACGCGGGATGCGTGTTTGGGGGATCGTTAAATCACTAGACAGTTGACCAGGTCATGTCTGGTGAACAGGTTAAGGGGGGCGGAAGTCCGATTCTTCTTCAAAAATTTTCCTAATTCGACTTCACATTGTACTCTTGCAGAGTACAAATTAACTCCCAAACCGGGGGAGGTGCTTGCTCTTATATCCAGAGTTAGTACAGCCAGGCCGCGGGTGCGGCGGAAGTAAGCGGGTTTATATCCTTGCGGATTTCCCTGATTATACATGTTTTTTAAGTTTTGTTAACGTGAAAAATTCGTGGCATTTTTGGGGTGTGGGTTATGTATTTAAAATCGTGACAAATGGAACTAGGTAAATCGTATATACTATGCAATAATTTCACCGTTTCGACCTGAACTTACATCATTTTGGAGGCCCACATGGCAAAATTTACGCGTGAAGATGCACTTGAATATCATCGTTTAAAAGGCAAACCCGGCAAGGTGGCGATCGTGCCGACCAAGCCCATGGACACTCAGCGTGATCTGAGCCTGGCGTATTCACCGGGTGTGGCGGAACCTGTTCTGGAGATCGAGAAAAACCCCGCCGATGCGTATGAGTATACTTCGAAGGGAAACCTGGTGGCTGTGGTCTCGAATGGCACCGCTATTCTGGGACTTGGCGACCGCGGCGCACTGGCCAGCAAGCCGGTTATGGAAGGAAAAGGGGTGCTTTTCAAGAAGTTTGCAGATATTGACGTGTTCGACATCGAAGTGAATTCACATGACCCGGATGAGATCATCAAGGTCGTGGCGGCGATCTCCCCAACCTTTGGCGGCATCAATCTGGAAGATATTAAAGCCCCCGAATGTTTTTACATCGAGGAAGAATTGAAGAAGATGCTGGATATTCCCGTGTTCCACGATGACCAGCATGGGACAGCCATCATCTCCTCTGCGGCTTTGGCGAATGCGCTGGAGATCGTTGGCAAAAAACATGATGAAATTCGAATTGTGATTTCAGGCGCGGGTGCTTCGGCGATCTCGTGTGCAGAACTGGCAATTCGCTGGGGAGTGAAGCGCGAGAATATCATGCTTGTGGACTCGAAGGGTGTTGTGCATAGCGGCAGGAAGGACCTGAATAAATACAAGCAACACTTTATCATGGACACCGATGCTCGTACGCTTACAGATGCAGTGCGCGGCGCAGACGTGTTCTACGGCTTGTCAGTCGCCAATGTGATGACTCCCGATATGGTCAAGTCCATGGCGAAGGACCCGGTCATATTTGCAATGGCGAACCCCGACCCGGAGATCAAGCCTGAACTGGCGAAGGAGGCGCGCAAGGATGTGATCATAGCGACTGGCCGTTCGGACTATGCAAATCAGGTCAACAATGTGTTGGGTTTCCCGTTCATCTTCCGCGGCGCGCTGGATGTGCGCGCAAGTGCGATCAACGAGGAAATGAAGTTCGCGGCTTCCAAGGCGCTTGCCGCGCTGGCAAAAGAGGACGTGCCGGATTCGGTCATCCGTGCGTATGGCGGCGAGAGCATCAAGTTTGGACGCGAATACATTATTCCCACGCCACTTGACCCGCGTGTGTTGTTGTGGGAGGCTCCCGCCGTTGCTGAAATGGCGATGAAAACCGGTGTTGCGCGCAAGACGATAGATATTGATGAATACCGCGAACAACTTGCATTCCGTCAGGGCAAAGGCGAGCAGGTTCGATACTTCTTCCAGAACAAGGCGCGTTCCTCGGGCGGCAAGAAGCGTGTCGCGTTTGCGGAAGGCGAGGAACAGAAGGTCATCCGTGCGGCGTATCAGATCAAGGAAGAGGGTATTGCCACCCCGATTTTGATCGGGCGTGAGGATATCATTCGCGAGAACTTCAAACTTTTGGGCCGTGAGTTCAATCCCGAGATCGTTGATCCCAGGAAGTCCAAGAATCTGGAAAAATATGCGAAGGCGTATTACGAACTCCGCAACCGCAAAGGCATATCGATTAATGATGCCGCAAAGAAAGTGCGCGATGCGAATGTGTTCGGTTCGATGATGGTCAGCATGGGCGATGCGGATGCGTTCGTCTCCGGTTTGACCTATGACTATCCCGAGGTGATCCGCCCGTCTCTGCAGATCCATCATACTGCCAGGGGTGCCAAGCGCGCGGCAGGCGTGTATCTTATGATCGTGGATGACCGTGTCTATCTCTTCACGGATGCGACGGTCAATATCGACCCGAGCGCGGAAGACCTGGCGGAGATCGCCTGCCTCGCGGCGGATTTTGCCAAACGCCTCGAACTGGACCCGCGGGTTGCATTCCTGTCATTCTCGAACTTTGGTTCCACCCCGCATCCTCTTTCGGACAAGGTGCGGCGCGCGGTCGAACTGACAAAGTCCTGCCGCCCGGACC
>DATIUT010000181.1:0-9049 GCA_035466615.1 Anaerolineales bacterium | reverse complement strand
AAAACGTGCAGGAGCCGAATGGGCCAAGATTAACCTGGACCCCTCGTGGCATGGATTAATCGACCGAACATGGAATGGCCGCCCAAAGCCAGAGATTTCCGTTCGGCAACCTGCCGATCCCAAAGACTTTGAAAGCACTTTGAAATTTGTCAGGTATATAATCAACCTAAGCAAACAATTATGAAGCATCCAGCAAGTAGTGTATTGCGCTTTTGGTGTGATATATGTTCATCAAAGAATCTCCCAATGATCGCCATTGACTGTAAGTTCGGTTATATTCAAATACCGGGAATCTTCTCGATGGATAAAATGCTCGAGTAGTGTACTGCTTGCCTGCTTTATAATTACCACATGAAATTCAATCGCGGTTGGGTTCTTTTTCTTGCCTCTCTCCTCTTCGCCTGCCAGCCATCCCTCCTTCCCACCGTCACGATCATGGACGGTGACCAAATCACCACGCTTCAGACGGAAGAGCGTGTGCCTTCTGCTTTGGTCACGCAGGCAGGGATAACGCTCGACCCAAGTGACCGCATCCTTTCAAGAGGATTCTCCATCGCGCCCGACCAGCCAATTGACGATGATTCGATCACCCTCCAAATTCGCCGCGCGGTGACATTGACCCTCATCACAACAGATGGGCAACAACAGATTCAATCGTCTGCGTTTACAGTGGGGGAAGCATTGGCGGAGTTTTCATATCAACTACACGTTGAGGATAAAGTTGACCCGCCATTGAGTTCACCGCTCCAGGAGGGAATGACAATCACGGTTGCATCATCACGCCCACTTACTGTCAACGTGGACGGAAAAATCGTGCAGGTCCAATCGTCCGCGCGGACAGTTGGGGAGGCATTGGCTGAGGCTGGGATTCCGCTCCTTGGGCTCGGTTACAGTCTCCCGCCGGAGAATGAAGCGCTGCCGTCCGATGGTCAGATCAAAGTGGTGCGAGTCAGCGAATCTGTAGTGCTCGCGCAGAAACCCATCCCTTTTGAAAGTGAACTGGTCGCTTCGGCGGAAGTTCCGCTCGATCAAACACAGATCCTCTCGCCGGGAGAGAATGGATTAAGCGTGGAACGCATCCGCATTCGATACGAGGACGGGGTTGAAGTTTCGCGTATCACCGAAGAGGAAACAGTTGTACGCACACCAAAGACACGGACACTCGCTTATGGCACAAAGATCGAGATCAAAACCGCTGTTGTGGATGGCGTAACGATCGAATACTGGCGCGCGGTGCAAATGTATGCCACATCTTATTCACCATGCAGGCTTGGCACGAGCACGTGCGGCTCCACAACTGCAAGCGGCAAACAATTACAAAAAGGGATGGTGGCGCTCAGGACAGATCTGTATCGAAGCCTGAAGGGGCAACCGCTTTACATCCCCGGTTATGGCTTTGCAACCGTTGAGGATGCGTGCGGTGGATGCACCGGACAGCCGTGGATAGACCTCGGTTATAGCGATGACGATTACGAACCCTGGCATTCGTGGGTCACGGTCTATTTCCTCACACCCGTACCGCCAAACATTGTTTATGTTTTGGAATAGCATAAACATGGCTAAACTCGAAAAATTCGTCGTCTCCTTATTGACCGTAATCGTCGTCATTCTGACAGGCCTCCTCATCTGGCTTTTCCAAATAAAGTGGAGACAGCCTCTCGGACCTTCGCTTCAAAATTCGCTCGCAACCCCGTTCGGACTTCCGCCCACCTGGACCCCGAATCCCCAATCAAACCGCCCGCCTCCTTCCACGCCCAAAATTGGTTCGATTCCATACGCCTCACCCTCGCCTGAAAATGTATCCAAGACCACCGGCAAATGCGAAGGCACATCGCCCATGTACATCCTGGTGATCGGGAGCGATGCACGCGGGGATAATTATCTCTATGGTCTCGCGGATGTCATCCGCCTCGTGCGCGTGGACTTCGTAAACTCCAGGGTGACAGTTTTGGAATTCCCACGCGATCTGTGGGTCGAAATTCCCGACATTGCAGACAATCTCCATGGGCAGGATCACGAAAAACTTAATCAAGCCTATCTTTATGGCAACCGCGGCTTCGGCTACACAAATGACCCGGCGAAAGGTCCCGGCTTGCTTGTACGCACACTCACGCTCAATTTTGGAACGCAAATCGACCATTATGTCGCCATCAACATGCGGACGTTCGAAAAGATCATAGACGCCGTCGGCGGCATAGATGTCACGCTTCCAGAAACCGTGGATGGCCGCATTGCGAGCGATATGGACAACCGTTTACTCTTCCAACAGGGTACACATCACCTCGATGGGGCCCAGGCCCTGACACTCGCACGAATCCGAATCAATGGAACTTTCTCCCGCGCAGACAACCAGGACCGCGTATTATGCGCCCTGCGTAACAAACTCACCAGTCCGGAAGTCATCCCGAACATCCCACGTTTGATCCGATCCTTTCAGGGCGCGATGCAAACATCCCTCAGCCCGGAACAACTCGGCCAACTTGCCTGCCTGGGCACACAGATCGAACCGCGGAACATCATTCTCACCAGTTTCCCTCAATCCCTTTTCGAACAAGACCGCACATACGACCCTGTCTTCAAAAAGAACGTGTTCACCTGGGATGTGGATTACGATATCCTGCGGGAATATGTGCAGAGGTTCAACAGCGGCAACTGGCCTGACGCGGTCATTACGCACGAACAAAAACAGGAAGGAGAAGCACTCTTCTGCCAATGAAAGAGATCGCACCCCTCAACGCATCCGCTTTACTCAAACAATATGGTTTGCGCGCCGATAAAAAGCTTGGGCAAAACTTTCTGCAAGATCCCTTCGCCCTTGAATCCATCGCCGCCGCCGCAGAGATCCAACCAACAGATACTGTCCTTGAGGTTGGTCCCGGCCTGGGAAGCCTGACGCGTTACCTCGCAGTTGCCGCGCGCCAGGTCATCGCTGTCGAACTGGACGCAGACCTGATCCCACCATTACGGGCAGTCACAAAACCATATGACAACGTCCATATCGTTCATGGCGACATTCTGGATATTTCCCCAAAAGAATTGATCCATGGCCCGGACTATCTGGTTGTTGCCAATATTCCCTATTACATCACCTCCGCGATCATCCGTCACTTGCTGGAAAATGAACCCAAACCGCGCCGCATTGTGCTCACCATTCAAAAGGAAGTTGCAGACCGTATCTGTGCGGAACCGGGCGACATGAGTCTGCTGGCATTGAGCGTGCAAGTCTATGGAAAACCACACATTGCCGAGCGCATCTCCGCGAGTGCATTCTTCCCTGCCCCCAAAGTAGACTCTGCGGTTCTATGTGTGGATATTTATCCGTCCCCCAAAATCCAACTCGGGTTACTCGACACCTTCTTTAAATTGATCAAAGCGGGTTTCAGCCAAAAACGTAAGACACTCCGCAATTCACTTTCATCCGGCCTTCACATTACCCCAAAAACCGCCGAAGACTTGCTTATTAACGCAGGCATTGACCCGATGCGGCGTGCTGAAACTTTGAGCATCGAAGAATGGCGGATGCTTTGCAGTCTCTATAATTAAATTTGCCTTCCCGCAGGAAGACAAATAATCTCTACTCTTCAAATTTTACCTGGTGCGCCCGGCTTTTCATCCGTAGATCCCTGTAATGCCAGCGGACCTCCCAAATGCGCACTGCCGCCTCTAATTGGATCTTGAAAGACATCTTCGACTTCCCCCAACGACGGTCGGAAAAATGGATTGGCACTTCGACAATATCACATCCCATCAAATAAGCAACATACGCCATCTCCGTCAAAAACACATACCCGCTCGAACGAATGCGGTCGAGAGGAAGCGCCTCCAGTGCCCTTCGCTTCCACATGCGATAACCGGTTGTCACATCATGCAATGGAAAATCAAGGATCGTCCGCGCGTAAATATTCCCAAAGGCAGACAAAGCCTTGCGCCAAAGCGGCCAGCGTCGGGCAAGCGAACCGCCCTTTACATAGCGGGACCCGATTACCACGTCACAGGATTCAATGCGAGACGCCATCTCCATCAGAACAGCGGGATCGTGTGAAAAATCCGCATCCATCTGGACCACGACATCCGCTCCTGATTCGAAAGCCTTTGCGAATCCTTCGAGATAGGCAGAACGCAATCCCAGTTTTCCAGCGCGGTGAAGAACATCAATTCGCCCCGAATATTCCTTCGATAAATCTTCTGCGACCTGTCCGGTCCCATCCGGGCTGTTATCGTCCACCACAAGAAGGGACAAATTCAATGGAAGCGAAAAAAGAGCGGAGACCAGCTTTGGAAGGTTCTCCGCTTCATTATAGGTCGGTAAAATAACTGTTATCTTCACAACTGCCTACTCAACAAATCCTTCTTTAATTGGTCCACACTTGAATAGCGTCCAAACACCGATGGCACATCCGCAACCTTGACGGAAAGCCTGTCTGGCCGCTTCGACGCCTGTTCGCGGTCCCTGATCGGGTAAAAATAATCGAGCGACTGCTCAAGCCGGGAACGAATTCGCTCCTGGAATGCAGACATGGCACCAGGAGTCATAACAACGACAAAATCAGTCGGGCTGATATGGCCGAGAAAATCATCCGCCGCGCCTGATTCCTTGATCGTGTTATGAATCATGAGACTGATCGCCCGCAACACATCATCAGAGGCGACAAAACCGTATGCCTCACGGAATGAGTCAAGATGGATAATGGATATGTGAAGCAATGCCCAGCCGCTTTTGTGGATCACATCGGAAAGGCGTTCATCCACAAGGGGTCCTTCGGGTAATCCGCTGACCGGGTTCGTCAGTGATCCCTGAGCGACACGTTTGAGGGCATTCCGAACCCGCAGGCGCAACTCCTGTACATCGAAGGGTTTGGTGATGTAATCGTCCGCACCAACCTCAAAACCCTGCAACCGGTCCACACGCTCGCGCTTCTCTGTCAAAAAGATGATGGGGATTTCATGCGTGCGGCGGTCCGCGCGCAAACGCCGCGCCACTTCATAACCATCAATGTCAGGGAGGCGGATATCCAAAATGACAATATCTGGCGTGATCGTCTGACCAGCGCGCACACCATCCTCCCCCCAATTAACTGTAAAAACCTCATATCCTTGAACGCGAAAATACGCGTTCAGCATTTCCGCCACATCGGGGTCGTCCTCAACGATCAAAATCTTGTGTTTGGCTTCTGCCACATCTTCCCCGCTTCTAGGAAATGGGTTCTTTCTGAATGACAAACTCGCAGACCGCGTCGCCCATTGCAACACATTTGGATTCGTTCACGCGGAACTCGTTACCACCTGAGACCCACTTAAGGGATTCCTGGAGCAGGCCTGTTGCAACAAAGCACACGGGTTTATCCACATTTGTGCGCCTCCAGCAAACAGGGCACTTGTGGATGGTCCAGATGAATTCTGTGTCCTTTTCCTCCACTGTGCTGTGCTGGTCACTTAATTGGGAAAATATCTTGGCAAATGCCGGCAAACCAATTCTAAGTTTGGATTGAAGCGGAAGGACTACAAACGCCAGATCCGCCGCGCCTGCAAGGGCGCCGAAATTTTTCAAGCCCTCAGCAAAGGTGGCGCGTCCTGCCCGCAGAGCCAGACCTCTTCCACCGCGAGGACCGTACATTTCCTCAAGGGCAACCCCGATGGCTGACAACTCTGCAAAATCAAAGCCTTTATCCAGGTTGTCGGAGGGGTAGTTATCGATATAGTGGTTTAATCCGGCAAGATTTAGGATCGCATTAAGACCATTCTTGCCCATCACCTCTTCCAGGGATTGGATTATGATACGTCCAAATTTGTTGGGATAATATAAACCGGCGTTTTGAACAGGGCTCATACGGGACTCCAGTTAGATCAATTTCGCCAGATCTTCGGCGGCGCGTCTCATGTCCAGGAAGATCAAGCCTAGTTTTGCTTGCTCACGGGCTAATGCAGTAAGAACGGCTTCCTCACCAACCGACATCAGGACAACATATCCTTTTTCCCCTTTGATATATACCTGTTCCAGTGAACCTCTACCCAATTCTGTTGCAATGCGCTCACCGAGGGATAACATTGCCGCGGACATGGCCGATACGCGATCCTCCTCCACACCCTGAGGCAATGCAGATGCAATACTCAAGCCATCCACACTTACGACTGCAGAAGCCTCGATATCGGGAGAAGAGGCTTGCAATTCCCGGAGACGATCAACCATTTGTTGCGTTCGTGATTTGGACAAGACAGCCCTCCTGCACAGAAGAATTCTCCAGCCAAAATCTTGGCCGAATGTTTGACAAGGATTGCGGATAATATAGCGTAGTGGTCAAAATGTGTCAAGCCGATGTGCTCAAAAATACGTCAATCTTTAACAGAAATGTAAATATTATCGAAGTAGTATTGTCTGGTAACATTGAATCACATGAAAAAGATACTTATCGGCCTTATTTTAATCATCCTTTCCGCCGGTTCCGTTTCCAGCATCCCCGGCGTATACGCACAAAGCGGTGAACCAGAAAGCGGTGCTGTTGTTTGCGCCCCGGCCGCTTCCCCCGAACAAGCAGGTGATTGTCTCCTTGCGGGTCCATCCGTGTACTTGACCGGGATGGAAAAGCTGGGACTGACCTTTCCGCCGCGTCCCCTGCCAACAAGAAAACCCGATCCATCTCTTACAACACTTCCCTACCTTTACTTCCGGCTTAATGAGGAGCAAGTCCCCATGTTGACCGGTCCAGCAGGAGGTCAGAACGGACAGGTCTTCCCTTCCGGCTTTGTTTACGTTTCCTATGTAGACCGGGTTGATACGGGAAAAGGCATATATTACATGCTCGAATCCGGAGCATGGATCGCCGGTCAGGGTGCGCGCGTATCCGAAATTTCTTCTTTTCAAGGACTTGAGCTCCATTCAACTCCTCACAACCCATTCGGCTGGGCTTTTGAATACATCCCGGTAAAAAAGGGACCGGGTTATAACACCCTTGAAACCGGCAAATACCTTTATCCGTTCATTGACAATTTCCAAGTATACAATACCCAAAATGTGGATGGCGCAGACTGGAATATGATCGGTCCCAATGAATGGGTGGAAGCGCGCAAGGTTGCCGTTGTCACGCCAAAGAAAGGCCCTCCTGAAGGCGTCACAGGAAATCGTTGGATCGACGTTGATCTTGCTGAACAAACGCTGGCGGTCTATGACAATAATGAAATTATTTTTGCCACAGTCATAGCCAGTGGGCTTGAGCCTTTTTATACACGTCCAGGCCTGTTCCAAATCTACGAGAAAAAAGAAACCGAAAACATGCGTAACAGCGACCTGACAGACTTTTATTATCTTGACAACGTTCCATGGACGATGTACTTCGACAAAGCACGTGCTTTGCATGGCGCCTATTGGCGCACACGATTTGGCTATCCCCAATCGCATGGATGTGTCAATCTATCCGTCGGCGATTCACACTGGTTATACAACTGGGCAAATGTGGGTGACTACGTCCATGTGTACGATACGACAGGACAAACTCCCACTGACCCGGCGCTTTACAAGGATTGGGCGTATTGACACAACCATATCCACATGGTAAACTCTCGCCCGCTTGTTAGATGGTCCCGTGGTGTAGCGGCCTAACATGCGGCCCTGTCAAGGCCGAGATCGCGGGTTCGAATCCCGTCGGGACCGCAGAGCGTAACTAATTAAGAAGGAACCCGGTTTTCGATGAACAACAATTCATCGGAGACCGGGTTCTTTCGATTCCGGCTCCAGGAGGAACTATGACAGCCGGAAAAGTTCAATCTGATCAGGAACGATTGTTTGAAGTTGAGTTACTCACGGTAACTCAAGTCGCGAAATGGGCACGGGTCAGTCCCAAGTCCATTTATCGTTGGATCGAGTCTGGAAAAATTCCAGTCGTTAAGTTTGGGGAACGCACCTATCGCATCCCGGCACGCGCTGTAATCGCACAACTTAAAGCAGCCGGCTACGATCACCTGGCAAATGGTGATCACAGAGAGTGATACAGCTATGCATCTCAAATATGCATTTCTGTTTCCCATCCTGTTCCTGGTCGCCTGTACAACGACCACGGCATACGGTGGAACCCCGGACCCGATTCAGGTCTATGTCAATGCCGGCTCCAGCCAGGCAACAGCTGCAGCTGCCATTTCCACCGCAGATTATTATGCCCATCAATTAACGGCTACTGTTGAAGCGCACAACATGCAAGCAACGGAACGAGCGTGGTCTGCACAATCCACCGAACAGTCCGCGAATAGCACTGCCACAGCACGTGTTTGGGAAGCGACCACCACAGCTGCCAGCGTTCAATCCACGAGCACAGCCGCCGAACTGGCAACTGTGCAAGCCATTCAAGCCACTGCCACGCAACACGCGTTCGATATCACCTCTACAGCCGACTATGCGGCGGTCCAAGCCTATGCAACCCAGCAGTTCAGTAAAGCCAAACAGGCTGAACTGACCATTCAACGCGGGGAACTCACGAATCAAATTCGCGCGATTACGCCGTGGGGTATGTTGATCGTTACTTTCCTTGTGGCTATGTCCGTGAGCCGGAATTGGATGCGCGTGCGAGTCATCCAGCGTGATCCACATGGCGATGCACCACTTTTATTAGATGTTGTAGATGGTGTAGCCTTTGATATGGATCGCAATCCTGCCGCTACTGCCGGCATCCAAAGGGAAGACATCAAAAGTCTGCCACAGTTTTCAGCCAGCACCCACAGTCAGATCGCTGCCCGTGATCAATTGTTGAGCATGGCATCCCGTGGATTGGCATCCGGCGATGATGCCATTGTGCGACGAACCATCGCGAAACAAATCGCCGACAGCAGTTTCTCAAGTCCCGGGACTAAACCAGATCTTCAAGTAATCGATATCCAGGAAACCAAACCGCTTTTCAAGGATGTCCTCCCGCGCATGCTGGAGGATGCCATCGAAGCCGAAATCATAGTAGATGATCAGGAAGGAGAATTGCCATGAACGATACTCCCAACATTCCCCGCAGGATCTTACTGGAAGCCCATCAAATCGTGGATAAATTGCCAGCGATGCTCAGCAGTCGCAAGT